>NZ_JAJNBY010000002.1:0-493868 GCF_056835605.1 Pseudonocardia sp. ZF1
CGGCCGCGGCCGGTCCGGGTCGGCGTCCGCCGGCACCGTCACGTCGAGGAACAGGCAGTCCTCGGTGTCGGAGGCCAGGTCGGCCACGCTGCTGGGCAGCTGCGCGCAGGCGGCCCCGGAGCGGGTCGCGTCGCGCACGCCGTCCCACGCCGGTGCGGGCCCCGGGGCTGCCCAGCGCCCGGGCCCGACCGGGGGTGCCGCGTAGGGGATGCCGCGGTAGGCGCGGTGGGCTCCGGCGTCCTCGCCGCGCAGCGCGCCCTGCCGCACCACGACCGTCGCCGGGTCGGCCGGGTCCGGTGCCGGCGGGGCGTGACAGGCGCCCAGGGCCAGCCCGGTGCACAGCGCCGCCAGCCCGCCGCGCGCCGCAGCGCGCCGGCGGCCGGGCGCCGGTGGGGTCTCGTCCGTCGTCATGATGGGTCCGCTCCTCGCCCGGCCGGGCGCGGGACCCGGGCCGTGGGACGCCGAAACGGGCCGGATCGCGAGGATCCGGCCCGTCTCGGGAATGGTCGGGGTCGACGCCGGCTCAGGACTTCGAACGCACCATCGGCATGGTGACGGCCAGTCCGATCACGACACCGATCGGGATCATGATGCCCGGGTTGAGCACCCACATGCCGCAGATCCCCAGCACGATGCCGCCGATGATGGCGCCCAGGGACATCACCAGGATCTGCTTGGTGTTGCTGTTGGTCGGCTGCGAGGACATCGCCACTTCCTTCTCTGTCGGTCTCCGCCCGGCCGTCCGGGAGGGCGGCTCGGTCACGGCACCGACGGTGCCGTGCCGGTGGGGGCCGCCGCGCGCACTCCTGTCACCGGCTCGGCATGACACATGTCAGCGCCCGCGGGCCGGGCCGCGACCTAGGTTCGGTGGCAGGCCCCGTCGAGAAAGGCCCGTCATGGCCCACATCCTCGTGGTCGCCCCGCCGGCGGCCGGTCACATCAACCCCACCCTCGGAGTGGTGGCGGACATGGTCGGGCGCGGGCACCGCGTCACCTACGCCACCACCGCCCGCTACCGCGACCGGATCGCCGAGACCGGCGCGACGCTGCTGGCGCACGAGTCGACCATGCCGCCCCCGGCGACGAAGCCGTACACGCTCACCGGGACCGACCTCACCCGCGGCCTGCTCGCCGGGCTGCGCGAGTCCCGGGTCCGCCCGGCCGAGCTGCGCCGCCGCCTCGCCGGCGACCGCCCGGACCTCGTGGTGTTCGACGGCCTCACCGCCTGGTGGGGCCGGCTGCTCGCGCGCGAGCTCGACGTGCCGGTGGTGCCGTGCTGGCCGAACTTCGTCGCCAACGAGCACTGGTCGCTCATGGGCACCTACATCCGCTCCAACCGCCTCGACCCGAGGCTGTGGTGGTTCGCCCTGCGGATGCAGCGGCTCGCGTCCGCGGCCGGGCTAACCCTCGCCGAGCTGGTCGACAGCGTCGGGACGGGGGTCCGCGCGCAGCTGGTGTTCCTGCCCCGCAGCTTCCAGTTCGCGCACGAGACCTTCGACGACACCCACCACTTCGTCGGTCCCTGTCCGGGTGCGCGCACATTCCAGGGGACCTGGTCGCCGCCCGCGTCCGGGCGGCCGGTCTGCCTGGTCTCGCTGGGCACGGTCTACTCCGCGGACCGCGGGTTCTACGAGCTGGCGCTCGCGGCGTTGCGGGAGTCCGGGCTGCACGTGGTGCTGGTCGTCGGCGAGCACGTCGACCCCTACTCCTTCGGCGCGCACGGCCCGCACGTCGAGATCCACAGCTCGGTGCCGCAGCTGCAGGTCCTCGAGCACGCCGCGGTGTTCGTGACCCACGGCGGCATGAACAGCGTCCTGGAGGCCGCGCGGGCCCGGGTCCCGATGGTGGCGGTGCCGCAGATGGCCGAGCAGCGGGCGAACGCCGACCGGCTCGCTGAGCTGGACCTGGGCGAGCGGCTCGACCCGGCCGGGCTGTCCGCGGGCGCGCTGCGCGCCGCGGTCGACCGGGTCACCGGGGACCGGCGGCTCGCCGCCGGGCTGGACCGCATCGCGGCCGAGATGGAGCGCGCCGGCGGGACGTCCGCGGCGGCGGACCTGCTGGAGGCCGCGCTGCACGGGCCGGTCACCGCCGCCCGGACCTGACCCCGGTCCGGGCGGCGCCGGAGGTGGCGCCGCCCGGATCCGCTACGCCCGGGCGGTCAGCCGCTCGCGTACCAGCGAGACCACCGGGGCGGGGTCCGCGCCGAAGTAGAAGTGGTCGCCGGGCACCGACCGCAGGGTGAACCCGCCGGCGGTGTGCGCGGCCCAGCCGCGCAGGTCCTCCGGCGCGACCCGCGGGTCGCGGTCGCCGCACAGGCCGTCGATCGGGGCGCGCAGCGGCGGGCCGGGGACCCAGGCGTAGGTCTCGGCCGCGGTGTAGTCCGCGCGGACCGGGGGCAGGACGAGCTGCAGCATCTCCGGGTCGGCGAGCAGTTCCCCGCCGGTGCCGCCGATGCGGCGCAGCTCGGCGACCACACCGGCGTCGTCGAGCCGGTGGATCCCGGCGCTGCGGTGCTCGGACGGGGCGTTGCGGGCGGAGACGACCAGCCGGTCCACCGGCCGCTCGTGGTCGCGCTCCAGCCGGCGCGCGACCTCGTAGGCGACGGTGGCCCCCATGCTGTGCCCGAACAGCGCCAGCGGCAGCCCGTCGGGGGCGGGGCCGTCGCCGAGCTGCTCGACGATCCGGTCCGCCAGCGTCGCCAGGTCCGTGGCGAACGGCTCGCCGCGGCGGTCCTGCCGGCCCGGGTACTGGACGGCGACGACGTCGACGTCCGGGCGCAGCCGACCGGAGAGCCCGGCGAAGTAGCTGGCGGCGCCGCCGGCGTGCGGGAAGCACAGCAGCCGCGCGCGCGGCGGCCGGTCGTCGTCGGCGGTGCGGAAACGGCGGAACCACAGGTCGGTGGCCACGGAGGTGGTCATCGGACGGTCTCCCTCGGGGTCGTCGCCGCCGGACGGGTCCGGACGGCGGGTCGGTCGAGCGACTCGATCCACTCCTCGATCGCGGCCGCGGTCGGCGCCGCGTGCTCCTCGAGCATCGAGAAGTGGTCACCGGCGACGTCGACGGTGTCGTGCGGGAAGTCCCAGGTGGAGCGCCAGTCCCGCCCGTCCCCGAGGTCGCGGGCACCGGCCAGCGGTTCGGTGGCGCGGACGAGCAGGGTGGCGACGCCGGTGGGGCCGGGCTCCCAGGTGCGGAACAGGTCCAGGTACCAGCCCATCGCCGAGAGCCGGTCGTCGTCCATCGTCACGAACGTGCCCTCCCGCTCGACCATGCCGTCCATCAGCGACAGCCCGAACCGGTCCATGAGGTCGCTCTGCGGGGTGTAGGTGTCGACGAGCACGACACCGGCCGGCGGCTCGCCGGCCGACTCCAGGTGCCGGGCCACGGCGTGCGCGAACCAGCCGCCCGCCGAGGAGCCGAGCAGGACCGGCGCGGTGTCCCCCGCGGACCGGCGGACGGCCTCGGCCTGCGCGGCGACCACCGCGCCGATGCCGGTCGGGAGGAGCTCGTCACGACCGAAGCCGGGGACCGCCAGCGCGGCGACGTCGCGGCGCCCGCGGAACGCGCCGGCGAACCGGGCGTACTGGTGGATGCCGGCGACGGCCAGGCAGGAGGAGAAGCACAACACCGGCCGGACGGCGCTCCCGCGCGCGAGCCGGACCGGGACCACCGGACGGCCGGCCGCATCGAGGTCGGCGGGGCCGTCGAAGGAGGGGCGCAGCGCCGCCGCCGCACGCAGGAGCTCGAAGACCTCCTTCCACCTCCCGGTGCGGAACGCCCCGGTGTAGAGGCCGAGCAGGGCCCCGTCGCCCCCGTCCGGGGCGGCCGCGGCGGACCGGGCGGGGCCGGGCGGGCGGGCCGCGCCGTCGCCGAGCCGGTCGTGCAGGTGCGCGGCGAGCGCGGCCGGGGTCTCGTGGTCGAACACCAGGGTGGCGCCCAGCCGGAGCCCGGTGGCGGCGGCGAGCCGGTTGCGCAGCTCGATGGCGGTCAGCGAGTCGAACCCGGCGTCGACCAGGTCGGTCTCCGGGCCGACCGAGCCGGCGCCGTGCCCGAGCACCTCGGCGACGTGGGTGCACACCAGGGTGCCGAGCGCCGCCAGCCGGGCGTCCCCGTGCAGCGCGGCGATCCCCCCGTCCGGCCCCGCGGCCGCGGCGGCGCCGCGCGCGGTGCGGCGCCGCGGCGGTCCGGCGAGCAGCCGCAGCAACGCGGGTCCGGAACCGGCGTCGGCGGCCGCCCACAGCGCGGGCCGGTCCAGCCGCAGGGCCACCACGGCCGGCTCGTTCCCGGCCAGGGCCTCGTCGAGCAGGCCGAGGGCCCGACCGGCGCCCAGCGCCGCGATCCCGGAGCGGTCGGCACCGGTGTCGTCGCGCCCGGCCATCCCGCCGGCCCATCGTCCCCAGGCGACGGACAGCGTCCGGCGCCCGGCGGCGGAGCGTGCGGCGGCGAAGGCGTCGAGGAAGGTGTTGGCGGCCGCGTAGTTGCCCTGCCCCCCTCCGCCGAGGACCCCGGCGGCCGAGGAGAACAGCACGGTGGTGGGTGCGTCGGGGAGGGTCAGCTCGTCGAGCAGGACCGCGGCGTCGGCCTTGGGCCGCAGCACCGCCGCGAGGCGCTCGGGGGTGAGCGAGCCGATGGTGCCGTCGTCGAGGAGCCCGGCCACGTGCACCACCGCGCGCAGCGGGCGGGCGGCCGGGACACCGGCCAGCACCCCGGCGAGCGCGGTGCGGTCGGCGACGTCGGCGGCGTGGAGCTCGACCGTGCCGTCCGGTCCGGTCAGCTCCCGCAGCTCGGCGACCAGTGCGGCGGCCCCGGGGGCGGCGTTGCCGCGGCGGCCGAGCAGCAGCAGGTGCCGGGCACCGTGCCGGCGGACCAGGTGCCGGGCGACCGCGCCGCCGAGTGCTCCGGTCGCGCCGGTGACGAGCACCGTCGCGTCGGCGAGACCGCCGGCGGCGAGCTCGTCGGCACCCGCCCGCGGGACCGGCGCGACACCCTCGAGCCGCGGTACGTACCCGGTGCCCGCACGCACGGCCATCCGGGCGGCCGGGTCGGCCAGCAGCGGTTCCAGCAGCGCCGCGACCGCGGGCGGGCCGGTGGCGTCGCCGTCGAGGTCGAGCAGCGCGATCCGCCCGGGTGACTCGGTCTGCGCGGCGCCGGCCAGGCCCCGGACCGCGGCGGCGGCCGGGTCCGGTGCTCCCCCGTCGCCGTGCGTCGCGCGTTCGGTCACGACGACCAGCCGGGACGCCACGTCGGCCCCGGGCCCGGCCCAGTCCTGCAGCAGGGCCAGCGCGGCGGCGGTGAGCCGCCGGGCGCGGGCGGCCGGGTCGGGGTCGGCGTCCGGACCGGCCCCGGCCGCGGGGACCACCAGCACGGCCTCCGGGGGCGCGGTGCCGGAGCCCGTCGCCGCGGCCAGCGACGCGGCGTCGGCGTAGTGCTCGACGTGCACCCCGGCCGCGGTGAGCGCCGTGGCGAGCACGGCGGGCAGCGTCCCGGCCGCCCCGCCGGCGTCGCCGAGCAGGGCCGCGCGGCGCGGCGGCGTGCCGGCCGCGACCGGGGTCCACGCCGTCGTGAACAGCTCGCGGTGGCGAGGGCGGCCGACCGGCCCACCGGGGTCGGTGGGGCGCACGACCAACGCCTCGACGTCGGCGACCGGGGCGCCGGCGCCGTCGGCGAGCCGCAGCGACACCGCGCCCGGACCGGCCCGGTCGAGCCGGACCCGCAGCGCACCGGCGCCGGTCGCGTGCAGCCGGACCCCGGACCAGGAGAACGGCAGCCGGGGCCGGTCGTGCGGGTCGGGGTCGAGCAGCGCGCCGGTGGCGGCCAGCGGGTGCAGCGCCGCGTCGAACAGGGCCGGGTGCAGGCCCCACGGTCCCGGCTCGCCCGCCTCGGGCGGGAGCACGACCTCGGCGAACACCGTGGCGCCGCGGGTCCAGACCGCACGCACCCCGCGGAAGGCCGGGCCGTAGTGGAAGGCACCCGCGGCGAACCGGTCGTAGAGCCCGGTGACCGCGACCGGCTCCGCGCCGGCCGGTGGCCAGCTCAGGAGATCGGGGTCGGGCCGGGGGCCCTCCGGGCCGGCGTCGCCGAGGGTGCCGCAGGCGTGGCGCACCCAGCCGCCCGCCCCGTCGTCGGGGTCGCCGGAGCGGGCCCAGACCTCCACGGTGCGCAGCCCGTCCGCGCCGGGCGCGCCCACGACGGCCTGCACCTCGGTGGCCGGGGCGGGCGGGGCGGCGGGGACCAGCGGCGCCTCGAGCGTGAGCTCCTCGAGGCGGCCCGCCCCGACCTCGTCGCCGGCCCGGACCGCCAGCTCGGCCAGGGCGGTGCCGGGCAGCAGCGGGCTGTCCGCGACGGCGTGGTCGGCCAGCCACGGCAGGCCCCGCGGCCCGACGCGGCCGGTGAGCACGACCCCGTCGCTGCCCGGGAGCTCGACGGCCGCGGTGAGCACCGGGTGGCCGGTGGTGCCCCCGGCCGGGGTCCCGGTGGCCCCGTCAGCGGCGTCGAGCCAGTACCGGGTCCGGCGGAACGCGTAGGTCGGCAGGTCGACCCGGCGGGCGCCGCGCAGGGCGGGCGCGACCGCGGTCCAGTCGATCGCGCACCCCCCGGCCGCGTGCAGCGCACCGAGGGCGGCGAGCAGGTCGACGGCCTCGTCGCGCTCGCGGCGCAGGGTCGGGACGACCAGGCAGTCCGGCCCGTCGTCCGCGGCGAGGACCTCGAGGGCGGCCGGGGTCAGCGCGGCGTCCGGGCCGATCTCGACCATCCGGGTCACGCCGAGCCCCCGCAGCGCGCGGACCCCGTCGGCGAACCGGACGGTGCCGCGCAAGGCGCGGGCCCAGTGTGCGGGGTCGGTGAGGTCGGCGGGTGCGGCCACCGCCCCGGTCAGGTCCGAGACGACCGGGATCCGGGCGTCGGCGGCGGCCAGGGGGCCGACGGCGTCCGCGAGCGTGGCGGCGGCCCCGTCCATGTGCGCGGAGTGGAAGGCGTGCCCGACGCGCAGCCGGGTGGTGCGCACGCCGCGACCGGCGAGGTGGGCGGCGATCGCGTCGACGGCGTCGGCGTCGCCGGACAGGACCACCGCGGACGGCCCGTTGACGGCCGCGACGGACACCCGGCCGCCCTGCTCGGCGACCAGCGGGGCGACGGTGTCGACGCCGGCGCGGACCGAGATCATGGCACCGCCCCCGGGCGCGTCCTGCATGAGCGCCGCACGCACCGCGACCAGCCGGGCGGCGTCGGCCAGCGACAGCGGCCCGGCGACGTGGGCGGCGGTGATCCCACCGATCGAGTGCCCGAGGACCGCGTCGGGCTCGACGCCGGCGGCCCGCCAGGTGGCGGCGAGCGCGACCTCGACGGCGAACAGCGCCGGCTGGGTCCAGCGGGTGCTGTCCAGCAGGGCGGCCTCCGGGGTGCCGGGCGCGGCGAGGACGACCTCGTGCAGCGGCCGGGGCAGGTGCGGGTCGAGGGCCGCGCAGGCCGCGTCGAACGCCTCGGTGTAGGCGGGGACGGCCCCGTGCAGGTCCCGCCCGGTCGCGGCGCGCTGCGCGCCCTGCCCGGTGAACAGGAACGCGGTGCGGCCCCGGCGCGCGGACCCGGTCACCAGGGCGGCGGCCGGCCGGCCCGCGGGCGGCGCGGTCCCGTCCGCGAGTGCCCGCAGCCCGTCGACGAGGTCGGCGCGGGCGCCGCCGGCGACCACCGCCCGGTGCGGGAACGCGGTGCGCGTCCGCAGCAGGGACGCGGCGATGTCGGCGTCGGTGCCGGGCGCGGCGCCGGCGGTGACCCGGTGCAGCAGGGCCGCGGCCTGTCCGGCCAGGGCCTGCGGGTCGCGCGCCGACAGCACCCACGGCACCGGTCCGCCGGTCCCGGCGTCGGGCCCGGTCCCGCTGTCGGGGCCCGGCTCGGGCGCGGGCGCCTGCTCGACGACGACGTGGGCGTTGGTGCCGGAGAAGCCGAACGACGACACCCCCGCGCGGCGTGGACGCCCGGTCTCGGGCCAGTCCCGGGCCCGGGTCAGCAGGCTCACCGCACCGGCGTCCCAGTCCACGGCACCGGACGGGTGCTCGGCGTGCAGGGTCGCCGGCATGACGCCGTGCTGCAGCGCGAGCACGGTCTTGATCACGCCACCGACCCCGGCCGCGGCCTGGGTGTGGCCGATGTTGGACTTCAGCGACCCGAGCCACAGCGGGTGGCGCGGGTCGCGGTCGCGGCCGTAGACGGCGAGCAGCGCCTGCGCCTCGATCGGGTCGCCGAGGGCGGTGCCGGTGCCGTGCCCCTCGACCAGGTCGACCTCGGCCGGCCCGATCCCGGCCGCGTCCAGCGCGGCGCGCAGCACCCGCTGCTGCGACGGGCCGTTCGGGGCGGTGAGCCCGCTGCTGGCGCCGTCGGAGTTGACGGCGGAGCCGGTGACGATCGCCAGCACCGGGTGGCCGTGGCGGCGCGCGTCGGACAGGCGCTCGACGGCCAGCATCCCGACGCCCTCGCCCCATCCGGTGCCGTCGGCGCCGTCGGCGTAGGCCTTGCACCGCCCGTCCGGGGCGAGGCCGCGCTGGCGGGCGAAGTCGACGAACGCGACCGGGGTCGACATCACCATCGAGCCACCGACCAGCGCCAGGTCGACCTCGCCGGCCCGCAGCGAGCGGGCCGCCCAGTGCAGCGCGACCAGCGACGACGAGCAGGCGGTGTCGACGGTGACGGCCGGGCCCTCCAGGCCCAGCACGTAGGCGACGCGGCCGGAGGCGATGCTCCCGGATCCCCCGGCGCCGACGTAGGGCTCGACATCGGCGGGCACGGCGTCGAGCCGGCGGACGTAGTCCTGGTACATGACCCCGGCGAACACCCCGGTCCGGCTGCCGCGCAGCCCGTCCGGGTCGATCCCGGCCCGCTCCAGGGCCTCCCACGCCGTCTCCAGCAGCAGGCGCTGCTGCGGGTCGATCGCGATCGCCTCGCGCGGGGAGAGCCCGAAGAACGCGGCGTCGAAGTCCGCGACGTCGTCGACGAACCCGCCCTCGGTGGCGTAGGAGGTGCCCGGGACGTCGGGGTCCGGGTCGTAGAGCGCCTCCAGGTCCCAGCCGCGGTCGGTCGGGAACGGCCCGACGGCGTCACGACCGGCGGCGACCAGCTCCCACAGGTCCTCGGGGTTGCGGACGCCGCCGGGGTAGCGGCAGGCCATCCCCACGATCGCGACGGGTTCGCCGGCGCTGCGGGCGGCCTCGGCGAGCTGCTCGCGGGTGGAGTGCAGCTCGGTGGTAACCCGCTTGAGGTACTCGCGCAGCCGGTTCTCAGTCTCGGTGCTCACCGGTTCTCCGTCCGGGTCGGCGTGGTCGGGCCGGGGGGTGTCTCTATGTGGTTGTCAAGCCGCTGCGAGCGCCGGATCGGGTTCGGTGACGATCGGCGGGGTGTAGGGCGTGCGGTCGCGGAGCATGGCGAACAGGACGTCGATGCGGCGGCGGGCCAGACAGATGAGGGCGGCGTTGTGGCGTTTGCCCTGGGCTCGTTTGCGGTCGTAGTAGGCGCGGCTGACGGGGTCGGCGAGGCTGGCGAACGCCGAGAGGAACAGCGCGGACTTGAGGGCGTGGTTCCCGCGCTGGGAGCGGGTCTCGCCCTTGATCGAGGTCCCGGACCGTCTGGTGACGGGTGCGAGGCCGGCGTAGGCGGCCAGGTGTCCGGCGGTCGGGAACGCGGATCCGTCGCCGACGATGGTGAGGATCTTGATGGCGGTCCTGACCCCGAGTCCGGGCATCGAGGTCAGGACCGATCCAAGAGGGTGGGCCTCCAGGCGGGCCTCGAGCTCATCGGCCAGATTGCCCCGTTCGGCGTGGACGTCACGCAGCTGCGCGGCGACTCCGCTGATGACGCGGGCGAAGGCGGCCGTGCCGGCGACCACGAGCGTCTGGGCGTCGAGGGCGGCCATGATCTGGGCGGGCAGGGTCCGCGCCAGGCGCGGCGAGCGCGGTCGCATGAGCTCGGCGATGCCGTTCTCGCCGAGCTGGCGCAGCGCCGTGGGGGTGGGTGCGGCGGCGAGCAGGTCCTGGACCCCGCCGCGGTCCAGACGGGGCCCGATCAGACGTTCCAGGGCCGGATGAATGTGCAGCAGGGCGTCACGCAGCCGGTTGGTCAGCCGCGTGGATTGCCCGGCGAGGTCGTCGTCGTAGCCGGCCAGCACCGACAGCTCAGCGAGGGTCTCGTCGTCGCTGCCGACCCGGCGCAGCGTGTGCGGCATACTGCGTGCGGCCTCGGCGATGACGTGCGCATCGCGGGCATCGGTCTTGCCCTGGCCCGGGTGCAGGTCGGCGATCCGACGCATCGCCAGCCCAGGCAGGTAGGCCACGTCGACGTCCATGCTGCGGGCGACCGCGACGGCCAGCGCGCCGATCGAGGCCGGTTGATCGACTACCACCAGCACCCGACCGTGCTCGGCGAGCGCGCTGAACACCGAACGCAGGGCGGTCTCGTCGTTGGGCAAGGCCTTGTCGTGCACCCGCTTGCCCGCAGCGTCGAGCGCGCAGGCGTGGTGCTCGGACTTGCCCACGTCCAGCCCGCAGAACACCGCGAACGGCACCGCTTCGATCTCCTCGGACAACCGGAGCCCTTCCGCCGTCGTGGCAGACCAGCCTGGACACCCGCGCCGGCAGCCACGTTACGAGCAGACCACGCAAGCGGGTCAGGTCTCTATCAGCGGTCGTTGGCACCCTCCGGCCACAGTGACAACACCCCCCAGATCATCAACGACAGGGGCAACAAGTCATGCCGTGGCCGGTGGCCTGCAAGCCCTCACCGGGCTTGATCAAGAAGGTAACGGGGCGCTCACGACGCCCCCAGGTCCCGGTCGATCAGGGCGAACAGCTCGTCGTCGGTGGCCTCGGCCACACCGGCCGGGTCCACCGGGGACGTCGTGGCGGCCGGTGCGGCCGCGGGGACCGGTCCGCCGAGGTCGGCCAGCATCCGCCGCAGCCGGTCGGCGACGGCGGCGCCCGCGGCCCCGTCCCGGGCGATGCGGTCCAGCCGGCGCGCGATCCCGTCGAGCTCGGCGAGCTCGGGCGGGTCCGCCGGGGCTCCCGGGGTGGCCGGGGCCGCGGTGGCGGCGGGCAGCTCGCCGTCGAGGAACGCGGCGAGGGCCTGCGGGGTGGGGTGGTCGAACATCAGCGTGACCGGGAGCCGCAGCCCGGTGGCGGCCCCGAGGCGGTTGCGCAGCTCGACCGCGGTGAGCGAGTCGAAGCCGAGGTCGAGCAGGCCCCGGCGGGGCTCGATCTCCTCCGGGTCGGGCACCGCCAGCACGCCCGCCGCCGTCGTGCGCACCAGGTCGAGCAGCGCCGCCGTGCGGGCGTCGCCGGACAGCCCGGCGAGCCGCTCCCGGGCGTCCGGTGCGGCGGGTACCGCCGGACCGGCGGGCGCGGTGCGGGCGGGCGGTGCGGGGGCCAGCCCGCGCAGGGCCGCCGGGAGCCGCCCGGCCGCCGCGGCGGCCCGCAGGGCCGCCGGGTCGGTGCCGATCGGGGCCAGCAGGGCCTCGCCGGATCCGGTGCTGGGGCGGGCGAGGGCCGCGTCGAGCTGGGCGAGCGCGGCGGCGGCCGGCATCGGGGCCAGCCCGCTCCCGGCGACGCGTGCCCGCCCGGCGCGGTCGAGGGCGTCGGTCATGGTGCTGCGGTCGGACCAGACCCCCCAGGCCAGCGACCGGGCGGGCACCCCGCCGGCGCGCAGCCGCTGGGCGAGCGCGTCGAGCGCGGCGTTCGCCGCGGCGTACGGGGCCTGCCCCGCGCCGCCGAGGGTGCCGGAGATCGAGGACCAGAGCACGAACGCGCGCAGGTCCGGGCCCGCGGTCCGCTCGGCGAGGGCGAGCGCGCCGCCGAGCTTGGGGGCCAGGACCCGGGCCAGCCGGTCGGCGTCCTGGGCGTGGACGACCCCGTCGTCCAGCACCCCCGCGGTGTGCAGGACGGCGACGACCGGGTGCGCGGGCGGGACGCCGGCCAGTGCGGCGTCCAGCGCGGCCGGGTCGGTGACGTCGCAGGCCCGCACGTCGACGGCGGCCCCGGCCGCGGTGAGCTCGTCGCGCAGCGCCGCGACACCGGGGGCGTCCGCGCCGCGGCGCCCGAGCAGCAGCAGCCGGCGCGCTCCGTGCCGGAGCACCGCGTGCCGGGCGGCGAGGCCGCCCAGACTGCCGGTGGCACCGGTGACCACGACGGTGCCCCGTGCCCACCCGTCGCCGTCGCCGGGGGGTGCGGGCGCGAGCGGGACGAGCCGCGGGACGAGCACCCGCCCGCCGCGGACGGCGAGCTGCGGTTCGCCGGACGCGGCGGCGACCGGCAGCGCGGCGGGTCCGTCGGGGTCCTCGCCCGCCAGGTCGACGACGGCGAACCGGCCGGGGTTCTCGGTGGCGGCGGAGCGGACCAGGCCCGCGACGGCCGCGGCGCCGGTCCCGGGCGGGACCTCGCCGTCGGCGGTGACGGCGGCGTCGCGGGTGAGGACCAGGGTCCGGGTGCCGGCCAGCCGGGGGTCGGCCAGCACCTGCTGCACCAGCGCCAGCGCGGCGGCGAGGGCGGCGTGCGTGCCGGCCTCGCCGGCGGTGTCACCGGGCGGGACGGGTGCGCCCAGCACCAGCACGTCCGGCGCCGGGCCGGTGCCCGCGCGCAGCGCGGCGAGGTCGGCGTGGCGCTCGAGGGCGCCCGCCGGCAGCGCCGCGTCCACCGCGGACGTCCCGGCCGGCAGGTCCGGCCCGACGAGCGCCCAGCGCCCGGCCGGCGGCGCGGGGGCGGCGACGGGGTCGGCGGGCACCCAGTCGAGGCGGTGCAGTGCGGTCACCGGCTCCGGGGCGGGCAGGTCGGCCGCGACCGGGCGCAGGACGAGCTCGGCGACGTCGAGGACCGGCGCGCCGTCGGTGTCGGTGAGCCGCACCGCGACGGTGTCGCGGCCGGTCGTGGTGACCCGCACCCGTACCCGGTCGACGCCGGTGCGCCCGGGGCGCACCCCGCCCCAGGAGAACGGCATCAGGCCGCCGTCGAGCCCCTCGAGCCCGCCGAAGGCGAGGGTGTGCAGGGCGGCGTCGGTGAGCGCGGGGTGCAGCAGGTACCGGGCCGCGGCGGTGCGGGCCCGTTCCGGGAGCACCACCTCGGCGACGACGTCGTCGCCGTCGCGCCAGGCGGCGTGCAGCCCGCGGAACTCCGGGCCGTAGTCGAACCCGCTGTCGGCGAGCAGCTCGTACAGGCCCTCCACCGGGAGCGGCTCGGCACCGGCCGGCGGCCGGGTCACCGCCCCGGCGGGCACGTCCGGGGTGGACGCGGGGGCGAGCGTCCCGGCGGCGTGGCGGTGCCACGGGCCGTCACCGGTCCGGCTGTGCACGGCGACCGCCCGGCGGCCGTCGACGTCCGGGGCGGCCACGGCGACCTGCACGGCGACGACGCCGGTCAGCACCAGCGGGGCGGCGATGGTGAGCTCCTCCACCACCGGTGCACCGGTGCGGGCACCGGCGTGCAGGGCCAGCTCCAGGAACCCGGTGCCGGGGAACAGCACCGACCCGGCGACCGCGTGCCCGGCCAGCCAGGGGTGGTCGGCGGTCGACAGCCTGCCGGTGAAGACGGTGCCGCCGTCGGTGCCGGCGAGGGCGACCTCGGCGGCGAGCAGCGGGTGCCCGGCCTCCTCCTGGCCGGCGGCGGCGACGCCGGGACCGTCGCCGACGGCGTCGAGCCAGTAGCGGCGGCGCCGGAACGCGTAGGTGGGCAGCCGGACCGGGCGGGTGGGCACGGGCAGGTCGAACGCGACCGGCGCGCCCGCCGTCCACAGCGTCCCGAACGCGGCGAGCGCGGCCTCGGGTTCGGCCACCCCGGGTCGCAGGACCGGGACGAGCAGGGTGTCGTCGTCGCGCAGGCAGTCGCGGCTCATGGCGCTGAGCACGCCGCCCGGCCCGACCTCCACCAGCGCGCCGGCGCCGGTGGCCTCGACCGCGCGCACGGCGTCCTGCCAGCGGACGGGCGCGACGACCTGGCGCACCCAGTAGTCGGCTCCCAGCTCGTCGTCGGCGACCGGCCGACCGGTCACCGAGGACACGAACGCCGTCCGGGGCCGGTGGTGGGTCAGGCCGGCGGCGACGGCGCGCAGGTCCTCCAGCACCGGTTCCATCAGCGGCGAGTGGAACGCGTGGCTCACGGTGAGCGCGCGGGTCCGCAGCCCCGCGGCCGCGCAGGTCCGCGCGGCCCGCTCGATCGCCTCGGAGGTCCCGGAGAGCACCGTGGACGCGGGCCCGTTGACCGCCGCGACGGCCGGGGCCGGCGGGTGGTCGCCGAGCAGCGCGGTGACCTCGGCCTCGCCGGCCCGCACCGAGAGCATCGCGCCGCCGACGGGCAGCGCGTCCATCAGCCGGGCCCGGGCCGCGACCAGCGCGGCGGCGTCGGCGAGCGGGAGCACGCCCGCGACGTGCGCGGCCGCGATCTCCCCGACCGAGTGCCCGGCGACGGCGACCGGTTCGACGCCGCGGGCGCGGACCGCGGCGGCGGTGGCGACCTCGAGCGCGAACAGCGCCGGCTGGGTGTACCCGGTCCGGTCGAGCAGCGCCGCGTCCGGGGTGTCCCCGGCGGCGAACAGCACCGGGCGCAGCGGCCGGTCCAGGTGCGGGTCGAGGTGCGCGCAGGCCTCGTCGAGCGCGTCGGCGAACGCGTCGTCGGTCGCGTACAGGCCGCGACCGGTGCCGGCGCGCTGCGCACCCTGGCCGGTGAACAGCAGCGCCGACCGCAGGCCGGGGCGCACCGCACCGGTGACGACGTGCGGGTCGGGCCGGGCCGTCGCGAGCGCGGCCAGCGCCGCGCGCGCCTGCGCGGGGTCGGTGGCGACGACGACGGCGCGGTCGTCGTGGTGCACCCGGCCGGCCAGGGCGGCCGCGACGTCGGCGGTGCCCGGACCGTCCGGGTCGCCGGGGTCGCCCAGGACGTCGAGCACGGCACCGGCCTGTCCCGGCAGTGCGCGCGGGCCGCGGGCGGAGAGCAGCCACGGCACCGGCGCCGCCCCGGCCGGCCGGGGGCCGGCCGCGGGCCCGGCCCCGGTGGCGCCGGTGGCGCCGCCCGCCGCGTCCTCCGGTGCCTCGCCGAGCATGACGTGGGCGTTCGTGCCGCTGACCCCGAACGAGGACACCCCGGCGATGCGGGGCCGGGGCCCCGGCTCCCAGGGGCGGGCCGCGGTCAGCAGCTCCAGCTCGCCGCCGCTCCAGTCGATGTGCGGGGAGGCCTGCTCGGCGTGCAGGGTGCGCGGCAGCGTCGCGTGCTGCAGGGCGAGCACCATCTTGATCACCCCGGCGATGCCGGAGGCCGCCTGGGTGTGGCCGAGGTTGGACTTGAGCGCGCCCAGAGCCACCGGCCCGTGCGGCCGGGGACCGGCGAAGACCGCCTGCAGCGCGCCCGCCTCGATCGGGTCGCCCAGCGGGGTGCCGGTGCCGTGCGCCTCGACCGCGTCGACGTCGGCCGGGGCGAGACCCGCGTCGGCGAGCGCCGCCCGCACGACCCGCTGCTGCGCCGGGCCGCTGGGTGCGGTCAGCCCGTTGGAGGCGCCGTCGGAGTTCACCGCGGTGCCGTGGACCACGGCGAGCACCGGGTGCCCCAGCCGGCGGGCGACCGACAGCGGCTCCAGCAGCACCGTGCCGACGCCCTCGGCCCAGCCGGCGCCCGCGGCGTCGGCGGAGAAGGCCCGGCAGCGGCCGTCCGCGGACACCGCGCGCTGCCGGCTGAACTCGATGAAGCTGTCCAGGGTGGACATGACCACCGCGCCGCCGGCGAGGGCGCGCTCGCACTCGCCGGTGCGCAGCGCCCGTACGGCGGTGTGCAGCGCGACCAGCGACGACGAACAGGCCGTGTCGACGGTGAGGGCCGGGCCCTCCCAGCCGAAGGTGTAGGCGATCCGCCCGGAGACCACGCTGCTGGCGCTGCCCAGGGCGAGGTGCCCCTCGACGTCGGGACCCGGGCGCCGGACCCGCGAGCCGTAGTCGTTGTAGCTGGTCCCGACGTAGACCCCGGTGCGGGTGCCGCGCAGCGCACCCGGGTCGATCCCGGCCCGTTCGCAGGACTCCCAGGCCGTCTCCAGCAGCAGCCGCTGCTGCGGGTCCATGGTCAGCGCCTCGCGGGGGGAGATGCCGAAGAAGGCGGGGTCGAAGTCGGCGGCGTCGTGCAGGAAGCCGCCCCCGGTCGAGTAGAACGTGCCCGGCGTATCCGGGTCCGGGTCGTGCCGTCCCGCCACGTCCCACCCCCGGTCGGTGGGGAACTCGCCGACCGCGTCGACTCCGTCGGCGAGCAGCGTCCAGAGCTGCTCGGGGGTCTGCACGCCGCCGGGCAGCCGGCAGGCCATGCCGATGATCGCGATCGGCTCGGCGGTGACCGCGGGTGCGGCGGCCGCGGGGGTGTCGGGGGTCGCGTGCTCGTCGGCGGGTGCGAGGCGGCCGTGCAGGTGCCCGGCGAGGTCGTCGACGGTCGGGTGGTCGAAGACCAGGGTGACCGGCAGGGTGAGGCCGGTGGCCTCGGCGAGCCGGTTGCGCAGGTCGACGGCGGTCAGCGAGTCGAACCCGAGGTCGCGGAACGAGCGTCCCGGGTCGACGCGGGCGCCGTCGCCGAAGCCGAGCGCGGCGGCGACCCGGCCGGTCACGAGCTCGCGCAGCGCGTCCCGGTCGGCCGCGGCCGGGGTCGCGGGCACCGGGTCCGGGCCGGCGGCGGTGCGGGCGCCGGGCAGCCCGGCCAGCAGCGGGGCGTCGCGCAGCGCGGGGGTGGCCGCACGCAGCCGGGTCCAGTCGACGGCGGCGACCGCCCGGCAGTCCTCCCCCGCGCCGACGGCGCCGAGCAGGGCCTCGACGGCCCGGTCGGGGTCCATCGCCCCCATGCCGGCCCGGCGCAGCGCCGCGGCCTGCCCGGGGTCGACCATGCCCGCGCCGTCCCACATGCCCCAGGCCAGCGAGGTCGCCGGGCGGCCCCGGCCGCGCAGCTGCCGGGCCAGGGCGTCGAGCACCGCGTTCGCGGCGGCGTAGGCGGCCTGCCCGGCCCCGCCGACGAGCGCGGCGAAGGAGGAGTAGAGGACGAACGCGTCGAGCTCCCGGTCGGCGGTGAGCTCGGCGAGCAGCCGTGCGGCCAGCACCTTGGGGGCCATGACCCGTTCGGCCCGCTCCGGGGTGAGGTCGCCGATCAGGGCGTCGTCGAGGACGCCCGCGGTGTGCACCACCGCGCGCAGGTCCGGCAGCTGCGCGAGCAGCCCGGTCAGCGCCGCGCGGTCGGTGACGTCGCAGGCCGCGACGGTGACGCGCGCACCGCGGGCACGCAGGTCCGCGGCGAGCGCGGCGGCGCCCGGGGCGTCCGGGCCGCGACGGCCGGCGAGCACGAGGTGCCCGGCACCGAGGTCGGCGAGCCGGCGCGCGAGGTGCCCGGCGAGCCCGCCGGTCCCCCCGGTCACCAGGACCGTGCCGCGCGGCGTCCACGGCGCCGCGACCGGCGCGGGGGCGGGGACGATCCGGCGGCCGTGCGCGCCGCCGGGGCGCAGGGCGACGTCCCGCTCGGTGCCGTCGTGCAGGTGGGCGAGCAGGCGGGACGCGGCGCGCCGGTCCAGGACGGCGGGCAGGTCGACGGCCCCCACGGGCCGGTCCGGGTACTCCGCGGCGGCGATCCGGGCCAGCGCCCGGAAGGCGGCCTGCCCGGGCCGCCCGGGGTGCTCCCCCGGCGCGACGGCGACGGCGTCGCGGGTGGCGAACCACAGCGGCGGCCCGGCGACGGCCGGGCCGGTCGCGCGGAGCAGCCCGGTGGCGGCGTCGAACCCGGGCGGCCGCCCGGTCGCGGACCCGGGGTGGTCCTCGCCGGGGTGGTTCTCGCCGGGGTGGTCGTCGAAGGCGAACAGGGCCAGCACCCCGGCCGCGCCCAGCAGGTCCGGTGCCGCCACGGTGCCGTCCGCCGGCACCCCGAGCTCGGCGACGTCCGCGCCGGCGGCGGAGAGCGCGGCGGCGACCTCGTCGACGACCGCGCGGTCGGTGCGCTCGGACACGGCGAGCAGCCAGCGCCCGGGGCGCGGCCCGGCGGGACGGGCCAGCGGCTCCCAGGTCTCCCGGTACCGCCACCCGTCGACGGCGGCGCGCTCGCACTCGCGGCGCCGCCACCCGGCGAGCGCGGCGACGGCGCCGGGTCCGAGGTCGGCGGCGGGCACGTCCAGGACGCGGGCGAGCGCGCCGGTGTCGGCGGCGTCGACGGCCGCCCACAGCGCCTCCTCGCGGGGGCCTGCGGCACCGGGTGCGGCGGCCGGGCCGGTGGGCGCGAGCCAGTACCGCTCGTCGGCGAAGGGGGAGGTCGGCAGCAGACCCGGCCGGAACGCGGTGGCCGGGACGGCGGGGTGCCCGTCCGGCCGGGGGTCGAGGTCGATCCCGGTCCCGTGCACCCACAGCCGCGCCCAGTTCCCGAGGACGTCGAGCAGCCGGGAGCGGTCGCGGTGCAGGGTGGGGACGGTCAGCAGCTCCCGCCCGGCGGCCTCGGCCGTGCCGGCCAGCGCGGGCAGCAGCACGGGGTGCGGGGCCACCTCGACGACGGCGTCGACCCCGTCGTCGAGCAGGGCGTCGGTGGCGGCGCGCAGCTCCACCGTGGAGCGCAGGTTCCGGACCCAGTAGGCGGCGTCGAGCGGCACCCCCGGGTCGAGCCGGGCTCCGGTCACCGTGGAGTACAGCGGGAGCCGCGGCTCGGTCGGGGTGATCGGGGCGAGGTCGGTGAGCACCGTCGCGGCGACGGCGTCGACGTGCGCGGAGTGCGAGGCGTAGTCGACGGGCACCCGGCGGACGCGGACCTCGTCGTCGGCCTCGAGTTCGGCCTGCAGTGCCGTCACGGCGGCGACGTCGCCGGAGACCACGCAGGACTGCGCGCCGTTCTCGGCGGCGAGCCACAGACCGGGTCGGCCGGCGATGCGCTCGGCGGTGGCGGCCCGGTCCAGACCGACCGACAGCATCGCCCCGGCTCCGGCGATCCCGGCGATCGCGCGGGCGCGCAGGGCCACGACCCGGGCGGCGTCGTCGAGGGTGAGCGCCCCGGCGACGTGCGCGGCGGCGATCTCGCCCTGTGAGTGGCCGACGACGGCGGCGGGCTCGACGCCGTGCGCCCGCCACAGCGCGGTGAGCGCGACCATGACGGCGAACAGTCCGGACTGGACGAGGTCGACCCGCCCGAGCCACCGGTCGTCGTCGCCGGTGAGGGTGGCGACGAGGTCGGTGCCGTCGAGGTACGGGGCGAGGGCGCCGGCGCACCGGTCGAGCTCGGCGGCGAAGTCGGGGCTCTCCCGGTACAGGTCGCGGGCCATCCCGGCCCACTGCGCGCCCTGGCCGGGGTAGACGAACACCGGCCGCCCGGACCCACCGGCGGTCCCGGTGACGAGCCGGGTGTCGCCGCGGCCGGTGGCCAGGGCGTGCAGTCCCCGGCGCAGCCCGGCGAGGTCCTCGCCCAGCACGACGGCGCCGCGGTCGAGCCGGGCCCGGTGGCGGGCCAGCCCGGAGGCGACGGCCGCCGCGGTGGCCGGGGTGTCCGGGGCCGCGTCCAGTGCCCGGGCGAGCCCGGCGGCGGTCCGGGTGAGGCCGTCGGCGTCGCGGGCGGAGAGCACCCACGCCAGCGGGCCGGCCGGCTCCGCCGGAACCGCGTCGCGGGCCGTGCCCGTCGTGTCCGTCGTCGTGTCCGTCGTCGTGTCCGGGGCCTGCTCGACGACCAGGTGGGCGTTCGTGCCGGACACCCCGAAGGACGAGACGCCGGCGCGCCGCGGCCGGTCCGGGCGGGCGGGCCACGGGCGGGCGCGGGTGAGGACCTCGACGCCGTCCCAGTCGACGAGGTCGGTGACCGGCTCGGCATGCAGGGTGGCGGGCAGCTCGGCGTGCTCGAGCGCGAGCACGGTCTTGATCAGGCCGGCGACCCCGGAGGCGGCCTGGGCGTGCCCGATGTTGGACTTGACCGAGCCGAGGTGCAGCGGAGCGCCGGTGCGGCCGGCGCCGTAGACCTCCAGCAGTGCCTGCGCCTCGATCGGGTCGCCGAGGGTGGTGCCGGTGCCGTGCGCCTCGACCGCGTCGACGTCGCCGGGGGCCAGCCCGGCGTCGGCGAGCGCGGCGCGCACGACGTCCTGCTGGGCCGCGCCGCTGGGTGCCGACAGGCCGTTGGAGGCGCCGTCCTGGTTGACCGCGGAGCCGCGCAGCAGGGCGAGCACCGGGTGGCCGAGGGCGCGGGCGCGGGACAGCCGCTCCAGGGCCACGACGCCGGCGCCCTCGCCGAGCACCATCCCGTCCGCGCCGGCGCCGAACGCCTTGCAGCGGCCGTCCTCGGCGAGGCCGCGCTGGCGGGCGAAACCGACCAGCGCGATCGGCGAGGAGATGACCGCGGCGCCGCCGGCGAGCGCGACGGCGCAGTCACCGCGGCGCAGCGCCTGGGCCGCCAGGTGCACCGCGACCAGCGACGACGAGCAGGCGGTGTCGAGGGTGACGGCCGGGCCGCGCAGACCGAGGGTGTAGGCGATCCGGCCGGAGATCACGCTGGTGGACATGCCGGTGACGAGGTGGCCCTGCAGCCCGTCCGGGGCGTCGCGCCAGCCCTCGCCGTAGCCCTGCCACGCGGCGCCCACGTAGACGCCCACGGCGGTGTCGCGCAGCCGGTCGGGTGCGATCCCGGCCCGCTCGAGGGCCTCCCAGCCGACCTCGAGCAGCAGGCGCTGCTGCGGGTCCATCGCACGGGCCTCGCGCGGGGAGATGCCGAAGAAGCCCGGGTCGAAGCGGGTCGCGTCGGTGAGGAAGCCCCCGCGGCGGGTGTAGGTGGTGCCGGTGGTGTCGGGGTCCGGGTCGTAGAGCGCCTCCAGGTCCCAGCCGCGGTCGGTGGGGAACCCGGTGGTGACGTCGCGGCCGTCGCGCACGATCTCCCACAGCCGCTCGGGGGTGTCGGCGTCGCCGGGGTAGCGGCAGCCGAGACCCACGATCGCGATGGGGTCGCGCTCGTCGTCGAGGCGCTTCTGCTCGGCCCGGCGCAGCCGCTCGTTGTCCTTGAGCGAGGCGCGCAGGGCGTCGACGAGCGCGGTGGTGTCGGTGACGGGCTGTGCGGTGGTGTCGACGCTGTCGGCCATGGGTGCTCGGTACCTCTCGCTTCGCTCAGGACGCCGGGCCGTCGAGGGCGAGCCGCAGGAGCGACTCGACGTCCAGGTCGTCGATGTCGGACGCGCCGGCGCCCGGGTCGTCGGTGCCGGGCGCGACGCCCGGGTCGTCGGGCTCGCCGGTGGCGCGCGCCGCGGGGCCGGTGGCCGCCGGGGCGAGCCGGTCGGCCACGTGCGCGGCCAGCGCGGTGACGGTCGGGTGGTCGAACACGGCGGTGACGGGGATCCGCACGCCGGCCGCGGCGGTCAGCCCGCGGCGCAGCGCCATCGCGCCCAGGGAGTCGAGGCCGAGCTCCCGGAACGGCCGGCCGGTCCCGACCTCGGCCGGGTCGTCGAACCCGAGCGCGGCGGCCACCTCGGCCCGGACGACGTCGCGGACCAGGCGGGCGCGCTCGTCGCCGGTCAGGCCGGCCAGCCGCCGGGTGAGTCCGGCGCCGGGGCCGGCCCCGGCGTCGTCGGTGCCCTCGGCCGCGAGCGCGGCGGCGGCCTCGGGCACGGTCGCGATCAGCGGGCTGGGGCGGGCCCCGGTGAACACCGGTGCGAAGCGGGCCCAGTCGACGTCGGCGACCACCTCGACCGGTGCCGGGTCCGTCAGTACCCGCTGCAGGGTGGCCAGCGACCGGGCCGGTGACATGAACGGCACGCCCCGGTCGCGCAGCTGCTGCTCGACCAGGTTCGCTGCCATCCCGCCGTCCTCGGCCGGGTCCCAGATGCCCCAGACGACCGACACCGCGGCCCGGCCGCGGGCCCGCCGGCGGGCGGCCAGCGCGTCGAGGTGGGCGTTGCCGGCGGCGTAGGCGCCGTGGTCGGCGCTGCCCCACACCGCGGAGATCGAGGAGAACAGGACCAGCTCGACCTCCGGGCCGAGGACCGTGTCCAGCGCCTCGGCGCCGGCGATCTTGGCGTGCACGGTGGCCGCGACCGCGGCCGGGCCGGTGGCCGCGACCGGCTCGAGGGTGCCGGCTCCGGCGACGTGGAAGGCCGCGCGCAGCGGTGTGCCGCGGCCGGCGCAGCGGTCGCGCACCGCGGTGAGCGCCGCGCGGTCGGCCGCGTCGCAGGCCTCGACGGTGACGGTGGTGCCCGCGGCCCCGAGCTCGGCGACGAGGTCCCCGACGCCCTCGGCCGCGGCGCCCCGGCGACCGGTCAGCACCAGCTCGCGCACGCCGAGACCGGCCAGCCAGCGCGCGACGCGGCGGCCGATGGCCCCGGTGCCCCCGGTGACCAGCACCGGTCCCGCACCCCACCGCTCGGCGGGGCCGCCGGCCGGCCCGGCCGCGGCGGGTGCGGCGCGGTGCAGCCGGCGGACGCGCAGCCCGCCGGCGCCGACGGCGAGCTGGTCCTCCCCGCCGGTACCGGAGAGCGCCGCGGCCAGCAGCGCCGGGTCCACCGTGGACCCCGGGACGTCCGGGGGCAGGTCGACCAGGCCGCCCCAGCGGCCGGGGTGCTCCAGCGCGACGCACCGGCCGAGTCCCCAGACCGCCGCCTGAGCCGCGTCGGGTCCCGCGGTGAGGGCACCGGCGGGGTCGGCGCCCGGCCCGGCGGCCCCCCGCGTGACCACCCACAACGGGGCCGCGCGGTCGGCGTCGCCCAGGGCCTGGACGGTGGCGACCGTGGCCGCCAGTGCCGGCGGCACCCGCGCCGCGTCGCCGGCCGGGGCGCCACCGGGGACCGCGTCCGGGACCGCCGCGCGGGCGACGGGCGGCAACGGGTGCGGGGCGTCGTCGCGGTGCCCGACCGCGAGCACCGACACGCACCCGCGGGCCGGGTCCGGGTGTGCGCGCAGGGCCGCGGCGACCGCGGCCCGGTCGTGCGCGACACCGGCGAGGTCCACCGCCGTCACGGTCGCGCCGTGCGCCCCCAGGGCGGAGCCGACCTCACCGGCCGCGGCGGCCTGCCCGGGGACGGAGCCGTCGAGGAGCAGCAGCCAGTCGCCGGCGACGTCCGGGGCCGGGGCCGGGGCCGGGTCCCAGCCGACCCGGTAGTGCCAGGGGTCGCCGCCGGTGACGCCGTGCCGCCAGGCCGCGAGCACCGGCAGCAGCTCGGCGACCCCGGGGTGCGCCGCACCCGGGGCGCCCCCGGTGAGCAGGCGGCTCAGCCCGTCGGCGTCGCCGGCCGTCACGAGGTCCCAGAAGGCGGCGTCGTGCCCGGTGGCCGGCGCCGGGGCGGTGGGCTCGGTCAGCCAGTAGCGGGTGCGGGTGAACGGGTAGTGCGGCAGGTCGACGGGCTCGGCCGGGGCGGCGACCGGGGCGCACCAGTCGACGGTGCCGCCGTGCACCCACAGCTCGGCCAGCCCGCCCAGCAGCCGTTCCGGGCCGCCCTCGTCGCGGCGCAGGGTCGCGACGGCCGTGATCTCCCGGCCGGTCGCGTCGGCGGTCTCCTCGATCGCCGGGAGCAGCACCGGGTGCGGGCTGACCTCGACGAACGTGTCGTGGCCCGCGGCGAGGAGCTCGGTGACGACGGCGTCGAGCCGCACGGTGGAGCGCAGGTTCGCGAACCAGTAGCCACCGTCCAGCTCGTCGGCGGCGACCGGGCGTCCGGTGACGGTCGAGTGCATCGGGACCTCGCCCGCGGTGGAGCCGACCGGGGCGAGCGCCTCGGCGAGCTCGGCGCGGACCTCGTCCATCTGCGGGGAGTGCGAGGCGTAGTCGACCGGGACCCGGCGGGCGCGGCGGCCGGCCGCCTCGATCTCGGCGGCGAGCGCGTCGAGGTCGGCCTCCGGACCGGCGACGACGCAGGAGCGGGCGCCGTTCTCCGCGGCCACGGCGAGACCCGGCCGGCCGGCGAGACGGGCGTCGACCTCGGCGCGCGACAGGCCCACCGAGAGCATCCCGCCGCGGCCGGAGACCGCGCGCAGGGCGCGGCTGCGCAGCGCCACGACCCGGGCGGCGTCCGGCAGCGACAGCCGCCCGGCGACGCAGGCGGCGGCGACCTCGCCCTGGGAGTGGCCGACGACGACCGCGGGGACGACACCGCACGCCCGCCAGAGCGCGGCGAGCGAGACCGTGGTCGCGAACAGCACGGGCTGGACGAGGTCGACCCGACCGGTCCAGGCCGGGTCGTCGCCGCGGGCGAGCGCGACGACGTCGGCGTCGAGGTGCGGCGCGAGCGCGGCGGCGCACTCGGCCATGCGGGCGGCGAACACCGGAGAGGTGTCGAGCAGCGCCCGGGCCATCCCCGCCCACTGCGCCCCCTGGCCGGGGAAGACGAACACCGGGGCGCCCGCCCCGGGACGCGGGGTGCCGGTGACCGCCGCCGGGTGGGCGAGGCCGGCGGCCAGGGCGGCCAGCGCGTCCCGCCCGTCCGGGCCGGTGGTGCCCCCGGGTCCCGGGGGTGCGACGACGACGGCGCGGTGCGGCAGCGCGGCCCGCCCGCCGAGCCGGTGCGCCACGGCCGCGGCCGCCGGGGTCGCCGCCGGGGTCGCCGGGCCGTCGGGTGTGGACGGTCCCGGCGCCGGGGCCAGCACGCCGCCCAGCCGGGCGGCCTGGGCGCGCAGGGCCTGCGGGTCGCGGGCCGACAGCGGGAGGGCGACCGGGGCGCCGGTCGCGAACACCGGCTCCCGGGCGGGACCCGGGTCGCCCGCGTCCGGTGCCTGTTCGAGCACGACGTGGGCGTTGGTGCCGCTGGCACCGAAGGCCGACACCGCGGCGCGCCGCGGCCGCCCGGTGTCGGGCCAGTCGCGGGCCGTGTCCAGCAGCCGGACCGTGCCCGCCGACCAGTCCACCTTGTCGGTGGGCGTGCCGGCGTGCAGCGTCGCGGGCAGCCGCCGGTGCCGCAGCGCCAGCACCGTCTTGATGACCCCGCCCACGCCGGCCGCGCTCGCCGCGTGGCCCATGTTGGACTTCAGCGAGCCCAGCCACAGCGGGCGGCGCGGGGACCGGTGGCGGCCGTAGACCTCCAGCAGCGCCCCGGCCTCGATGGGGTCGCCGAGCACGGTGCCGGTGCCGTGCGCCTCGACCGCGTCCACCTCACCGGGGTCGAGCCGCGCGTCGGCCAGCGCCGCCCGGACCACGTCCTGCTGCGCCTCGCCGTTCGGGGCGGTGAGGCCGTTGCTGGCGCCGTCGGAGTTGACCGCGGTGCCGCGGACGACGGCGTGCACCCGGTGGCCGCGCTCGCGGGCGACCGACAGCCGCTCGACGAGCAGCACGCCGACGCCCTCGGCCCAGCCGGTGCCGTCCGCGTCGGCGGAGAAGGCCCGGCAGCGCCCGTCGGGCGACAGCGCACGCTGGCGGCTGAACTCCACGAAGCCCTGCGGGGTGGACATGACGGTGGTGCCGGCGACCACGGCGAGCTCGCACTCGTCGCGCCGCAGCGCCCCGGTCGCGGTGTGCAGCGCGACCAGCGACGACGAGCACATCGTGTCGACGGTCAGGACCGGGCCGCGCAGGCCGAGGGTGTAGGCGACGCGTCCGGCCGAGACCGCACCGGAACGGCCGATCATCGCCTGGCCCTCGACCCCGTCGGGCAGCACGCGCAGGTCCGTGCCGTAGTCGTGGTCGGTGGCGCCGAGGTAGACCCCGGTCCGGGACCCGCGCAGGGTGGTGGGGTCGACGCCGGCGTCCTCGAACGCCTCCCACGCGGTCTCCAGCAGCAGCCGCTGCTGCGGGTCCATCGTGATCGCCTCGCGGGGGGCGATGCCGAAGAACGCGGCGTCGAACCCGGCGACGTCGTCGAGGAAGCCGCCCTCCCGCACGTAGCTGGTGCCGGGGGTGTCGCCGTCCGGGTCGTGCAGGGCCTCCAGGTCCCAGCCGCGGTCGGTCGGGAACGGGCCGACGAGGTCGCGGCCGGCGTCGAGCGCCTCCCACAGCTGCGCGGGAGTGGTGACGCCGCCGGGGAACCGGCAGGCCATGCCGACGATCGCGAGCGGTTCCCCGGCCCGGTCGCGGACCTCCTCCAGGCGCGCGCGGGTGGCCCGCAGGTCGACCGTGGCCCGCCGCAGGTAGTCCCGCAGCCGGTCCTCGGTGCCGGCGGCGTGGTCGGCGGCGTGGTCGGTGTCCTGGCTCATGGGGTGCTGGCTCCTCCGGTCGGGCGGTGTGCCGGGTGCGGCCGCGGGGTCACGCGGTCCGGCCCAGCTCGTCGTCGAGCAGCGCGAACATCTCGTCGTCGGTGGCCGCCCGCAGCGGGTCGGCCGGATCGGCGGGGGCGGTGTCGGTGGCCCCGGGCGCGTGCTCCCAGTCCCGCAGGAGCCCGCGCAGCCGGGCGGTCACCGCGCTGCGGTCGTCACCGCCGAGGTCCAGCCCGTCGAGCAGGTCGGCGAGCCCGTCGATGCCCTCCCCCGCGCGCCGCGCGGCGTCGCGGTCCCCGGCACCGGCGAGCCGGCCCAGGACGTGGTCGGTGAGGGCGTCCACGTCCGGGTGGTCGAAGGCCGTGGTGACCGGCAGTTCCAGCCCGGTGGCGGCCGCGACGGCGTTGCGCAGCGCGACCGCGGTGAGCGAGTCGACACCGAGGTCACGGAAGGAGCGCCCCGCCGGGAGCGCCTCTCCCGAGCCGAAGCCCAGCGCGGCCGCGACCCGGTCGGCGACGGCGACGCGCACGGTGCGCCGGGCCGTCCCGGGGTCCGCCCCGGCGATCCGCGCGGCCAGGTCCGGCTCCCGCCCGGCGGGGCCGGCGGCCGCGTCGACGAGCTCGTCCAGCACCGGGGGGACCGGGCCGCCCGCGGTGTAGCGCGCCCAGTCGACGTCGCCGACCACGACGCCGTCGCCCGGGTCGGCGGCGATCAGGCGGCGCAGCTCGCGGGTCGCGCCGGCCCGGTCCAGCGGCGGGCAGCCGCGGGCGGACAGGGCGGCCGCGGTCGCCGGGTCGACGCTGCCGGCACCGGGCGCGTCCTGCGGGTCCGGCGCCCAGGCCGTCCACATCGCGGCGGTGACGGGCAGGCCCGCCGCGCGGCGGGCGCGGGCCAGCGCGAGCAGCCCGGCCGAGGCCGCGGACCGCCCGCGCAGCCCGGGGCCGCCGAGCACCCCGGCCAGTGCGGGGAACAGCACGAAGGCGTCGAGCTCGCCCGCGGCGGCGTGCGCACGGGTCAGCTCGTCGAGCACGACCGCGCCGCCGAGCGCCGGGGCGACGACGTCCTCGACGGTCGCGGCGGCGGTCTCGGGCACCCCGGCGGCGTGCACGACGGCGCGCAGCGGCCGGTCGGCGGGGATCGCGGCCAGGACCCGGGCGACCGCCGCCCGGTCGGTGACGTCGACGGCCGCCGCCTCCGCCTGCGCGCCGGCGGCGCGCAGGTCCGCGAGCAGCTCCGCCGCGCCGGGGCTCGCCGCGCCGCGCCGACCGAGCAGCAGCACGTGTCCGGCTCCGGCCTCGGCGGCGAGCCGGGCCGTGTGCGCGCCGAGTGCCCCGAACCCGCCGGTGACCAGCACGGTCCCGCCCGGACGCCACCAGGCGCCGGGGCCGCCGCCGGCGGGGGCGGCGGCGAACCGGGCGGCACGGACGCCGTCCGGGCGCACCGCCCACCGCTCACCGGTGTCGCCGGCGAGCAGCGCGGCGAGCCGTTCGGCCGGGGCCGGGCCGGGACCGGGGGCCGTCCCGGGTGCGGGCAGGTCGACGTGGCCGCCGAACAGGTCGGGCGCCCCGGCCTCGGCGGCCGCGACGACCCCGGCCAGGGTCGCCGCGCCGGTCCCGGCGGGCGGGTCCCCGGTGGCCGCGGCGCCGCGGGTGACCCACCAGGTCCGCAGCGGGGCCGCGGCGGCCCAGCGCAGCATCCCGGCGAGCCCGTGCGGGACGCCGGGCCGGTCGGGGAGGTCGGTGTCGGCGGTGCCGAGCAGCACGACCGCGCCCCGGACGTCGTCGGCGCCGTCGAGGGCGGCCGCCACGGCCGTCTCCAGGGTCGTACCGCCGGCGGGGGCGCCGTCGGCGTCCAGGACCAGCGTCCGGGTCCGGGCGCCGGCGGCGCCGAGCGCGTCGCGGACCGCTGCCGCGGGGGTCGGGTGGCCGGCCGCGTCGACGAGCAGCCAGGTGCCCGACGGCCGCCCCGCCGGTTCCGGCCGGGACCGCCAGTGCAGGCGCCAGCGCGCGGCCGCGGCGTCGCCCGTGCGGGCCGGGGGCCGCGGGGTGTACCAGAACCGCTCCCCCCGGAACGCGTAGGTGGGCAGGTCGACCCGGCGCGGGACGCGGTCGGCGCCGGTGGCGGACCAGTCGACCTCGGCGCCCGCCACCCAGGCCTCGGCGAAGGAGCGCAGCAGCCGCGCCACGCCGCCGTCGCCGCGGCGCAGGGTGCCCACGGTGGTGACGTCCGGGGCGCCGGCGGCCTCGGCGGTCGCCCGCAGCGCGGTGGCCAGCACCGGGTGCGGGGTGGTCTCGACGAACATCCGGTGCCCGCGGTCCAGGGCGACCCGGGTGGCGTCGGCCAGGCGGACCGGCCGGCGCAGGTTGCGGACCCAGTAGCCGGCGTCGAGAGCGGTGCCGCGGACCGGCTCCCCGGTCACCGTGGAGTACAGCGGCACGGTGGTGTCGCGGGGGGCGATGCCGTCGAGCTCGGCGAGCAGCCGCTCGGTGAGCACGTCGACCGCCGGCGAGTGCGACGCGTAGTCGACGTCGATCCACCAGGTGCGCACGTCGCCGGCCGCGCAGACCTCGCGCACCGCGGCCAGGTCGGCGACCGTCCCGGCGAGCACCGTGGAGCCCGGGCCGTTCTCCGCGGCCACCGTGACCCCGGTGCCCGCGGCCGCGGCGAGGGCCGCGGCCGGGTCGGCGGCGACGGTCAGCATCGCGCCGCTGCCGGCGATCGCGGTGAGCGCCCGGGAGCGGACCGCGCACACCCGCGCGGCGTCGTCGAGGGTGAGCGCCCCCGCGACGTGCGCCGCGGCGATCTCCCCCTGCGAGTGGCCGATGACGCCGGCGGGCTCGACGCCGTGCGCCCGCCAGGTCCCGGCCAGCGCGACCATCACCGCGAACAGCAGCGGCTGCACGACGTCGACGCGGTCGGCGGCCGGGCTCGTGCCGTGCAGGGCGGCGCGCAGGTCCAGGTCGGTGTGCGCGGCGAGGGCGTCCAGGCAGTCGTCGACCCCCTCCCGGAAGGCGGGGACGGCCGCCATGAGCTCGACCGCCATCCCGGTCCACTGCGAGCCCTGCCCGGGGAAGACGAACACCGGCCGGGCCGGACGTGCGGCGCTGCCCAGCACCACCGCGGCACCGTCCCGGTCCTCGCGCGAGGGCAGGCCGGCGAGGGTCGCGGGGTCGGGGTCGGCGACCCGGTCGAGGCCGGACCTCAGCTCCTCGGGCCGGGTGCCGAGCACGACCGCGCGGTCCTCGAAGGCGGTGCGGGTCGCCAGCGCGGCCGCGACGTCGTGCGGGTCGGTGCCCACGGTCCCGGCGTCCCACGCCCGGGCCAGCGCGGCGGCCTGGGCGCCGCGCCCGGCCGGGCCGCGGCCCGAGAGCGGCCAGGCCCGCGGCTGCGGGGGCGCGTCGCCGGCCGGCGCGGCCTCGGGCTCGGCCTGCTCGAGGACGAGGTGGGCGTTGGTGCCGCTGATCCCGAAGGCGGAGACCCCGGCCCGGCGGGGCCGTCCGGTGTCCGGCCAGTCGCGGGCGTCGGCGAGCAGCTCGACGGCGCCGGTGGACCACGGCACCCCGGAGGACGGCGCGTCGACGTGCAGGGTGCGGGCGAGCCGGCCGTGCTGCAGCGCGAGCACCGTCTTGATCACGCTCCCGGCACCGGCGGCGGCCTGGGTGTGGCCGATGTTGGACTTCACCGAACCGAGGTACAGCGGCCGGGCCGGGTCGCGGTCGCGGCCGTAGGTGGCCAGCAGCGCGCCGGCCTCGATCGGGTCGCCGAGGCGGGTGCCGGTGCCGTGCGCCTCGACCGCGTCGACGTCGGCGGGGGTCAGCCCCGCGTCGGCCAGCGCGGCGCGCACGACCCGCTGCTGGGCGGGTCCGTTGGGTGCGGTCATGCCGTGCGAGGCGCCGTCGCAGTTCCACGCCGACCCGCGCAGGACGGCCAGCACCCGGTGCCCCCGCTCGCGGGCCGCGGACAGCGGCTCGAGCAGGACCAGACCGGCGCCCTCGCCCCAGCCGGTGCCGTCGGCGGCGTCGGCGAAGGACTTGCACCGCCCGTCGGGGGCGAGCCCGCCCTGCTTGGCGAACTCGGCGAACACGCCGGGGGTGGACATGACCGCGACCCCGCCGGCGAGCGCGGCCGTGCAGTCCCCGCGGCGCAGCGCCTGCGCGGCCAGGTGCATCGCCACCAGCGACGAGGAGCAGGCGGTGTCGAAGCTCATCGACGGGCCCTCGGTGCCGAGCAGGTAGCTGATCCGCCCGGACAGCACGCTGGTGACGGTGCCGGTGAGCAGGTGCCCGCCGAGCTCGTCGGGGGCGTCGAGGAAGTCGCCGCCGTACTGGAACGACGTGCCGCCGACGAACACGCCGGTGGCGGTGCCGCGCAGGGTCCGGGGGTCGATGCCGGCGTGCTCGACGGTCTCCCAGGCCACCTCCAGCAGCAGCCGCTGCTGCGGGTCCATCGCCCGGGCCTCGCGCGGGGTGACCCCGAAGAAGCCGGCGTCGAAGTCCGCGGCGTCGGTGAGGAACGCACCCCGGTCGGGGACGGCGGCGTCGGCGGCCAGCGCGGTCAGGTCCCAGCCGCGGTCGGTCGGGAACGGCCCGACGGCGTCGCGCTCGGCCGTGACCAGGTCCCACAGGTCCTGCGGGGAGCGGACCCCGCCCGGGAAGCGGCAGCCCATCCCGACCACCGCGATCGGTTCGTGCGCCGCCCGCTCGACCTCGGCCAGCCGCGTCCGGGTGCGGTGCAGGTCGGCGGTCACCCGGCGCAGGTACTCCAGCAGCCGGTCCTGTTCGGTCGCGGCGGGCCGGTCGGTGGTGGTCATGCGCTCCCCCACTCGTCGATCATCTGGAACAGCTCGTCGGCCGAGGCGCTGCTCAGCCGCGAGCCGGTGTCGGCGCCGACGGGGGCGCCGTGGTGGTGCCCGTCCGCCCCGGGTCGGGGGGCGCTCAGGGCGGCGGCGAGCTGCCGCATCCGGTCGGCCAGCGCGGCGGCGAGCCCCGTGTCGGCGACCAGCTCGGGCAGCGCGGCCTCGACCCGGTCGAGCTCGGCGAACACCGGCAGGGCGGGTCCGCCGGCCGGGTCCCCCACGAGCTCGCCGAGCAGGGCGGCGGTCAGCAGCGCCGGGGCGGGGTGGTCGAACACCGCCGCGGCGCCCAGCGCGACCCCGGTGACGGCCGCGATCCGGTCGCGCAGCTCGACGGCCATGAGGGAGTCGAAGCCGAGGTCGGCGAACCCCCGGTCGGGGTCGACGTCGGCGGCGCAGGCGTGCCCGAGCACCGACGCGGCCTCGGCGCGCACCAGGTCGAGGACCAGCGTGCGCTGCTCGGCCGCGGGCAGGGTCGCCAGCCGCCGGGCCAGCACCGGTTCCGCGGCGGCCGCCGCGGCGGGCACCGGTGGGTCCTGGGAGGTCCGCCCGGCGACCCCGGGCAGCGCGTCGAGCAGCGGGCGGTGGCCGGCGGCGGTGTAGCCGACGACGAAGCGGGCCCAGTCGACGTCGGCGACGACCGGGGTCGGGTCCGGCCCGCCGACGACCGCGGCGAGGGCGTCGAGGGCGCCGGCGGGGTCCATCGGGCGCAGCCCGCGCCGGCCGAGGTGCTCGGCCACCCCCGCCCCGGTGATCATGCCGGTGTCGGCCCAGGGACCCCATGCGACGGAGGTGGCGACCTCCCCGCGGGCGTGCCGGTCGGCGGCGAGGCCGTCCAGGGCCGCGTTGGCGGCGGCGTAGCCGGCCTGCCCGCCGCTGCCCCAGGTCGCGGCGACCGAGGAGAACAGCACGAACGCGTCGAGGTCCCGGCCCGCGCAGGCGGCGTCGAGGGCGAGCGCGCCGCCGACCTTGCCGGCGAACAGGCGGGCGAGGGCGTCGGCGTCGGTCGCGGCGAGCTCGTCGAACCCGCCGGTGCCCGCGGCGTGCACCACCGCGGTGAGCCGGTCGCCGTCGCCGTCGAGCCGCTCCACGAGCGCGGTGAGGGCCGCCGCGTCGCCGGTGTCGCAGGCGACCACGGTGGCGCGGGCACCGGCCCGCTCGATGTCGGCGGTGAGCTCCGGCGCGCCCGGCGCGGCCGGTCCGCGCCGCCCGGCCAGCACGACGTGGGACGCACCGGCGCCGGCGGCCCAGCGGGCGACGTGCCCGCCCAGGGCCCCGGTGCCCCCGGTGACGAGGACGGTGCCGCGCGGCACCCAGCCCGGACCGTCACCGGCCGGCGGCGCGGGCACGAGCCGCGGCACGTGCACGGTGTCCCCGCGCAGCGCGACCTGGTCCTCGGCGCCGCCGGCGGCCCGGTCGGCCAGCACCGGGACGAGCCCGGCCGGTGCGGGTGCCGCCGGCTCGTCGACCGGCAGGTCGACGACGCCGCCCCAGCGGGCGGGGATCTCCAGCGACAGCGTGCGGGCCAGCCCCCAGAGCGCGGCCTGGTGCGGGCGGACGGCCCCGCCCGCGACGGCCGCGCCGCCGCGGGTGACGATCCACAGCCGGGCTCCCGCGGCGGGGCCGCTGTCGGTGCCGGCGAGCGCGCGCGCGGTGAGCACCGCGCCGGCGAGGCCGCGGGTGAGTCCCGGGCGGGCCGGGTCCGGGGTCTCGTCGAGCCCGAGCAGGCACAGCACCCCGGCGACCGGTGCGCCGCCCGCGGCGGCGGCCACGGCGTCGGCGACCCGCGCCGGGGCGTCGTCCGGGTCGGGACGCTCGTCGCAGGTGACGAACCGGGTGCCGGCGGCGGCCAGCGCCTGCTGCACCCCGAGGCCGGTGGCCGTGTCGGCGGACGGGCCGAGCACGACCCACAGCCCGTCCGGGGCGCCGGCGTCGGTGGGCCGCGCCACCGGCCAGTCCAGGCGGTGCGTCCGGCGTCCGGCGGCGGCCCGGCGGGTGCGCCGGTCGCGCCAGCGGGCCAGGTCGGGCAGGAGCGCGGCGAGCGGGCGGCCGGCGTCGAGCCCGGTGAGGTCGGCGAGCCGCTGCGGGTCGCCCCCGTCGACGAGCTCCCAGAACCGGGTGTCGTCGGCCGGGCCGGCGCCGTCGACCCCCGCGCGGGCGGTCGCGTCGGCGACCGGTGCCGGCTCGTGCCAGTACCGGCGCGGGCGGAACCCGGTGGTGGGCAGGTCGACGACGCCCGCGGGACGGGCCGCGTCACCGGCCGGTTCGTGGCCGTGCGCCCAGAGCGCGGCGACCGCGGAGCTGACGGTGCGGGCCTCGTCGCGGTCGCGCCGCAGGGTCGGGACCCGCAGCGCGGCGGGCCCGGTGAGGCAGTCCCCGGTGGCGGCGGTGAGTACGGCGTCCGGTCCGATCTCGACGAACCGGGTGACGCCGTCGGCCTCCAGCGCGGCGACGGCGTCGCGGAACCGGACCGTGTCGCGGGCGTGCGCCACCCAGTGCGCAGGGTCGGCGAGCGCGGCGGTGTCGAGGCGCGTGCCGGTGCGGGTGGAGACCAGGCCGATCCGGAGCGGGCGCGGTGTGATCGCCGCCGCGACACCGGCGAAGGCGTCCAGCACCGGGTCCATGAGCCGGGAGTGGAACGCGTGGCTCACCCGCAGGTCGCGGGTCCGGATCCCGGCGTCGGCGCAGACCGCGCGCAGCGCGTCGCAGGCGGCGCGGTCACCGGCGACGACGGTCGCGTCGGGGCCGTTGACGGCGGCCACGTCCAGCACGCCGGTCAGACCGGCGAGCAGCCCGCGGGTGGTGTCCTCGTCGGCGCGCACCGAGAGCATGGCCCCGCCGCCGGGGAGCCCGTCCATCAGCCGGCCGCGTTCGGTGATGAGGGCGGCCGCGTCGTCGAGGGTGAGGGCGCCGGCGCAGTGCGCGGCGGCGATCTCACCGATCGAGTGGCCGGCGACCCGGTCCGGGCGCACCCCCCAGGCGTCGAGCACCCGGAACAGGGCGACCTCGAGCGCGAACAGGGCGGGCTGGGTCCAGCGGGTGCGGTGCAGGTCGGTGCCGTCGGTGACGACGTCGGCGAGGGGACGCGGCAGGTGGGCGTCGAGCGCGGCGCGGACCTCGCGGTGCGCCTCGGCGAACTCCGGGCACGCGGCGGCGAGCGCGTCGCCCATGCCGGCCCGCTGCGCGCCCTGCCCGGTGAACAGGAACGCGGTGCGGCCGTCGCCCGCGGTCCCGGTGACGACCGCGCCGGCGGCGCCGTCGCGGGCCAGCCCGCCCAGCCCGGCCAGCAGCTCCTCGCGGGTGCCGCCGACCACGACCGCGCGGTGCGCGCCGTGCGTGCGGGTGGTGCGCAGCGCGTGCGCCAGGCGCGCCGGGTCGGCGGGATCGGGTCCGCCGACCGCGGGGTGCCCGGCGAGGCGGGCGGCCTGCTCCCGGACGTCCTCGGGCGAGCGGCCGGAGACCGGCCAGGCCGGCACCGGCGGGGCGGGCGCGGGCGGGCGGGCGGCCCCTCCGGTGCGGGCGGGGGCTGCTCCAGCACCACGTGGGCGTTGGTGCCCCCGATGCCGAACGCGGACACCGCGCCGAGCCGGGTGCCGTCGCGCTCGGGCCAGTCGACGCCGGTGGGGACGAGCTCCACCGCGCCGCCGCTCCAGTCGACGTGCCCGGTGGGCTCGCCGGTGCGCGGGGTCGCGGGCAGGTGGCCGTGCCGCATCGCGAGCAGCAGCTTGATCACCCCGGTCGCACCGGCGGCGGCCTGCGTGTGGCCGGTGTTCGCCTTGACCGAGCCCATCCGCAGCGGGTGGCGGGGATCGCGGTCGCGGCCGTAGGTGGCGAGGACCGCGCCCGCCTCGATCGGGTCGCCGAGCCGGGTGCCGGTGCCGTGCGCCTCCAGGACGTCGACGGCGGCGGCGGACACCCCGGCCCGGGCGAGCGCGTCGGTGACGACCCGCTGCTGGGACGGCCCGCTGGGTGCGGTGATCCCGTTGGAGGCGCCGTCGGAGTTCACCGCGGAGCCGCGCACGACACCGAGGACGCGGTGCCCGTGCGCCCGGGCCCGCGACAGCCGCTCGAGCACGAGCACGGCGGCGCCCTCGCCCCACGCGGTGCCGTCGGCATCGGCGGAGAACGGCTTGACCAGCCCGTCCGGGGCCAGGCCGCGCTGGCGGCTGAACTCGACCAGCAGCCGGGGGCTGGACATGACGGTGACCCCGCCGGCGAGGGCGACGGTGCACTCCCCGGCGCGCAGCGCCTGGGCGGCCAGGTGCAGCGCGACCAGCGAGGAGGAGCAGGCGGTGTCGACGGTGACCGCGGGCCCCTCGGTGCCCAGGACGTAGGCGATCCGGCCGGAGGCGACGCTCGCGGCGGTGCCGGTGAGCAGGTACCCCTCCAGCTCGGCGGCCCCGTCCCGGCCCGCGGTGTAGTCCTCGCCGTTGGCCCCCACGTACACGCCGTAGCGCTCGCCGCGTACCGAGCCCGGCGCGATCCCGGCCCGCTCGAGGGCCTCCCACACGGTCTCGAGCAGGATCCGCTGCTGCGGGTCCATCGCGAGCGCCTCGCGCGGGGCGATGCCGAAGAACTCGGCGTCGAAGTCGGCCGCGTCGGTCAGGAACCCGCCGCGTGCCACGTAGCTGGTACCGGCCCGGTCGCCGTCGGGGGCGTACAGGTCGGCCGGCCAGCCGCGGTCGGCCGGCAGGTCGACCACGCCGTCGCGGCCGGCGAGCAGCATCTCCCAGAGGTCCTCCGGCGACCGGACGCCGCCGGGCAGCCGGCAGGCGGTGGCGACGACGACCACCGGGTCGTCGTCGGGGGCGACCCCGGCCGCGGGCGGACCGGCGACGGCCGCGCCCGCCGGTCCGGCCGGGACCTCCGCGGCCGCCGTCGCACCGGGCAGGACCCGGCAGAGCTCGGCGGCGAGCGCGCGGGGGCTCGGGTGGTCGAACACGGCGGTGGTCGCCAGCCGGTGCCCGGTGGCCGCGGCGAGCCGGTTCCGCAGCTCGACCGCGGTGAGCGAGTCGAAGCCCGCGTCGCGGAACGCGCGTCCGGGCTCGAGGTCCGCGGCGGCGAGGCCGAGGACCTCGGCGGCCAGCCCACGGACGAGGTCCAGGGCGTGCGCGGCCCGGTCGTCGGGCGCCAGGTCCGCCCAGCCGGCGGTCGGCGGGGGGCCGTCGGGGCCGTGGTCCGCGCCCGCCGGGCGGCCGGGTCCGCGCAGCGGCGGGGGCAGCTCCGCGGCCGGTCGGCGCACCGCCGCCGGGTCGAGGTGCAGGGGCAGCACGTTCGGGCGGTCGCCGCCGAGCGCGGCGTCGAACAGGTCGAGTGCCGCCCCGGTGGGCAGCGGGACGAGCCCGTCGCGGGCCATCCGGGTGAGGTCGCGGTCGGCGAGGTGCCCGCTCATCCCGGTGCGCTCGTCCCAGAAGCCCCAGCCGAGCGCGGTGGCGGGCCGGCCCGCGGCGCGCCGGCGGGCGGCGAGCGCGTCGAGCGCGGCGTTGGCCGCGGCGTAGGCGGCCTGCCCGGGGTTGCCGAGCGTGCCGACCATCGAGGAGAACAGGACGAACGCCGCGACGTCGCCGGCGAGCTCGTCGAGCAGCACCGCCGCGTCGAGCTTGGGGCGCAGCGCGGCGTCGAGCCGCGGTTCGCTCAGCGCGGTGACCACACCGTCGTCCAGCACGCCGGCGGTGTGCACCACGCCGGTCAGCGGCCGGTCGGCGGGCACGGTGCCCAGTGCGGCGGTGAGCGCGGCGCGGTCGGCGACGTCGCAGGCCAGCAGCGTCACCCGGGCGCCGGCCCGCTCGAGCCGGGCCACGAGCTCCGCGGCTCCGGCGGCGGACGGGCCGCGACGGCCGAGCAGCAGCAGGTCGCGCACGCCGTGCCGGGTGACCAGGTGCTCGGCGACGAGCCCGCCCAGGGTGCCGGTGGCCCCGGTGACGAGCACCGTCCCGCCGGTGAGGTCCGGCGGCGTCACCGCCGCGGGGGCCACCGCGGCGAGCCGCGGCACCAGCATCCGGTGCCCGCGCACCGCGACCTGCGGCTCCCCGGCCGGGAGCCGGTCCGGCGGCCGCGGGTGGTCCGCGGGGTCGGTGTCGACGAGCAGGATGCGGCCGGGGTGCTCGGAGGCGGCCGATCGCAGCAGCCCCCAGACGGCGGCCCCGGCCGGGTCGGGGGCCTCCCCGTCGGTGGCCGCGACGGCGCCGCGGGTGAGGACGAGCAGCCGGGTGGCGGCCGCGCCCGGGTCGGCGAGCAGCTGCTGCAGCACGTGCAGGGCGGTGCCCGTCGCCGACCGCACGGCCTCGGGGACGGGCGGGTCCCCGGCCGGCGGGATCGCGAGGACCAGCAGGTCGGGCGGGTCGGCGGGATCGTGCTCGGGCAGCGCCGCGACGGCACCACCGGTGGCGACGGCACCGCCGGCCGCGGCCGCGCGCGCCCACCGCCCGGTGAGCGGCCGCGGGTCCGGCCCGGGCACCCAGTCGAGCCGGTGCAGGGCCGGCCCCGCCGGGCGGGCCGCGGCGGGGGCGGGCGGGACGATCCAGTGCTCCTCGCCGCGGACCGGGTAGGTGGGCAGGGCGGGCGGGTGCGGCGCCGGCGGGACGCCCGGGTGCCCGGCAGCGGGTGCGAGCGGGGCACCGGCGACCTGGGCGCGGGCCCACGCGCGGGTGAGGGCCGCGAGGTCGCCGGCGTCGCGGTGCAGGGTCGGCAGGGTCGCCGCGGCCGTCTCCCCCGCGTCCACCGTCTCCGCGACGACCGGCAGCAGCACCGGGTGCGGACCGACCTCGACCAGCACGTCGTACCCGTCGGCGAGCACGGTCTCGACGGTCGCGTGCAGCTCGACCGTGCCGCGCAGGTTCGCGACCCAGTAGGCCGCGTCCAGCGGGGTCCCGGCGTCGACCGGTGCGGCGTGCACGGTCGAGTACATCGGGACGGCGGGCGGCCGCGGCGAGATCGGGGCGAGGTCGTCCAGGATCTCGGCGGCGATGGACTCGACGTGCGCGGAGTGCGACGCGTAGTCGACCGGGATCCGCCGCACCCGGACCTCGTGGGCCTCCAGTGCGGCCTGCAGCCGCGCGACCGCGTCGGCGGCGCCGGAGACCACGACCGAGCGGGCGCCGTTGTGCGCGGCGAGCGCGAGGCCCGGCTCGGTCGCGAGCCAGTCCGCGACCTCGTCCCGCCCGAGCCCGACCGAGAGCATCGCCCCCTCACCGGCGATCCGGCGGATCGCGCGGGCCCGCAGCGCGACGACCCGGGCGGCGTCGGGCAGCGACAGGGCCCCGGCGACGCAGGCGGCGGCGATCTCGCCCTGCGAGTGCCCGACCACCGCGGCGGGCTCGACGCCCCAGGCCCGCCAGGTCGCGGCCAGCGCCACCATGACCGCGAACAGCGCCGGCTGGACGGTCTCGACGCGGTCCAGCCAGCCGTCGTCGTCGCCGGTCACGACCTCGACGACGTCCTCGTCGAGGTGGGGGGCCAGGGCCGCGGCGCAGCGGTCCAGCTCGGCGGCGAAGACCGGGCACTCCCGGTACAGGGCGCGGCCCATCGGCGCCCACTGCGCGCCCTGGCCGGGGAACACGAACACGACCCGCCCGTCGGCCGGGCCGGTGCCCTGCACGACCGCGGCCGGGTCGGGACGCCCGTCGGCGAGCCCGCGCAGCCCGGCCAGCAGCGCGTCGCGGTCGGCCCCGAGGACCACGGCGCGGTGCGGGAACCAGGTGCGGCCGCGGGCGAGGGCCGCCGCGACGACGCCGACGCCCAGCCCGTCCGGGTCGGCCTCGACGGCGGCGGCGAGGCGGCGGGCGCTCTCGGCGAGGGCCTGCGGGTCGCGTGCGGACAGCCGCCACGCCGGCGGCCCGGGCGGGGCGGGCGTGGCGACCGGGTCCCCGGCCGGCGCCTCCTCGACCACGACATGGGCGTTGGTGCCGGAGATGCCGAACGACGACACCCCGGCCCGCCGCGGCCGACCGGGGTCGGTCCACTCCCGGGCGGCGGTGAGCACCTGCACGCCGTCCCACTCGACGAGCTCGCTCGGGCGCTCGGCGTGGAGGGTCGCGGGCAGCACGCGGTGCTGCAGCGCCAGCACCATCTTGATCAGGCCGGCGACGCCGGCGGCGGCCTGGGTGTGCCCGATGTTGGACTTGACCGAGCCGAGCGCGAGCGGCGGCCCGGTCCGGCCCCTGCCGTAGACCTCCCGCAGCGCCTGGGCCTCGATCGGGTCGCCGAGCCGGGTACCGGTGCCGTGCGCCTCCACCACGTCGACGCCGTCGGCGGTGATCCCGGCCGCGGCGAGCGCGTCGCGCAGGACCGCCTGCTGGGCGACGCCGCTGGGGGCGGTGAGCCCGTTCGACGCGCCGTCGGAGTTCACCGCGGAGCCGCGCAGCACCGCGAGCACCGGGTGCCCGCAGGCGCGGGCCGTCGACAGCCGTTCCAGCACGACGACGCCCGCGCCCTCGGCCCAGCCGGTGCCGTCGGCGTCGGCGGAGAACGCGCGGCAGCGGCCGTCGCGGGAGAGCCCGCGCTGGCGGCTCATCTCGACGAACATGCCGGGCCCGGACAGGACGGTGACCCCGCCGGCGACGGCCGCGGTGACCTCGCCGGAGCGCACCGCGCGGGCGGCCAGGTCGATCGCGACCAGCGACGAGGAGCAGGCGGTGTCCACGGTGAGCGCGGGTCCGCGCAGCCCGAGGGAGTAGGCGACCCGCCCGGACACCACGCTGGGGGTGGTGCCGGTCAGGACGTAGCCCCCGGCGCGGTCGTCACCGGCGTCCAGCCGCGGGCCGTACTCGCCCGCGGTGGCACCGAGGTAGACCCCGACGCGCTCGCCGTGCCGGCTGCGGGGCGGGATCCCGGCCCGTTCCAGGGCCTCCCAGGTCGTCTCGAGCACCAGGCGCTGCTGCGGGTCCATCGCCCGGGCCTCGCGGGCGGAGATCCCGAAGAACGCGGCGTCGAACCGGGCGACCCCGGTGAGGAAGCCGCCGCGGCGGGTCCAGCTGGTGCCGGGAGTGTCCGGGTCGCCGTCGAGCAGTGCGCCGAGGTCCCAGCCGCGGTCGGTCGGGAAGTCCCCGGTGACGTCGCGGCCGCCGGCGACGACGTCCCACAGCTGCTGCGGGTCCGTCACCCCGCCGGGGAACCGGCAGCCCATCCCGACGACCACCACCGGGTCGTCGCCCGGCCCGCGGGGGCCGGCCGGGTGGTCGGGCGCGGCGGTCCCCGGCGCGGGCCCGTCCCCGGCGCCGCCGTGCCGCTCCGCCAGGTGCCCGGCGAGCGCGGTGGGGCGTGGGTGGTCGAACAGCAGCGACGCCGGCAGCGTCGTGCCCAGCGCGGCGCCGAGGCGGTCCCGCAGCTCGACGGCGCCGAGCGAGTCGACGCCGAGCTCGCCGAAGGTCAGGTCGGGGTCGACGTCGGAGGGTCCCGGGTGGCCCAGGACGGCCGCGGCCGCACCGCGGACCAGCTCCAGCGCGATCCGGCTGCGCCGCGGGGCGCCGGTCGCCGCGCGCAGCCGGGCCGCGGCCGGGGTGACCGCCGGGGCGTCCGGGCCGGTGCCGTCGACCGCGACGTCCGCCCCGGCCGCCGGGGCCGGGGGCGCGACGCCGGCCGGTGCGGTGCCGAACGGCGCCGGCAGCCAGTACCGGGACCGCTGGAAGGCGTAGCCCGGCAGCGGCACCCGGCGCCCGCCGCGGCCGTCGAGCAGCGCGACCGGGTCGAGGTCGGCCCCGTGGGCGTGCAGCGCGCCCACGGCGGCGAGCAGGGTCGACGGCTCGGGCCGGTCGTGCCGCTGCGCGGCGACGACCACGGCCGGGTGGTCGCCGGTGAGGCAGTCGCGGACCGCGGCGGTCAGCCCGGCGCGCGGTCCGACCTCGCACCAGCGGGTGACGCCCACTGCCTCGGCGGCGGTGACGGCGTCGGCGAACCGGACGGCGTCGCGCGCGTGGCGCACCCAGTACGCGGGGTCGGTGATCTCGGCGCCGACCGGCGCCCCGGTGACCGCGGAGACCAGGCCGCGCTGCGGCGGCTGCAGGTCGAGCCCCGCGACCACCCCGGCGAACCGGTCGAGCGCGGGGTCCATCAGCGGGGAGTGGAAGGCGTGGCTGACCGGCAGCCTGCGGTGGCGCAGGCCGGTCTCCGCGGCCCACCGGGCGATCTCGCCGACCGCGTCCGCGGCGCCGGAGACCACGCAGGAGGCCGGCCCGTTGACCGCGGCGACGGCGAGGTCCGGGCGGCCGGCGACCCGGTCGGCGAGCTCCGCCTCCGGCGCCGCGACGGCCAGCATCGCGCCGCCGGGCGGCAGCTCGTCCATCACGCGGCCCCGGGCGGTCACGAGCACGCACGCGTCGCGCAGCGACAGCACGCCGGCCAGCTGGGCCGCGGCGATCTCCCCGACCGAGTGCCCGAGCAGGTGGTCGACCGCCACCCCGCGGTCGAGCAGGGTCCGGGCGAGCGCGAGGCCGTGCGCGAACAGCGCGGGCTGGGTCCAGCCGGTGCGGTCCAGCGCGCCGTCGCCGCCGGTGGCCAGGACGGTGCGCAGCGCACCGGGCAGGTGCTCGTCCAGCGCGGAACAGACGGTGTCGAGGTGCCGGGCGAAGATCGGGTCGGCGGCCGCCAGCGCGGTCCCCATGCCGGCCCGCTGGGCGCCCTGCCCGCTGAACACGAACGCGGTCGCCCCGTCCGCGGCCCGGCCGGTGGCGACGTGCTCGGCCGGCTCGCCGGCGGCCAGCGCGCGCAGGCCGGCGAGCAGCTCGGCGCGGTCCTCCGCGACGACCGCGGCGCGGTGGCGCAGGGCGGTGCGGGTGGTCGCCGCGGAGCGGGCGAGGTCGGCGAGGCCGTCGGTCCCGCCGTCGACGTGCGCGGCGAGGCGGTCGGCCTGCGCGCGCAGCCCGGCGTCGGTCGCCCCGGACAGCGTCACGAGGTGCGGGCCCGCCACGGCGGGCCCGGCCCCGGCGGCGTCGGGGGGCGCGGGCGCCTCGTCGACGACCAGGTGGCAGTTGCTGCCCCCCATCCCGACCGAGGTGACCGCGCCGCGCAGCCGCTCCCCCGGTCGCGGCCACCCGGCCGGCTCGGTGACCACCCGCAGCCCGCTGCCCCGCAGGACGGGGTGCGGTGTGCGGTGGTGCAGCGACGCCGGGAGCGTGCGGTGGTGCACGGCCAGCGCCAGCTTGAGCAGCCCGGCGATGCCGGCGGCGCCCTCCAGGTGGCCGATGTTGGTCTTCACCGACCCGACGGCGAGCGGCGCGTCGGCCGGGCGCCCGGCGGCGAGCTCGGCGGCGACCGCGGTGGCCTCCACCGGGTCGCCGACCGCGGTGCCGGTGCCGTGCAGCTCGACGTACTGGACGCGGTGCGGGTCGCCGCCGGCGCGCCGGTGCGCGGCGCGCAGCACCTCCCGCTGCCCGTCGGCGGTGGGGACGGTCGGGGCGGGCCCGCCGCCGTCGTTGTTGACCGCGCCGGCGGTGACGACGCAGTAGACCCGGTCACCGGCGGCGCGGGCGTCGTCCAGCGGGCGCAGCAGCACCGCGCCGCCGCCCTCACCGCGGGCGTAGCCGTCGGCGTCGGCGTCGAGGGTCGCGCAGCGCCCGCGCGGGGACAGCGCACCGAACGCCGACGTCGCGTCGTCACCGGCGGGGTCGAGGTTGAGGTGCACGCCCCCGGCCAGCGCGAGCCGGGCCTCGCCGGCCCGCAGCGCCGCGCATGCGGCGTGCACCGCCGTCAGCGACGAGGACTGCCCGGTGTCGACGACCATGCTGGGGCCGCGCAGCCCGAGCGCGTGCGACAGCCGTCCGGCGATCATGGTGCGGGACAGGCCCGGCACCGTGTCCCGGTCGGGAGCGGCCCCGTCCCGGGCCAGCAGCGCGGCGTAGCCGTCGGCCATCGCTCCGAACCAGACCCCGACGCGGTGCCCGGCGACGGCGCCCGGGGTGATGCCGGCGTCCTCGAACGCCTCCCAGCCGAGCTCGAGCGCGAGGCGCTGCTGCGGGTCGGTGGCGGCCGCGGTCCGCGGCGACATCCCGAAGAAGGCGGCGTCGAAGCGGTCCACCCCGGGCAGGTAGCCCGCGCGCGGCGCGGCGCCGGCGGGACGGCGGCCGGGCGGCGGCGCGGACAGTGCGTCCACGCCGTCGCACAGCAGCCGCCAGAACGCCGCGGGGTCGGCGGCACCCGGCAGCCGGCACGCCATCCCGACCACGGCGATCGCTTTCCCACCGTTTTCGTGAACCGTTTCCGCCACAACTCCCCCGACGATTGTCCGCACGCTCCGACCGGATCGGACGTTGATTTCCGCGGTCGGCCGACACAGTGATCGACAGAAGGGGACGCTAGGTCGGGACCCACCCCTAACCTCAACCCCTAACGCCCCCGCGGACCCACCGCGGACGACGCGACGCACCCCTGTTCCGCCCCGTAAAAGCAGGTCATGGGGTCACGTCGGCGGGTGCGCGTCCCTAGGGTCGGGCCCGGCACACCACAGGTGTGGACAGCGGTCGCGACCGAGGGGAAGTGAACGTCTCGTGCAGGGGATCGTGCTGGCCGGTGGCGCCGGGACGCGATTGCATCCGGTGACGCTGCCGATTTCCAAGCAATTGCTCCCGGTCTACGACAAACCGATGGTCTACTACCCGCTCTCGGTCCTGATGCTGGCCGGCGTCCGGGACATCCTGCTCATCTCGACGCCGCAGGACCTGCCGCTGTTCCGCCGGCTGCTCGGCGACGGCGGCCACCTCGGCCTGAACCTCACCTACGCCGCGCAGCACGAGCCGCGCGGGCTCGCCGAGGCCTTCCTGATCGGGGCCGACCACATCGGCGACGACACCGCCGCCCTGGTGCTCGGCGACAACATCTTCCACGGCCCGAGCTTCTCCGAGCTGCTCGAGCGCACCGCGGCGGACGTGCGGGGCTGCGTGCTGTTCGGCTACCCCGTCGGTGACCCGGAGCGCTACGGCGTCGCGGTCGCCGACCAGTGGGGCCGCCTGGTCGACATCGAGGAGAAGCCCGCCCACCCGCGCAGCAACCGGGCGGTCACCGGGCTGTACTTCTACGACAACGACGTCGTCGAGATCGCCCGCGGGGTCCGCCCGTCGGCCCGCGGCGAGCTGGAGATCACCGACGTCAACCGCGCCTACCTGGAGCGCGGCGACGCCCGGCTGGTCGACCTCGGCCGCGGCTTCGCCTGGCTGGACACCGGTACGCACGACTCGCTGCTGCAGGCCGGTCAGTACCTCCAGACCCTCGAGCACCGCCAGGGTGTGCGCATCGCCTGCCTGGAGGAGGTCGCGCTGCGGATGGGCTTCATCGACGCCGCCGCCTGCCACGCCCTCGGCGAACGGCTGGGCAACACCGGCTACGGCCGCTACGTCATGGCCATCGCCGCCGAGCACGGGTACCGCGATGTCCGTCCGGCCGGCTGAGGAGCGCGCCCTCGCCGGGGGGATGCGGGTCCGGCCGCTGGCCGTCGAGGGGGCCGTCGAGTTCTCCCCGCCCGTGCACGGCGACGCCCGGGGCGTGTTCGTCTCCCCCTACCAGGAGCCGGCGTTCGTCGCGGCCGTCGGGCACCCGCTGACGGTGGTGCAGACCAACCAGAACCGCTCGGCGGCCGGGGTGGTGCGCGGTGTGCACTACGTCGCCGACCCGCCGGGCCAGGAGAAGTTCGTGCACTGCGTGCGGGGCCGCGCGCTGGACGTCGTCGTGGACCTGCGGGAGGGCTCGCCGACCTTCGGCCGGTGGGACGCCGTCGAGATGGACGACCGGGAGTTCCGCGGTCTCTACTTCCCGGCCGGCACCGGGCACGCCTTCCTCGCCCTGGCCGAGGACACCGTCATGTCCTACCTGGTCACCACCAACTACGACCCCGACCTGGAACGGACCGTGCACCCCCTCGACCCGGAGCTGGCGCTGCCGTGGACCGGCGGTGCGGCACCGGTGCTCTCCGGCCGCGACCGCGGCGCCCCGACCCTGCGCGCGGCCGCCGCCGCGGGCCTGCTGCCGCCCTACCGCCGACCCTGACCCGCCCCCCGCGGGCGGCCGGGCCGCCCGCGGACCGCCCTGGAGGCCGCTCGTGTCCCTGACCGCCACCCGCCCCGCGTCGACGGACCCGGCGAGGATCGCCGTCTCCGCGCTCACCCCGTCCGGGGTGACCTCCCCGCAGGACTACCTGGACTGGTACGACGGCTGCACCCGGCGCAACCGCACCACCTCGACCCGGGTCCCCCTGGACCGGCTCGACGGGTGGGCGGTGCACCGCGAGACGGGCAACCTCGCCCACGTCAGCGGCCGGTTCTTCGTCGTCGAGGGGCTCGACGTCCGACGCCCGGGCGCGGCCGTCGAGCACTGGTCCCAGCCCATCATCAACCAGCCGGAGATCGGCATCCTCGGGGTGCTGGTGCGCGAGTTCGACGGGGTCCTGCACTGCCTGGTCCAGGGCAAGGTGGAGCCCGGCAACTGCAACGGCGTCCAGATCTCGCCGACCGTGCAGGCCACCCGCAGCAACTACACGCGGGTCCACGGCGGACGCTCCATCCCGTACCTGGAGTACTTCCGCGACCCGGTCGGCCACCGCGTCCTGGCCGACGTCCGCCAGTCCGAGCAGGGCGCGTGGTTCCTCCAGAAGCGCAACCGCAACATGGTCGTCGACCTGACCGGCGAGCCCGCGCCCCCGGTGCACGAGGACTTCTGCTGGCTGACCCTGGCGCAGGTGCACGCCCTGCTCGGCACGACCGACACCGTCAACATGGACCTGCGGACCGTGCTGTCCTGCCTGCCGTTCGCCGGGCCCGAGCCGGCGGCGCTGCTGCCGGGCGGCGCCGGGGAGTTCTCCGCCGCGGTGGCCCGCTCCTGCGACGAGGCCGCGCCCACCCGGCACACCTCCGCCGAGGTCCTCAGCTGGATCACCGGGGCCCGCACCCGGCACGAGATCACCGCCACCCGCGTCCCGCTCAACCAGCTGGAACGGTGGACCCACCGCGACGGCGAGATCGTCCACGAGGCCGGCCGGCACTACACCGTCCGCGGCCTGGAGATCGTCGCCGACGGCCGGGAGGTCGCCCGCTGGTCGCAGCCGATGTTCGCCCCGGTCGGCACCGGGTTGTCGGCGTTCCTGGTCCGGCGGGTCGACGGGGTGCTGCACGCGCTGGTCCACGCCCGGGTCGAGCCCGGGCTGATGGACGTCGTCGAGCTCGCCCCCACCGTGCAGTGCACGCTGGAGAACTACGTGCCGGGCCCGCGCGAGCTCCGCCCGGCCTTCCTCGACGCCGTCCTCGACGCCCCCGCGGGCGCCGTCCGGTACGACGTCGTGCTGTCGGAGGAGGGCGGCCGGTTCGACCACGCCCGCGTGCGCTACCTCGTCGTCGAGACCGACGAGGACGTCGATCCCGCCGACCGGCCGGACCACCGCTGGCTGCCGCTGCACCAGCTGGTCGGGCTGCTGCGGCACAGCCACTACGTCAACGTGCAGGCCCGGACGCTCGTGGCCTGCCTGCACAGCCTCGTCGGGGGCGGCGGGGCCGGCGCCGGCCGCGGGTGACCGCGGCCGGCGACACCACCGCCGGGCGCGCGCGGTCGCGGCGTCCGTGCGGTGGGTGTCGCCGGCACTCCCCCCTCGGTCGGCCGCCGCCCCCGGGGCGGCGGCCCGCGGCCGGCACGGGTGACCCGCACCGGACCGCGCGGCCGTGGGCCGCGGGCGACCCCGCCCGCGGCCGGGTCAGCGGCGGTGGGCCCGGGTCAGCGACTCGATGTCGCCGACGACCTCGTTCGGGGTCGGCATGGCCAGCATCCGGTCGCGCAGCCCCCCGGCGGCCGTGGTGAACGCCGGGTCGGTCAGCAGCCGGTGGACCATCCCGCGCAGGTCCTCGGCGCCCACCGTGGACGGGTGTGCGCAGAGCCCCGCACCGAGTTCGGCGGTCCGGGTGCCCTTGACCCACAGGTCGCCGTGCCGGATGGGCAGGACGGCGTGCGGGACGCCGTGCAGGACGGCGGTCGACCAGGTCCCGAAGCCGCCGTGGTGCACGACGGCCGAGCAGCTGCCCATGATCGCGTGCAGCGGCACGAACTCGACGACGCGCGTGTTGGCGGGCACCGTCCCGACCTGCTCCTGCTCCGCGGCGGTCAGGGTCGCGACGACCTCGACGTCGAGGTCGGCGAGCGCGTCGAGGGACTCCCGCAGCGGCACGAACGTCGCCCCGAGCGCGGTGGCGAACGAGGTCCCCGGGGTGAGCAGGACCCGCGGCCGTTCCAGCGGCTCGTGCACCCACGGCGGGACGACCGCGCGCCCGTTGTAGGCGGTGTAGCGCATCGGCACCCGCTGCAGGGCGCCCAGGTCGAGCTGGACCCCCGGCGGCACCTGGTCGATCGAGAAGTCGCCGGTGAGCAGCTGCTCGTCGAAGCCGGCACCGACGGCGTCCAGCTGCGGCTCGAGCCACTCGCGCAACGGGTCCGCGCGCTCGTCGACGGGCCGGTCGGCGGCGAGCCCGAGCAGGACCGAGCGCATGGTCGTGTAGAGGTCGACCGTCCACAGCAGCCGGGCGTGGGCGGCGCCGACGGCGGCCGCCGCGACCGCGCCGGCGTAGGTCAGCGGGTCCCACACCACCAGGTCGGGCCGCCACCACCGGGCGAACTCGACGAGGTCGTCGACGATCGGGTCGTTGTAGGGGGCCAGGCCGTAGGGGACGCCCGCCTGGTACTTCAGCAGGACCTGCTCCCAGGTCTGGCGGTCGGCGAACGGCTCGCTCCAGTCGGCCATCTCGTGCTCGACGGTGTCCTGGGCGCCGAGCAGCTCGTGGTAGGTGTGGTCCTTGCCCACCTCGACGGCGGTGAGCCCGGCCGAGACGGTCGTCTCGGTGATCATCGGCGAGCCCGCCAGCCGGACCTCGTGTCCGGCGGTGGCCAGCGCCCACGCGAGCGGGACCATGGTGGAGACGTGCGAGCGCTCGGCCATGGTCGTGAACAGGATGCGCACGGTCGACCCTCCGGTCGGTGTGTCGTGTGCCGCCGGGCGGGCGGCGGTTCAGAGCCGGTCGAGGACCTCGCGCAGCGCGTCGATCACCGTGTCCTGGGTGCCGGTGGGCAGGCTCGGGTACATCGGCAGCGAGAAGATCTCGCCGGCCAGCTTCTCGGTGACCGGCAGGTCGCCGGTGCCGTAGCCGAGGTGGGCGAAGCCGGTCATCGTGTGCACCGGCCACGGGTAGCTGATGTTCAGCGCGATGTCGCGCTCGGCGAGCCCGGCGAGGATCCGGTCCCGCTCGGGGTGGCGGACCACGTAGACGTAGTGGACGTGCTCGTTGCCCGGGTTGGCGGCGGGCAGGACCAGGTCGGTGTCGGCGAGGGCCTCGGCGTAGCGCGCGGCCACGGCCCGGCGGCCCGCCAGGTAGGCGTCGAGGCGGGTGAGCTTGCGACGCAGGATCTCGGCCTGGACCTCGTCGAGGCGGGCGTTGTGCCCCGGCGTCTCGACGACGTAGTACACGTCGGCCATGCCGTAGAAGCGGCGGCGGCGCACGGTGGCGTCGACCTCGGGGTCGGCGGTGACGACGGCGCCGCCGTCGCCGTAGGCGCCGAGGACCTTGGTCGGGTAGAAGGAGAACGCGGCGGCGGCGCCGAAGGTCCCCGCGAGCCGCCCGTGCTGGGTCGCGCCGTGCGCCTGCGCGCAGTCCTCCAGGATCGGGAGCCCGGTCTCCTCGGCGACGGCCTGCAGGGCGGTCATGTCCACGCACTGGCCGTAGAGGTGCACCGGCAGCAGCGCGCGGGTCCGGTCGGTGACCACCTCCCGGACCCGGTCGACGTCCATCAGGAAGTCGTCCTCGTGCACGTCGACGAACCGCGCGGTCGCGCCGACCTGGTCGATCGCGACGACGGTCGGCGCCGCGGTGTTGGAGACGGTCACGACCTCGTCACCGGGGCCGACGCCGAGCGCGCGCAGGGCCAGCACGATCGCGTTGGTGCCGTTGTCGACGCCGACGCAGTGCGGCAGGGAATGGTAGGCGGCGAACTCGGACTCGAATTCCTCGACGCTCGGGCCGAGCACCAGCCGACCGGACCGGAAAACGGTCTCGACGGCGTCGAGGACGTCCTCCCGCTCGGTCTCGTACTCGGGCAGGTAGTCCCACACTCGGGTGGTCACGTGACATCCTCCGAATGGTCGGCGTGGATTCGGCGCGCAGTTCTGCTCCGCGAATCCAGCTCAATCCATGCGGCCCGGGCCGACAACCCCTACGACACCCCTGACCCCGCTACAGCCAGCCGCGCTCCTCGGCGATGCGCAGGGCCTCGCCGCGGGTCCGGGCCCCGGTCTTGCCGATCGCCGAGGACAGGTAGTTGCGCACGGTGCCCTCCGTCAGGTGCAGCTCGGCCGCGGCGGCGGCCGCGGTCCGGCCGTCGGCGACCACCCGCAGCACGTCGCGCTCGCGCTCGCTGAGCGGGCTGGCGCCGATCGTCAGGGACTCCGCGGCCAGGCCGGGGTCGACGACGCGCAGGCCCTGGTGCACCCGGCGCACGGCGTCGACCAGCTGCTCGGGCGGAGCGTCCTTCACGACGAAGCCGGAGGCGCCGGCGGACATGGCCCGCGCCAGGTAGCCGGGCCGGCCGAAGGTGGTGCAGATGAGGATCCGGCAGGCGGGGTGACCGCGGTGCAGCCGCTCGGCGGTCTCCAGACCGTTCAGTCCCTGCATCTGCACGTCGAGCAGCACCACGTCGGGCGGGCGCCGCGCGACGGCCGCGAGGGCCTCCTCCCCGGACCCGACCTGGCCCACGACCGTGATGTCGCGCTCCAGGTCGAGCATGGCGGCCAGCGCGCCCCGCACCAGCGCCTGGTCGTCGACCACCAGGACCTCGATCATGACTGCTCCGCCGTTCCGCCGTCGTCGCCCGTCCGCCGCTCCCGCCCCGTGCCCGCGGCGGCCCGCACCCGGGTGCCCCCGCGCCGGCCCGGCCCGACCCGCACCGTGCCGCCGACCGCGGCCAGGCGCTCGCGCAGCCCGATGAGCCCGTTGCCCTCCGGTGCACCCGCCACGCCGCCCCCGTCGTCCTCCACCTCGACCCAGGTGCGGCCGAGCCGCACCACCACGCTGCCGGCGCCGGAGTGCCGGACGGCGTTCGTCACGCACTCCCGCAGCACGTGCGCGAAGACCCGCTGCAGGTGCGGCTCGACGTCGTCGACCGAGGTCGGCAGGTCGTCCTCGATGCCCGCCGCGCGCAGGGTCTCGCGCACCCCGGCGAGCTCGGCCGCCAGCGAGGTCTCGCGGAACTCCGAGACGGTGCCCCGGACGTCGCCGAGCGCCTGGCGGGCGAGCCGTTCGACGTCGCCGATCTCGCTGCGGGCCTGCGCCTCCGCCCCCGTCTCGAGCGCCCGCCGGGCCAGTCCGGCCTTGATCGTGATGGTGGTGAGGCTGTGCCCGAGGATGTCGTGCAGGTCCCGCGCCACGCGCTGGCGTTCCCGCACCACCGCCAGCGCCGCGACCTGGTCGCGCGCCGCCTGCAGCTCCTCGTTGGCCTCGGTGAGCCGGACCAGGAGTGCGACCGTCGCGGTCACCGAGACCAGCACGACGACGTTCGCGAACTGGTCGGCGAGCGCGCCCGCCTCCCACGCGGTGATGCTGAGCCCGGCGGCGACGACGGAGGTGACCACCACGATCACCCAGGTGGGCATCAGCGCCGCGACGATGCCCAGCCCGCACAGCAGCACCCAGGAGTTGCCGATGCCGGTGAGGCCGACGAACGCGACGCCCGCCGCGACCAGCACCATGCAGAACACGCCCCGGGTGACCTCGCTCATCCGCACCGAGAGCGGGACCGCGAGCACGCAGGCGAGGGTGTAGAGCACCCCGAGGACGGTGGCCGGGCCCCGCAACGCGGCGTCGACGTGGCCGAGCGCGTCCAGCCAGGCGGGTACCAGCACCAGGCTGAACCCGCCGCCGAGCAACGGCGCCACGACGCGCGCCCCGCGGTCCCGGGACAGGGCGCCGTCGTTCGGCCACATGGGGTGACGATATCCCGGCCCGGTGCCGATCCCCGTCAGGTGCGCGCGGAGTCGCGCCGGTACCGCCACACCACCGCGCAGGACAGCGCGACCGTCCACCCGAGCAGGATCAGCGCGGCCGTACCGGGACTGCGGCCGGGCAGGATCCCGGCCCGGCCCAGCTCGGCGAGCCAGTAGCTGGGGACGAAGGCGGCGATGTCGTTCCACCAGCTCGGCAGCATCTCCAGCGGCATGAACAGGCCACCGAACATCGCGAGCAGCAGCATCGCCATGATCACGAAGTTCTGCACGTTGTCCTTGGTGGCGACCTGCCCGATCAGCAGGCCGAGCACCGCGAACGGGAGCGCCCCGAGCCAGATGAACAGGGTGACGTGCACCCAGCCGGAGAGGTCGAGCCGCACCCCTTCCAGCACCACGGCGACCACCGGCACGACGATCGCGGTCGGCAGCGCGACCGCCATCGCGACGGCGACCTTCCCGACCAGGTAGCCGAAGCCCGACAGCGGGGTGAGGCGCAGCTGGCGCTGCCAGCCCGCGACCCGTTCGTTCACCACCCGGGTCCCGATCAGCAGACCCGCGGTCATGACGCCCCAGGCGGCCATGCCGACCATGACCGTCCGCGGGAAGTCGCCCGCGGCCGGGTCGCCCCCGGCCACGTCGGTGAACAGCATGACCTCCAGCAGGTAGAAGCCCGCCGGGAAGCCGATGGTGAACAGCAGGGTGCCCGGCGCGCGCAGCGCCCGGCGGATCTCCAGGTACAGGTAGCCGGGGTCGACGCCGAACCCCGCACGACGCGGGGTCCGGGCGCGGTCGCGGGTCCGGGTGGTCATGCCGTGGCCCCCTTCTCCTCGGTCGGGGTGGGCCCGGTGGCGCCGGTGAGCGCCACGAAGGCCTCGTCGAGGCTGACCCCGACCACCTCGATGTCGTGGGCGTCCGGGACCTCCTGCACCAGGGCCCGCAGGGTGCGGTCGGAGTCGGAGCTGATGAGCCGGACGCTGCCCTGGCGCAGCTCGGCGTCGACCACGCCGGGCAGGGCCCGCAGCACGTGCTCGGGCGTCTCGGGGACGGCGGCGCGCACGGTGCGCCCCGCGGCCAACGACCGCACCTGGGCGACCGAGCCGTCGGCCACGATCCGGCCGGCGCGCAGGAACACCACCCGGTCGGCGAACTGCTCGGCCTCCTCCAGGTAGTGGGTCGCGAACACGACGGTGCGACCGGTGCTGGTCAGTTCCTGCATCGACTCCCAGAACGCCCGCCGGGTGACGACGTCCATCGCGGCCGTCGGCTCGTCCAGGACCAGCAGGTCGGGGTCGCTCACGACGGCGAGGGCGAACCGCACGCGCTGGCGCTGCCCGCCGGACAGCTTGGTGGTCGGGCGTCCGGCGAGGTCGGAGATGCCGGCCGCGGCCAGGGCGCGGGACACCCCCATCGGGGTGCGGTGCAGCGAGGACACCATGCCGACGACCTCGCCGACGGTCGCGTCGTCGAGCAGCGCGCCGCCCTGCAGCATGGCCCCGACGGTGCCCGCCCGGACGGCGTCGGCCGGGGAGGCACCGAACACCGTCACCTCGCCGCGGTCGGGTGTGGTCAGCCCCAGGACCATGTCGATGGCGGTGGACTTCCCGGCCCCGTTCGGGCCGAGCAGCGCCACCACCTCGCCCGGCTCGATGCGCAGGTCGATCGCGTCGACCGCGCGCACGGCCCCGTAGTCCTTGCCCAGTCCGCTCAGCCGGACGGCCGCGGCCCCGGGCGGGCCCGACACGGCGTCCCGCCCGGCGGCCCTCACGACATCCCCTGTGGTCATACCCTCACCTTCGTCCGGTTCGTCCGCGTGAGCCGGTCCCGGACGTCATCGACGTGGGCTGACGATCGTCACGGGTCTCGCGGCGGCAGGTGTGCCGTCGCCGATCGTCCGGTGGCCCCGGGGAGCGCGGACACCCCTACCCGGATCGGGGGCGCCGATTCTGGGGTTGGCCGCGGCCACCGGGCCGACCTACTTTTCGACCATGACCGAATGCCAGATCTGCGGCGGCCAGGTGACCGAGCTCGTCGATTTCGGACGGCAGCCGCTGTCCGATGCATTCCGCGTCCCGAACGATTCCTCGGAGGAGTTCTTCTTCCGTCTCGCGGTGGGCCTGTGCGATTCCTGCACGATGGCGCAGCTGATGGAACAGGTCCCGCGCGAGAAGATGTTCCACGAGGACTACCCGTACCACTCGTCGGGCTCGACGGTGATGCGCAAGCACTTCGAGCTCACCGCCCGGCACTTCCTGGAGACCGAGCTGAGCGGACCGGACCCGTTCGTCGTCGAGATCGGCTGCAACGACGGCATCATGCTGCGCACGGTCGCCGCACAGGGCGTCCGGCACCTCGGGGTGGACCCCTCCGGCGGCGTGGCGGAGGTGGCGCGCGGGCTCGGGGTGCAGGTGCGCACCGCGTTCTTCGAGGAGACCACCGCCCGGGAGATCGCCGCGGAGCACGGCCCCGCGGACGTGGTCTACGCGGCCAACACGATCTGCCACATCCCGTACCTGAACTCGATCTTCCGCGGCCTCGACGCGCTGCTGCAGCCCTCCGGGGTGTTCGTGTTCGAGGACCCCTACCTCGGCGACATCGTCGAGCGGACCTCGTTCGACCAGATCTACGACGAGCACTTCTACCTGTTCACCGCCCGCTCGGTGCGGGCGATGGCCCGCCGGCACGGCTTCGAGCTCGTGGACGTGGAGCGGCTCCCGGTGCACGGCGGCGAGGTGCGCTACACCGTCGCCCGGGCCGGGTCCCGGCCGGTGGACGCGGCCGTCGAGGCGCTGCTCGCCGAGGAGGCGGCGCGCGGACTCGGCGAGCCCGCGACGCTGCGCGCGTTCGGCGACGCCGTCGCCCGGATCCGCACCGACCTCGTCGCGCTGCTGTCCGAGCTCCGCGCGCAGGGCAAGCGGGTCGTCGCCTACGGCGCGACGGCCAAGAGCGCGACCGTCGCCAACTACTGCGGGCTCGGCCCGGACCTGGTCGAGTTCGTCTCCGACACGACCCCGGCCAAGCAGGGCCGGCTCACCCCCGGCACGCACATCCCCGTCCGCCCGCCGGAGGCGTTCGCCGAGGACCACCCGGACCACGCGCTGCTGTTCGCCTGGAACCACGCCGAGGAGATCATGGCCAAGGAGCGGGCCTTCCGCGACGCCGGCGGCCGCTGGATCCTCTACGTGCCCGACGTCCACGTCGTCTGATGGTCAGGCCGTTCCGGTTCGGGGTCTGCCTGATCGCCGAGGGGCGCTCCCGCGCCGACCTCGTCCGCACCGCCCGGAGGGCGGAGGACCTCGGCTACGACCTGGTGGCCGCCGCCGACCACGTCAACCTGTGCTCTCCGCTGCCCGCGGTGGTGCTGGCTGCGGAGGCGACGTCGCGGGTGCGGGTCGGGACCTACGTCCTCAACGCCTCGTTCCACGAGCCCGCGCTGCTGCGCCGCGACGTCGCCACGCTCGACCGGTTCACCGACGGGCGGCTGGAGGTGGGGCTGGGCACCGGCTACGTGCCATGGGAGTTCGAGGCCGTGGGCCGGCCGTGGGCTCCCGCCCGCGAGCGCGTGGACCGGCTGGCCGCGGCCGTCGAGGCGCTCGACGCACCCCCGGACGGGACCGACCTGTCGGTGTACCGGCCGCTGCAGTCTCCCCGGCCGCCGCTGCTCGTCGGCGGGAACGGTGACCGCGTCCTGGCCCTGGCCGCCCGCCACGCCGACACCGTCGGGCTGGTCGGGACGACGTTCCGCCCGGAGATCGGCCGGATGGACCTGCTGGACCGCGACGCCCTCGCCGGCCGCGTGAAGTACGTGCGTGCGGCGGCCGGTGACCGGGACCCGCGGATCGACGTCCTGGCCAAGGCCACCGTGATCACCGGTGACCGGGCCTCGGCCGTGGTCGGGCTGCGCCGCTACGGGCGTGCGCTGTCCGACGACCAGCTCCTGGACCTGCCCAGCCTGTGGGTCGGGAGCCTCGACGCGATCGCCGAGCAGATGCACCGGCACCGGGAGGAGCTGGGGATCTCCTCGGTCACGGTCATGGAGCACGACCTGGAGGAGTTCGGCCGAGTGATCGCGCGCGTGCGATGACCGGCGCACGACCGTCCGCCGCACCGCGGACGGGACACCCCGTGGTGCCGGCCCCCTCCCCGGGCCGCGACGGTGACCCGCCCGCCGGGGTCGGTCCCCGGTCGGACGGCCGGCCCGGCCCGCAGCACCTCCTCGGGCTCCTGTTCGACACCGGCAGCGCCGGCCCGGTCGGCGGCGACGTACCGGGGGTGCACGGGGCGCGGGGCCGGATCCAGGGCCGGCCGGCCTACGGGTTCTGCATCGACCCGGGCGTCCGGGGCGGGGCGATGAGCCGGGCGGGGTGCGCCCACATCGTCGGCGTCATCGACGCGGCGTGCCGGGAGGGCGCCCCCGTGGTCGGCCTCTGGCACTCCGGAGGGGCGCGGATCGACGAGGGTGTCGACGCGCTCGACGGCGTCGGCTCGGTGTTCCGGGCCATGGTCCGCGCGTCGGGCGTCGTCCCCCAGATCTCGGTGGTGCTCGGCCCGGCCGCCGGCGGCGCCGCGTACGGGCCCGCCCTGACCGACGTCGTCGTGATGGCCGACGAGGGCCGGATGTTCGTCACCGGCCCGGACGTCATCCGCCAGGTCACGGGCGAGCGGATCGGCATGCGCGACCTCGGGGGGCCCGCCGTGCACCACGAGGAGTCCGGGGTGGCCCACGTGCACGCGCGCGACGGCGACGCGGCCGTGGGGACGGCCCGCCGGCTGGTCGGGCTGCTGCGCGAGCCGGACCCGCGCGACCTGACGCTCCCGCCCGACCGCCCCGCACTTCGGCGGGCCCTCCCGGAGCGCGCGGTGCGGGCCTACGACGTCCGCCCCCTCCTGCGGATGCTCCTCGACGACGACGGCCTCGAGCTGCAGCCCGACCGCGCCCCCAACATCGTCACCCAGCTGGGTCGGATGGGGGGCCGGACCGTCGGGCTGGTGGCGAACAACCCGATCCGGCTCGGCGGCTGCCTCACCGCGAGGGCGTCGGAGAAGGCCGCGCGCTTCGTGCGGATGTGCGATGCGTTCGGGGTCCCGGTCGTCGCCGTGGTCGACGTGCCGGGATACCTCCCCGGCTCGGCGGAGGAGCACGGCGGCGTCCTCCGGCACGGCGCGAAGCTGCTCCACGCCTTCGCCGGGGCGCGGACCCCGAGCGTCACGGTCGTGACGCGGAAGGCGTTCGGTGGCGCGTACCTGGCCATGAACGCCCGGTCCATGGGGGCCGGTGCCGTGTTCGCCTGGCCGGGCGCCGAGATCGCGGTGATGGGCGCGGAGGCGGCCGTCGGCATCTTGCACCGCCGCACGCTCGCCGAGACCCCCGAAGCCGCCGTCCCCACGCGTCGTGCCGAGCTCGTCGCCCGGCAGCGCGAGACCACGACGCTGGACCGGCTGGTCGCGGGCGGGTATGTCGACCGCGTCATCGACCCCGCCGAGACCCCAGCACGGATCGTCGAGGCACTCGACCTCGCTCCGGGCGACCGTTCCGACCAGCGCAACATTCCTCTGTGAAGGTAGCCAATGACGATGAACGGACAGAACGCGGAGACGACGCCCCCGGCCGGGAAAACGCTCGCGGCCGTGGGTCCGGAGATACCGGGCGTGGTGCTCGGCGTCTCCGTCCAGCCCGGTACGGCCGTGGCACCGGGTGACGTGCTCTGTTTGCTGGAGTCAATGAAGATGGAGATACCGGTCGTCACGTCGCGGGCGGGTCGGGTCGTGGGCGTCCACGTAAAGACGGGCGACTGGGTCGCGACCTACGACGCAGTAGCGACGATTGAGCTAGGGAGTGTCTCTTAACCCGGTCGTTCGGGGGTGTTTCCAGCACACGGTTGCAGCTCGGCCAGCTCGGCCTTCTCACCGGTGCTCAAGCCCCCTCTCGACGCGGCCGGTGTCGACGTCGTCAACGGCCATCCACCGGCGCAGACAGGACTCGCTGATGCCGAGGTCCTTCGCGATCTGGATGACAGGCTGCTCGCCGGCACGAGCGAGCTCGACAGCACGAGCGAGCTCGACAGCACGGCGGCGGAGCTCCGGAGGGCGTGGTGCAGGCATTCGACGGACTCCCTTCCCGAGCGATGATCGCTCAGAACAGGTGTCCGAGGAAGCGGGTCACGATCCCTTGTAGTAGGTGGTAAAGACGGTGAAGTTGCCGGGGTAGGTGGTCTTGGTGCGCCGGTCGTTCTTGCCGTAGGCGTGGGTGGCCGACATGCCGGGCTTGGGCCGGCCTGGGAGGTAGGAGATGTCGCCGAGCGGAGCTTCCTGCTAGGTGACAGAAGCAACGTTATGTTGCGTAGCATCTCGATGCGGGCGCACGGGCATCTCTGTCGTCGCATAGAGCGCCCTGTCAGGTAGTGGACACATCTGCGCTAGACTCGGTGGTATGTCGGAGCAGGTAGACGATGCGGGACACGCCGAGGTCGTCGTCAATCGGGACGGTCGGATCCTGATCCCCGCGCAGGTGCGTCGTGACCTGGGGTTGGATGCCGGGTCGACGCTGTTGCTGTCGGTTGAGGACGGGCGGGTGGTGATGGAGTCCCGGGCGCAGCTGGTCGCGCGGATGCGCCGGGAGATCGCCGCGGAGTGGCAGGGCGACCCGCAGGACTCGGCTGCCGACGAGCTGATCGCCGAGCGCCGGGCCGAGGCCGCGACCGAGGACACCTCCTCGTGACCGGGCCGGACCGGGCTGCGGTCAGCGAGTCCCCTGGCTCCCGCGGCCCGGCGGTGCTGGACGCCTCGGCGGTGCTGGCCTGGCTGCGCGCCGAGCCCGGCGCCGATGTCGTCGAGAGCTACCTTGAGGCGGCGGTGATCTCGGCGGTGAACCTGTCGGAGGTCTACCAGAAGCTGGCCCAGCGCGGCGTCGACGCCGACCGCACCCTGCGCCAGCTGCGCACCCTGGGCATCGGCATCGAACCGGTCACCGCCACCGACGCCGTCACCGCCGCGACCCTGTGGCCGGTCACCCGGGCGGCCGGGCTGTCTCTGGGCGATCGGTGCTGCCTGGCTCTGGCCACCCGCCTCGCCGGCCCGGCGGTCACCGCCGACACCGCTTGGACACAGCTCGAGGTCGGGGTGACTGTCGTACCCATTCGGTAGAACACGACGACGGCACCGCGGGGTCAGGCCCGGCGGGATCCCTCCGCGCGCCGGAGCGCCTCGTGCAGCCCCGGGTAGCTGTAGTACTCCGCGTGCCCCTCGGTCGACTCGCACTTCGCGGCGAAATCGCCGAAAGGACCGGTCACGTCCGGCGGAGTGGTGTATGAGATCGACTCCGCGTGATCTTGGTTCGGGATTCTAGGCGGTTATTGCCTCGGTTGTCATGAGTGCCTCGCTGCCGGTCGGTGCGGCTTCGGTGGTGACGATGCGGATGCGTGAGCGGGCCAGTAGATCGAGGCCCATGTAGCGGCGGTTCTCGGTCCACTCATCACTCTGTTCGGCCAGGACGGCGCCGACGAGGCGGATCAGGGAGTCGCGGCCGGGGAAGATCCCGACCACGTCGGTGCGACGGCGGATCTCCTTGTTCAGTCGCTCTTGAGGGTTGTTCGACCAGATCTGGCGCCAGACCTCGCGCGGATATGCGGTGAACGCCAGCAGCTCATCGCGGGCGTTGTCGAGGTGCTCGGCTGCGTCGGGCCAGCGCGCGGTGAGAGTGTCGACCACGCGTCCGTACTGGGCTGTGACGGCGTCGGCGTCGGGCTGGTCGAAGATCGTGCGCACCTGCGTAGCGACATGCGGCTGCGCCGACTTCGGAACACGGGAGAGCAGGTTACGCAGGTAGTGGGTGCGACACCGCTGCCACGCCGCACCCGGCAACGCCGAGGCGATCGCCGCCACCAAGCCGGGATGGGCGTCGGAGATGACGAGCTGGACCCCGGACAGGCCGCGGGCGACCAGACCGCGCAGGAACGCCAACCAGCCCGCTCCGTCCTCGCTGGAGGCCACATCCAGGCCGAGGATCTCGCGGTGCCCGTCGGCGTTCACCCCGGTCGCGAGCAGCGCGTGCACGTTGACCACCCGGCCGTCTTCGCGGACCTTCACCGTGAGCGCGTCGACCCACACGAACGTGTACGGGCCCTGGTCGAGCGGGCGCTCGCGGAACGCGGCGACCTGCCCGTCGAGGTGGGTGGCCATCTCGCTGACCTGCGAACGCGACAGCGACTTCACCCCGAGTTGTTCGGCCAGCTTCTCCACCCGCCGGGTGGAGACACCGAGTAGGTAGGCCGTGGCCACGACGGTGACCAGGGCCTGCTCGGCGCGGCGGCGGTGGGTCAGCAGCCAGTCCGGGAAATAGGAGCCCTGGCGCAGCTTCGGCACCGCCAACTCGATCGTGCCCGCTCGGGTGTCCCACTCCCGGGCCCGGTAGCCGTTGCGCTGGTTCGTCCGCTCGCTGCTGCGCTCGCCATAGCCGGCCCCGCACTGCTGATCGGCCTGCGACGACATCAACGCGTTCGCCATCGTCGCGATCATCGTCTGCAACAGATCCGGCGACACACCCGCCGAGGCGAACTCCTCGACAAGCTGGGCAGGGTCCACACTGTGTGGTGCGGCCATCGTGGTGGTCCTTCCTGGAGTTCCTTGGTCGGTACTCGAGAAAGATCACGCGGTGGCCGTCTCACGTCACGACGCCACGCCGCTCACCAGCGACGAACCCGTACACCACCTCCGCGGACGTAACCAAAGGACCGAACCGGGTGTCACCAAGGTGGGCCGTCGCGTGGAACAGCTGCACAGCCAGGCCGGGCATCTCCACGGCCTGTCGGCACTCGTTGTTGTCGTGCCAGCTGCATAGCGCTTCGTGCAGGGTCTCGACGGTCAGATACTCCGCGTGCTGGACGAGCATCCGCCCCACGGCTTCTCCGGTCCGCCAGCTCCCGGCGGTCTGCAGCGCAGTGATTACGGCCGGAACGAAATACTCGGCGGCACGCTCGGCCATGACGTTGCGTTTGTGGTGATCATCGAGCTGATCGAACTGCAAGGCCAGGGCTGGCAGCCGGTCCCGTGCCTGCTTGCTCGCCACGACCGCGAGACTGGCTGCCACGTCGTGCGGTAGGGGCTCCCACGGCGCCACAGTGATCGGCCTGCTCAACTGCGCCTGAAACCGGTCGGCGAGCGGCTGGTCCACGGCCGACCAGAAGTAGTCGTGGTCCGCCATCCGCACCAGAACCCGCAGCTGGGTCGTAGCGTCGAGGGTCTGCAACTGCTCTTGGCAGTGGCCCACGGCGTCGCGCACTGTGTCCCGATCCCGCTCGGCAAGAGCCTGCAGCGCCACCGCCATCCGATCGGCGTGCTCGCTCGGCGAGATGACACCGTCCGCCGCGAGTTCGAGCATCGCCGACTTGGCCGCGAGTTTGATGATGGAGTTGCGGGTCGCCACGCGGGTGCGGTCATGGAATGTCGCCTGCACGTGCAACGCAGACGGCGCCCACATCGGGTCACAGATGTAGCTCTTGAACTCCTCGATCAGCTTCTTGCCCTGCGTCGGAGGATGGACCAACAACGTCGTCAGGGCGACCGCGAGATGTGCCCGCCCGACCTCGGCGCGCGGGGTGTAGGCCTCGCCGGCCGCCCGCAGCGACGGGTGCGCGCACAGGTGGCGGTCTTCCCGGATCCGGTTCAGCTCCCGGCCGTCGATCGTGTCGATCAGCTCGAACTTCACGGCTTCGTCGACCAGCATGCCCTCGATCTTCTGCATGGCGGTGACGCCCTCGGGCCTCAGGCCGTGCTCTCGGGCGGTCTCCACCTTGTGCCGGAACTGCTGGGCCTGGGCGTCGCCTTCATCCGCCAGGCGGACCAGCTTCCCGATGATGTCGGCACCGACTGCCGACCAGGTCGCGGCGATGCAGGACCGGATCGCACCGGCGTTGTAGCAACGCCACGCCTCCTCCGCGAGGGGCGGACGTCGGGGCTCCACACCTGCGCGATCAGCGTCTCCAGATCAGATGCCACCAGCGCCTCCATCCCATGATCAGTTCAGCGCCAAGGAGCCGGTGTCCGTCAGGCGTTCGCACCGTCTGTCGTCGAGACCGCTCCGAGCGTGACAATGGCCAGATCACACGACGCCTTTTCAGCGGTCCACCGCTGTCGCGGCGCGGGTCCCCAGCGAGGTCGGCCCGGCTCGCTACCGTCGCGGATCGTGTCCGATCACCAGCAGCGCGAGCTCACCGCCGCGGCCGCGGCCGCCGGGCTGGTGCCCGTCACCGACCTCGACGGCGGTCCGCTCTCGGCCGAGGAGGCCGCCTACGGCCAGGCCTCGAAGGCCGCGGCGACCATCGAGGCCTACCGCGCGGATTGGCAGGAGTTCTGCGACTGGTGCGCCGGCGCACACCATGCGCCTGCACCCGCCCCACCGGCCGCGGTCAGCGGGTACCTGACCGCCCTGGCACGAGCCGGGGCGAAGGTCTCCACCATGAGCCAACGCATGGCCGCGATCCGGTTCTTCCACGCCTTGCAGGACCTGCCCGACCCGACCAGCCCGGCCCGGGTCACCACGGTCTGGGAGGGCATCCGCCGCGTCCATGGCGCCCCACCCGACCAGGCGCCGCCGCTGATGCCCCCACAGCTGTTCGACCTCGTCGCAGCCACCGCCACCACCCGCGAGTTCCGCACCCGCCCATCCGAGCCCGACCTCGCCGGCGCCCGCGACCGCGCCCTGCTGCTGATCGGGTTCTTCTCTGCGCTGCGCTGCTCCGAACTCTGCGCGCTGACCGTCGACAACGTCCTGCCCCACGAGCGCGGCCGGACCCTGGTCATCCCCTCGTCGAAGACCAACCAGCGCGGCGAACAGACCGAGCTCGTCGTCCTGCCCTACGCCAGCCACCCCGATGCCTGCCCCGTGCGCGCCCTCGACGCCTGGCTCCAGCTCTCCCGGATCACCGAGGGCCCGCTGCTGCGCCGGGTCTCCACCGGCAACCGGCCGGCCTCCACCGGGCTTCATCGGGCCTCGGTCAACCGCCGCATCACCGAGCTCGCCACTGCGGCCGGCCACGCTGCGCAGGGCTACTCTCCGCACTCCCTTAGAGCCGGGTTCGTGACCTGGGCACATCTGCGCGGTGCCTCCGACCGCGAGATCGCCGCCCAGACCCGACACCGCTCCCTGGCCTCGGTCGGCGGCTACGTCCGCGTGCAGACCGCATGGAGCTCTAACGCCGACACCAACATGGGGTTGTAGTCCCTCGAACCTGCGGAGGCGGAGCGCCGCTGGCACGAGTGGGGTGATCCCCGCGGGTTGCCTGGGTAAAGAGCAGTTCAACAACGTTGATGATCCGCAGGTCCGAGCGCTAATGACGGGGTGACGCGGCCGATAAGCGGTACGTGACTACGCCGCAGAGCCCCTACCAGGGCCACCCCCAGCAGCAGCCCTACTACGGCCAGTACCCGCCCCAGCAGGGCGGCCAGTACCCGCCGCCGGGCTACCCGCCCCCGCAGAGCCAGTACCCGCAGTACAACCAGGCCCCGCAGATCCCGCCGCCCGCGCCGAAGAAGAAGCGCACCGGGCTCAAGGTGACCCTCGGCATCCTGGTCGCGATCGTCGTCATCGCGATCGCCACCGGCGGTGGCGGCGACGAGCAGGCCCCGGCCACCGCCTCGGGAGACGCGAACGCCGCCCCTGCCGCCGCCGGTTCCCCCGCGAGCGGGGACCAGTCGGTGAAGTTCGGGCAGGAGGCCACCTCCGGGGACCTGGCCATCTCGGCGTCCGCGCCGGAGAAGGTCACCGAGTTCGGCATGACGCAGGCGTGCTCGACGGTCACCTACAAGAACAACGGGTCCAGCCCGGCGTCGTTCAACCCGTTCGACTGGAAGTTCTCCACCCCGGCCGGGGTCGAGGCGTCCGCGTCGATCCCGTTCAACGCCGGCGCGAAGGCCCTGAACTCCGGTCAGCTCGCCCCGGGCGGCACCACCTCAGGGATGATCTGCGGCGACCAGCAGACCACCGACGTCAACGCGGTGAAGTACGCGCCCTCGTTCAGCTTCTCCGACCCGATCACCTGGACGAACTGACCACCCTCCCCCCGAGCTGCGCGCCGAAAGCCGGGGTAGTCACGCACAACGACACGGCGCGCAACCGAGGCCCCCGCTGCAGCAGCCCTGCGGCGGGGGCCTCGTCATCTCCGCGGCAGTACCCCGCCGCCATCGACACCGCCGCGGCCAGATCTCCAGGCGCAGGCGGACCCCGAGGGGCTCGCGTGGGGCTGCCGTAGCGTCGCGGCGATGCCTCCTTCCACCTCCGCCCCCTCGACCAGCCAGGGGCGCCGTGAGCTGGGAGACTCGCTGGCCCTGACGCTCACCTCGGTCTTCAACTCCGTCGCCGGCCTTCTCGGGTTCCTGATCGCGGCATGGGTGATGCCCCAGGACGAGGTCGGGCGGGCGACAGAGTTCGTCTCGGCCATGCAGCTGATCGGCGGCGCGGCCCAGCTCAACCTGGGTATCGGCATCATGAGGTGGCTGCCCGGGCAGGCCGCAAGTCCGTGCGGCTGGTGTTCGGCAGCCTGTTGCTGATCATGCCGTTGTCCGGGCTGGCCGGGCTGGTCTACGGGCTGCTCGTCCCGAGGGTGGCGTTGGTCGCCGCCGGCGAGGGCTCCTTCGGGTTCGGCCTGTTGCTGCTGGTGCTGGGCTGTGCCGGGTGGGGCGTGTTCGTCGTGCACGACTTCGTCATGGTCGCCGCGGGCCGGCCCTGGCTGGCGGTCTGGCGTAGCGGGACCTTCGCCGTGGCCCGGATCGTCCTGCTCGCCGTGCTCGGGGCAGGCCTGGCCTCGCAGGGCATGGTGCTGTCCTGGGTGATCCCGGTCGTGGTGTGGATCGGGGTCGGCACGATCGTGCTGTGGTTCCTGGTCCGCAGATTCGCCGCCGCGGGCGGGCCCGGTGTCCTGCCCAGCCGGGCCACGATGGCCAGGTTTCTCGCCCCGACCGCGGTGGCCCAGCTCGGGGCGGTACTTCTTTACAACCAGATCCCGTTGCTGGCGAACTTCCGGATGGGCAACGCCATCGGCGCGGTGTTCTTCATCGCCTGGCAGGCCACCGTCGTCATCGACACCGCCGCGGTGTTCTTCACCAACTCCCTCGCTGTGCAGACCGCGCGCGAGCCTCACCGCGCTGTCGAGCTCGCCCGCCGGACACGACGCCGCATGCTGATGCTGTTCGTCCCGCTCCTCGCCCTGGGCGCGGCCCTGGGCTGGCCGGTGCTGCGGATCCTGGGGCCCGGCTACACCGTTGGTGCGCCGATCATCGCCGCGCTCATGGTCGGTGTGCTGTTCCGGCTCGTCGTGGTGTTCGAGCTGGCTCGACGCCAGGCCGACGGCGACGGCACCGGCTACGCCCGCCTGTCACTGAACCCTTTCCAACCTGGTGATCATGCGGGTTGGTGTGTCCGGCGTGGCGGGCCTGGAAAGTAGAAGAGCCCCTGGTAGACGAGTGATTGCCTAGATCGACTCGTTGTCCACCAGGAGCTCCGGTGCTTTCCTACCCGTCCGCGCTGTCGGTGTCCACTCGCGCGCTGATCACCTTGACCAACGCCCTTCAGCGCAGCCGCAACCAGCGCGGTACCCGCTGGCGGCGACTCCCGGTCGGTCGCCACGCCCTGCTCGCCCTGGCGCACCTGCGCAAGGGCGAGACTTACCCCGACCTCGCCGCCGGGTTCGGGATCGGCACCACCACAGCGTTCCGCTACGTCCGCGAGGCGATCGACGTCCTCGCCGCCCAGGCGCCCACCTTGGCCGAGGCGGTCGCGGTCGCGCTGCGCAAGGCGTTCGTGATCCTCGACGGGACCCTGCTGCGGATCGACCGGGTCGCGATGGCCTCGGGCCGGGACCGCCCGTACTACTCGGGGAAATGGAAGTGCCACGGCATGAACGTGCAGGTCATCAGCGACCCGGCCGGGCGTCTGGTCTGGGCGTCGCCGGCGCTTCCCGGTGCGCGGCACGACATGGGTGCTGCCCGCGCGCACGGGATCATCGAGGCCCTCACCGCTGCCGGGGTGCAGGTAGTCGCCGACAGCGGATACCGCGGCGCCGGCCCGGTGTTCCAGCTGCCGCAGCGACGCCGCCCCGCAGACCGACACACCGGCGAGCGCCGACGGCTCTCACAGGCGCAGCGGGAGGTCAACGCCGCCCACGCGGCGCAACGCGGCCCCGGTGAACGCGCGAACGCGATGTTCAAGAGCTGGAAGATTCTGCGGAAGATCCGGTGCTGCCCGCAGCGGACCACCGCGCTGGTCAACGCGATCCAGACCCTCATTCTCGCTGGCTGACGCCAAGTGGAAAGAGTTCACTGCTCAACTGCGGGTTGGTCGTCGCCATCGCCTCACTCACCCCGCTTCCGGACCCGGCAACGACACACCCCGCGCTGGTCATGCTGCCCCTCGTCCTCGGCTACGTCGTCGTTCAGGCCGCCTTCGCCACCGCCCTGACGATCACCGACCGGCTGGCTCAGAACCGCCTCTCGACCCGATCATCTCCTCAGATGCCCAGGTGACCATTCGCGGCCCTTCGATGACAGGTGCGGCAGATATGCTGGAGCCGGGGTTCCGCAGCTAACGTGTGATCTGGTGCATGATCACGGGCGTTGGTGCAGGTCAGCGGGGTGAGACCTGGTCCGGTCGTTCGAAAGCCCTAGTAACACGACTTAACCCGAGATAGGGCCGTTGAGCTGCTACGGACCGTGTAAGGTCTGGTGGCGTGTTCGTGCGTACGTCGACCCGGCGGAACCGGGACGGGTCGAAGGTGTCCTACCTGCAGTTGGCGCACAACGAGTGGGACCCGACAGCGAAGACCGCGCGGACGAAGGTGCTGTACTCGTTCGGCCGGGCCGATCAGCTCGACCGGCCTGCGATCGAACGCTTGATCGCCGCGCTGACCCGGGTCGTGGGCGTCGAACCCGCCGCGGTCGGCCCGGATCGGGCGCGGGCGGTCGGGGTGCCGGGGCTGGAGTTCATCGAGTCCCGCCCGCTGGGCGGGGTGTGGCTGCTCGACGGGCTGTGGCATCGGCTGGGGATCGACACGCTGCTGCGCCGCCTCGCCGCCGGGACCTCCGGCAGATCAGGGGGGAGATCACGGCGGGATCCGGTCGTGGAGCGGGTGCTGTTCGCGCTGGTCGCGAACCGGGCGTTGGCGCCGTCCTCGAAGCTGGCCGCTACCGGCTGGGTCGCCCATGACGTGCACGTTCCCGGTCTGGACACGGTGTCCGACGATGCCTGCTACCGGGCCATGGACTGGCTGATCGCGGTGGAGGACCGGCTCGCGCGAGGAGTGTTCGACGCGGTCGCCGACCTGCTCAACCTGGAAGTGGACCTGATCTTCTTCGACACCACCAGCACCTACTTCGAGACCGAGGACGCCGACGCCCCAGTCTGGCGCGACCAGCATGGCCGCCCCGTCGAGCAGGACGCCGGGCAGGACGCCGAACGGGCAGATGGCGGTGAGCGCGCTGAGCCGCCGCCGGGAGCGGCGGGACAGGCCGGGTTCCGCACCCACGGCAAGTCGAAGGACTCCCGTGACGACCTGCCCCAGGTCGTGGTCGGCATGGCCGTCACCCGGGACGGGATCCCGGTGCGGGTGTGGTGCTGGCCGGGCAACACGTCCGACTCGCCGCTGATCCGCCAGGTCAAGGACGACATGCGGGACTGGACGCTGGGGAAGGTCATCTGGGTGGCCGACCGCGGGTTCACCTCCAAGGAGAACCGGCGTCACCTGTCCGCCGGCGGTGGGGGCTACATCCTCGGTGAGAAGTTACGCTCCGGCTCGGCGGAGGCGACCGCCGCGATGGCCCGGCAAGGCCGCTACCAGGAGGTGAACGCGAACCTGCGGGTCAAGGAAGTCAAGATCTCCGAGACCGAGCGGTTCGTGATCTGCCGCAACCCCGACGCCGCCGACCGGGACGCCGCGGTCCGTGCCCGGCTCGTCGACCGCCTGGAAGCGATGATCGCCGGCTCGGACCGGCTCTCACCGTCGAAGCGTGCCGAGCTGCGCGGGGTGATCTCCACCAAGGGTCACGTCCGCGGAGCTGGTGTATGAGATCGACTCCGCGTGATCTTGGTTCAAGTTTAGGCGGTCATCGCCTCGGTTGTCATCGGCGCGCCGGTGGCCTGTGCGGGTTCGGTGCTGATGATGCGGATGCGGGACTTGGCGAGTAGTTCCAGGCCCATGTAGCGGCGGCCCTCGGTCCACTCGTCGCTCTGCTCGGCGAGCACGGCACCGACCAGGCGGATCAGGGCCGGGCGGCTGGGGAAGATCCCGACCACGTCGGTCCGGCGGCGGATCTCCTTGTTCAACCGTTCCTGGGGGTTGTTCGACCAGATCTGGCGCCAGATCTCCCGCGGGTAGGCGGTGAAGGCCAGCAGCTCGCCGCGAGCGGCGTCGAGGTGCTCGGCCGCCTCGCGGTACTTGCCATCGAGGGCGTCGACGACACGGTCGTACTGGGCGGTGACGGCGTCGGTGTCGGCCTGGTCGAAGATGGTGCGGACCTGGGTCGCGACGTGCGGCTGCGCGGACTTCGGGACCCGTGTGAGCAGGTTGCGCAGGTAGTGGGTGCGACACCGCTGCCAGGCCGCGCCTGGCAGCGCCGACCCGATCGCGGAGACCAGCCCGGGATGGGCGTCGGAGGTCACGAGCTGGACCCCGGACAGCCCGCGCGCGACCAGCCCGCGCAGGAACGCCAACCAGCCCGCGCCGTCCTCGGCCGAGGCGACGTCCAGGCCGAGGATCTCGCGATGCCCGTCGGCGTTGACCCCGGTCGCGACCAGAGCGTGCACGTTCACCACGCGGCCGTCCTCACGGACCTTCACCACCAGCGCGTCGACCCAGACGAACGTGTAGGGCCCGGCATCGAGCGGGCGTTCCCGGAACGCTGCGACCTGCGTGTCGAGGTGGGCGGCCATCTCCGAGACCTGCGAGCGCGACAGCGACTTGACCCCGAGCTGCTCGGCCAAGCGTTCCACCCGACGGGTCGACACTCCGAGCAGGTAGGCCGTGGCCACGACGGTGACCAGAGCCTGCTCGGCGCGGCGGCGGTGAGTCAGCAACCAGTCCGGGAACATCGAGCCCTCCCGCAGCTTGGGGATGGCGAGCTCGACGGTGCCGGCGCGGGTGTCCCACTCCCGGGCCCGGTAGCCGTTGCGGCGGTTGGTCCGCTCGGGACTGCGTTCGCCGTAGCCGGCGCCGCAGACCTGATCGGCCTGCGCCGACAGCATCGCGTTCGCGACCGTCGTGACCATCTGCCGCAACAGATCCGGCGACGCGTCGGCCAGCTGCTCCTCCAGCAACCGCGCAGGGTCCATCATGTGTGGTGCGGCCATCGTGGTGATCCTCTCCGTGAGTTCCTTGGTCGGTACTCATGAAGATCACGCGGTGGCCGTCTCACGTCACGACGCCACGCCGCTCACCAGCGAAGAACCCGTACACCACCTCCGGGGACGTGACCCCACCAAGCCCGGGCTGAACCGGTTCCTGCGCGTCACACCGGGCGGGCTACTACGCATAGATGCCGCCAAGATCGCCGCCGACGCGAAGCTGGATGGCAAGTACCTGCTGCGCACCAGCGACCCGCACCTCACGACGGAGGACATCGCGCTGGGCTACAAGCAGCTGTTGGAGGTCGAGCGCGGCTGGCGCGACATGAAACAGGTCCTCGACCTGCGCCCGGTCTATCACCGGCTCGAGGACCGCATCCGCGCCCACGTCCTGCTCTGCTGGCTCGCGCTGCTGCTGGCCCGCATCGTCGAGACCCGCGCGCACACAAGCTGGCCCCGCGCCCGCACCGAGCTGCAGCGCCTGCACGTCGGCACCTTCACCGGCCCGGCCGGGATGTTCCGCCAGACCAGCCAGCCCAGCACCGAGGCCCGCCGGCTATACACCGCCCTCGACCTCGCGCTGCCACCGCGGATCCTGCACCTCGACCCCGAGCAGCCCGCAACGCGCTGACCAGGCACAACACCTACGCCTAGTGACACGACATGTCACCAGGCCGACACCTGTTTGCCCAGCTCAGACCCCACATTCGGGCACTTTCACCCGGCCGACAGCTGCGGAACCCCGGTCTACCGGCCCGCGGCCGGGCAGACCGACCGGCACCCGCGGCTGGCGTCGGCGATGACGCGCCCGATCCGCTGGGACCTGATCGCGCAGCAGTACGACCAGATGATCAAGTACGCGACCGCGATCCGCACCGGCACCGCGAGCACGGAGGCGATCCTGCGCCGGTTCACCCGCGCGGCCTCCCATCCGACCTACCAAGCGATGCTGGAGCTCGGCCGCGCCCAGAAGACCATCTTCGTCGCCCGCTACCTGCGCACCCGGGAGCTGCAGCGCGAGATCAACGCCGGGCTCAACGTAGTGGAGTCGTGGAACCGGGCGAACTCGGTGATCGCCTACGGCAAGGGCGGCGGGCTCGCGACGAACAGGCGCGACGAGCAGGAGATGATCGTGGCCTGCCTGCGGATCCTGCAGGCTGCGCTGGTCTACGTGAACACGCTGATGCTCCAAGACGTCCTTGACGACCCCGACTGGGCCGACGGCCTGTCGCCGGCCGACCGGCGAGGCCTGTCCCCGCTGTTCTGGACCCACGTGCTGCCCTACGGACAGGTCCACCTCGACATGACCGCGCGGCTACGCCTGCGGACCTGACCACGCCAGAGGGCTGCCCTGGCGATCCGACGTGGTCGATCCTGCCGATCGCGGATCGTTCCCGATCGTCGTGGGTGGTGCCTGCCGATCGTTGGATCCGGCCGTCGCCGCTGCTGACGAGGCTCCCGGGCATGGTGTCGATTCCGGATGTGCCCGACGCGAGCGCGCAGCTGCTCGCCGATCTGCTGGCTTGGCTCGGTCCGCTACCGCCGTGGGCGGGGTCGGTCATCGAGCTTGCCGGGGAGCTCCTGCTGGTGCTGGTGCTCGTGGTGTGGCTGCGGGTGTGGGCTCTGGCCCGCGGCGCTGATGCCCGGGTGATGGCGGTGGTGATGGCGGTGGTCCTGGCCGCGCCCGCGGGGGCTGTGCTCGCGTGGGGGGCGAGCGAGGCTCTCAAGCAGGCGCTGCAGGTGGATCGGCCGTGTCGTCTGCTTGCGTCGTTCCCCGGTTGGGCGGTGTGCGCGGCACCGGGTGACTGGTCACTGCCCAGCAACCACGCCGCGATCGCCGGGGCGCTGACCGTCGCGGTCACGGTGGCCGCGTGGCGGATCGGCACACCAGCGGCGGCGGTAGTGGTGCTGGTCGCCGGGCCGGGCGCCGCGGGGTCGCGGGTCCTGGCTGGTGCGCACTTCCCGCACGACGTCGTGGCCGGCGCCGTGCTCGGTGGCATCGTGGCGGCCGTGGTCATCCTCGTGTTCGACCGGGTCGCGCCCCGGCCGCTCGAGCGCCTGCGGGCGCAAGAACGAGCCGTGCTGCTCCTCGGCACCGCCCCACCCCGCGGCCGTGGGCCGGGTCGGTGACCGACCGCGCGACGCTCGCCCTCAGCTCCGTCATGCTGGTCGCGGCGGCGCTGTGGGTGATCGCCTACCTGCTCACGTCCGACGGGGACGGCGTCGTCGTGCTCGCGCTGCTGGCGCCAGCCGTGCTGGGTGCCGCGGGCGTCGCCGGACGCTGGGGCCGACGACACACCGTGTGGCTACCGGCCGTCGTTCCCGCGGCCGCGGCGCTGGTCGTGCTGCTCGCAACCGGTGGCCTGGACTCGGCGACCGGCGCGTTCATCGCAATCGGGGTCCTGTTGTGGACTCCGTGGCTTGCGGGGCGCTGGCTGCGCGCACGCGCCGCACTCGGACAGGCCGGGTGGCAGGCAGCAGCCCGGTGGGAGGACCAGGCCCGGGAGGCCGAGGACGACGCCCGCCGGCGGGAACGGGATCGGCTCGCCGCCCGGATGCACGATCTCGTCGGCCACGACCTAGCCCGGGCCGCGCTCACCCTCGGCGGACTCGAACTCGACACCGCCCTGCCCGCGCCGGCCCAGCGCGCGGTCGCGCGCGCCCGCCAACAGGTCAGCACCGCGGCCGAACACCTGGCCGAGGCGGTGACCGCGATCGACGCCACCCCGACGGCCACCCCCACAGGAGCCGAACTCGACGACCTGGTCACGGACCTGCGTGCCGACGGCAGCGACGTCGCCCTGGTCCCTGCAGATCCGTCGCCGCTGCTCGACGGGACCGACCCCGCGATCGCCGCCTTGCTGGTGCGGGTGGTGCGCGAAGGTCTCACCAACGCGGTCAAGCACGGCGGCGACGGGCCGATCGAGGTGTCGTTCGCCCGATGGCACGCGCAGATCGTGGTCGTCGTGCGCAGCCACGGCGCCAACCAGCACCCGGCGCCGGGCTCCGGGCACGGGCTCGCCGCCCTGCGCCGGGACGTGGACGAGATCGGCGGCGCACTCGAGCACGGCCGTTCCCACGACGACTACCTGCTCGCCGTCCGCCTGCCGGTCCACCACCCCGCCCCGGCAGGCCCGACGCAGGTCGACCATGCCCACCGGCTCGCGCTCGGCGATGTGCGGCGCTCGCGGACCACCGCCGTGCGCGGCACCGCGGCCGTGATCGCGGTATCGATCCTGCTGGTCGTGGCCTACCGCGCCGCGGACGTCGCAACCTCGGTGCTGCCCACCGACACGTTCACCGCGCTGGCCCTCGGAGACACTCGCACTGCGGTGGCCGACGCGCTGCCCCTGCGGACACGCACAGACGCCACCGGCATCCCGGCACCGGCCGGCAGCTGGTGCGAGCACTACAGCAGCTCCCCGGACCTGCTCTCCGCCGACCTCTACCGGCTGTGCTGGGTCGATGGGCACCTCACGAGCAAGGACCTCCTGCGCCGTCCCGCGGCCGATCCGGGCACGATCGGCACATGACCCGCGTGCTGCTCGCCGACGACGAGCCCGTCGTACGGGCCGGGGTGGCAGCGATCCTGGCCAGCGAGCCCACGATCGACATCGTGGCCGAGGCCGCCGACGGCCGCGAAGCCATCGACCTCGCCACCGTCCGCCGTCCCGACGTCGCGGTTCTCGACGTGCGGATGCCTGGTATTGACGGTCTCGCCGCCGCCGCCGAGATCCGCCGCCGCGAACTAGGCTGCGCGGTGCTGATCCTGACGACGTTCGCGGACGACGACTATCTCGTGCGCGCCCTCGCCGAGGGCGCCGGAGGATTCGTGCTCAAGACCGGCGACCCCCGCGAGATCATCGACGGCGTACGAGCCGTCGCCACTGGTGGCGCCTACCTGTCACCGCGGATGGCGCGACGAGTACTGGATCTCTACACCCGCCGCCACCGACGCACCCCGGCCCAGCGCAGCGCCGTGACGGTCCTGACCGACCGCGAACGCACCGTTCTCGGGCTTCTGGGCGCTGGGATGTCCAACGCCGAGATCGGCCGCGAGCTACACCTGGTCGAAGGCACTATCAAAGCCCACGTCAGCACGATCCTCGACCGGCTCGGCCTCCGGAACCGGGTACAGGCCGCGATCGTCGCCTACGAGCACGACCTCATACCCGACTGACTCACGTTGATCTCGGACCACGCCGATGCCCGGAACACCAACACCGTCGCGAGCAACCGGACGACGGCGCTCCCACGTGAGGTCCGCTCACCCGGAGTCCGGCAGTCATGAGTCCCGGAAACGATCGTTAACGAGATTCATCCACCCGCACGGCGGACACTCAGCTACGATGAGTCCCGTATCTCGGTCCGGAAATCATCATCCCGGAACCCAGCCCAGCCACGGTTAAGGGGACTCGTGTCGTGACGCGCTACGGGTACGCGCGGGTCTCCACCCGCGAACAGAACACCGACCACCAGATCGACGCCCTCGCCGCCGCTGGCGTCGCTCCGGAGCACCTGTTCGTGGAGAAAGTGTCCGGCAAGCTCGCGTCCCGCCCGAAACTCGACACCCTGCTCAACCTCCTAGCCCCCGGCGACGAGGTGGTGGTGACCCGGCTCAAGCGCATCGGGCGCTCCCAGCAGCACCTGCTCGACCTCGTACGCCGATTCGGCGACGAGCAGGTCGACTTCGTCGTGCTCGAACAGGGCATCGACACCTCCACCCCCGGAGGGCGGTTGGTGTTCCACTTCCTGGCCGCCCTGGCCGAGTACGACCGGGAGATGATCGTCGACGGCACCCTCGACGGACTCGCTGCCGCGCGGGCCCGCGGCCGCGTCGGCGGACGGCCTCCGGCGCTCTCGCAGCGCCAGCTCGATACCGCCCAGCAGATGTATGACACCGGCCGGCACACCGTCGCCGAGATCGCCGAGACCCTGCGGGTGGGGCGCAGCACCCTCTACCGGGCCCTGCACGCCCACGGCGACGGCCGCGACTGCGCCCTGATCGTCTACCGCAACACCCGCCCGAAGACCGACCACACCCACCGCCGCTACGGCGAAACCGGCGCCGCCGAGAAGTTCCAGCTCGAAGCCGACCGCAAATGGTTCCCCATCGCCCCGGCCCGCCGCCCCCGGCTGCGCGCGATGGTCTACGTCGCCGACAGCATCGTGGTCCGCGTCCGCGCCGTCATCGGCGACCTCGGCGCCTGGAACGACGACGACCGCGGCTACGCCGACATCCCGCTCGGCCCACCGCTGACCGACCTCCAGATCGCCCGCCAGCTCCCCACCCTCGGGATCTCGCTCGGCGACCCACGCCCCCACGTCCGCGGCAAGATCCGCGAGTACGTCACGCTGTAGGACCCCCAGCTCAGCCCGGGACGTGCGCCGACAGACCTACTTTGCCCCTGGTGACAAGTTCCTTAACGGCACCCCGTCTCGGTGTGCGTGCGGGGTGGCCCGCACCGCCATGTCGTCGTTACGGGCCTGGATGAGCCAGGGCGCCCAGTCCTGGGTACGCAACGGTTCGGCGTTCTCGACCCGGTCGCAGCGATGCTCACTGGTGGAGCAGTAGCCGGCGCGGGCGGCGTGTTTGGTGTCGATCATGGCGTAGGCGGTCGGGACCCAACGGGTGTGCCAGTCCGCGACCAGGACCGGGGAGCCTTCGGGGCCGTAGGCGTGGACGTGGGTCTGGTGGAGCCAGGACAGGGTTTCGCGGCCCCAGTGGTGCATGGGCCAGCAAGGCGGGATCTGGCGGCAGGTCGGGGCGAGAGTAGGGATGGCGATGGTGTCCATCCAGCGGGCCAGCTCGTCCCACGCGGCTGCAGCTTCCTGGGCGGACAGTCGCGCCCACACCACTGGCCCGGCCCCGTCGCGGTCGGGCGGGCCTGGGGCAGTCGCGGCCGCGAGTTCGTCGATCTGGGGTGCGAGCTCTGCCAGGACCGCGGCCTGCTCCCGGCTGTATTGATCGAGCTCGCCGAGTCTGCGCTCGGTGTAGGAGTGGCGTTCGTCGTGAGCGCGCAGTGTGGCGCGCAGTGCGGTCACCGCTTCGAGCAGCTCCTCGATCCGAGGATCACCCGCCTGCGGGCCGGTCATGACCGTCGCCCTCGGTGCGCGGTGGGGTCCTCGACCGCGGTCCACACCGCCTGGGGCCCGGCCATGGTGATCATGAGGCGCGGGGTGGGGCGAGCGGTGACCGTACTGGGTGCGGTTCTGGTCATGGCTGCCTTCCTGTACTGGGGGTGTGCGAAGAGTGGCCGGCGAGGGCGTAGGGATCTCACGGGTTTCCCTCGAGCAGCGCGATGATCCGGTCGTTGAGCGCGTCGGCGTCGTCGGCGATGCTGTCGAGGAGGGTGAGGACCTGGTCCAGACTGGGTGTTTCTCGCCCCGCGGCCGCCCGGGTGCGCACGGTGGGGACGTCCGGCGGCGAGTCGTGCTCGCCGGGCTGTGATGCGCGGGCGGCGGTGAGTGCGAGCCGGGTACGGATGGTGCGCGCGGTGATGGGGCGGTAGTCGTCGTGCCAGCCGTAGCGGTCGATGGCCGGCAGGAGTGTGGCGGCGGCGCACCACCGCTGGGGGGCCCGGCACTGGTGACGGTGCGGGCCGGTGGCGGTCGGGGCGTGGGCGCGGGTGAGGTCCATGCGGGCCGATCCGCGGCCCAGCCCGTCGAGGACGCCGAGGAGCTCCAGCCAGCGCACGACGGCACACGTCGGGCAGCGCCGCGGGTCGACGTCGACAGGCACCGGCTGTGCCCCGACCCGCACGCCCTCGTCGTCGACGATGACCGCGGCGGGGACCAGCTCCCGCACCCGTGCCTGCGGCAGGTCCAGGACCACGGTGGCGACGACGAGGAAGGCGTCGCGGCGGCCGTGGAGCCCGTGGGGCCAGCCGCGGGTCGCGCAGGCAGCGATCATCTCGCCCGGATCAGGGACGCCCGCGTGAGCAGCCCGCGGCCGCGGAAGCGCGGCGGGCCCGGTCTCGGGGCGAGGGAGTAGATACCCGGTCTGGCGGTGAACGGCGGCGATCGCGCGCACCCGCCGAGCCTGGGTGGCCGGGCGGGCCGGCAGCGCGGCGAAGAACCCGACCAGTGTGGGCACCGTGGTCGGCAGAGCTGGTTGCCCGGTCGCGGCGGCGTAGTCGCAGAACAACGCCCACTCCCGGCCGTAGCCGGCACCGGCGGCGTCCCGGGGCGGTGATGCGGCAGGCGCCGGACTCGCACGATCGGTCGTCGATCGATTCGCCGGGTCACTCATGGTTCAGGACCCGGTCCAGTGCCTTCCGGCCGGCCGGTCCCCAGGCCGGTTTGCCGCCGGGTAGGCCCCGGTCGCCGTTCTGGCCCATCAGCATCAGGAACAGGCTCTTGAGCAGAGCCAGCCCCCGAGCACGCCGCATCGTCGCCTCGTCGACCTCTGCGTAGGCGGAGAAGAAGTGCTCGGCCATGCCCGCTGGGAGCACCACCCAGGCGGCCGCGAGATCCACCGCGGGGTCGCCGGCGAACAGGGCCCCGAAATCGACCACCCCGGTCAGCGTCCCGTCCGCGATGACGACGTTCGCGGGGTGCAGGTCGCCGTGCACCCACATCCGCGGCCCGGCCCACCCGGGGGTGGCGACGGCGTCCTGCCAGACCGCGCGAGCTCCGGCGGTATCGACATCGAACGCGGCTGTGTCGATCGAGCCCAGGAAGTGCTCGAAGCCTCCGGTGCTCTCGCGAGGGTGGGCTCCGATTCCCATGTCATCACCGGGTGCGTCGCCCGGTGCTGGGACGTGCAGGGCCTGGAGGAACGCGGCGAGGGTGTCGGCGGCGTGCTCGGGCCGGGCGATCACCCCGTGGTCCAGCGGGCAACCGGGCACCCAGGTCATGACGGTCCACAGCTTCCCGAAGCGCTCGCACGGTGTGCCGGCGCGGACCGGGACGGGGATCGGTAACGGCAGTCGTGGCGCGAGCTGGGGTAGCCAACGCCTCTCTTTGAGCTGTGGCTCCGGGGTGGTGTCCATGCGTTGGATCCGCACCGCGAGTTCGTCCCCGAGGCGCCACATCTGGTTACCCCAGCCGCCCTCGACCTCGCTGAGGGGCAGCCCTGCCAGGTCTGGGTGCTGGTCCTGCAGCAGCTCGCGGACCAGGCCCTCGGTGATCTCCGGCTCGGTCTGGGACACACCTCAGACCGTAGCGGGGGGCGCCGACGGCGAACCCGGGTCAGCCGGTGCCGACACAGGAGATGGTCGCCCGGTGATCGTTACGCTCGAGGTCGTGACGACCCGGCGTGTCCGTAGGGCGAGGGCACACGACGTTGAGGCCGTTGTACGGCTTCGTGTCGAGATGTTCCGGGCGATGGGGGTCCCGCAGCATGGCTCCGCCGATTGGCAGGCCGCGGCGACGGAGTGGTTCACGCGGCGGCTGGAGGACCCACGCTTCTGCATCGTGGTCGTCGAGGTGGATGGCGCGGTCGTCGCGACCGCCTTGGGCACACTCCGAGAAGCGCCCCCATCACCGCACTCGACCGAGGGCGATGTGCTGATCAGCAACGTATGCACTGATCCTGGGGCTCGGGGTCGGGGTCACGGCCGCGCAGCCTTCGACGCCGTGCTCGCTTGGAGTCACACCGTTGATGCGGGCCGCGCGGAGTTGCTCGCCACCGATGACGGTCGTCGAATGTACGAGGAATCCGGTTTCAGCGTTTCACGCACACCGGTGATGCGCGCGCCCCTGCATCCGCGGCGCGGACGCCTCATCAGGTAGCCGCTCACCGCGGCCGATTGGGCCGGTGCCGGGTCGTGGTGCGCCTGGATGCGCACACCGAGACCCTGCACCTATGGGACGTCGCGGCCGGCGGCCTGATCGCGACCCAGGCAGGTGCTATGCGCACGCTCGGGGTCACCGCTGGCACTGGGTACGTCCCTACGACTATCGCCGGTGCTCAACGGTATGAGGTAGTCCCGTGGACCGGTGGAGATCAGGCTGTGTGGGGATGAGGGCGTGCTACCTGTTGGGGTTCTTTACTCTGCGGGAGACGGCGTCATCAAACTCTCGTCGCAGGATTGAACGTGAATCTGCGGACCCCCAAACCCGGCGACCGAGGTATCGCCACTCGGCTTTTTCGTCCTGGTTTGAATCATCTGTCTCGGTCATGTACTGCTGAAACCCCACATCGAATGCGCGTTGTCCCTTTTCGGTTCCGTCGTGCGTGAGGCCCGCTCTAGCCAACGGGAAATCCGTATCTGGAAGTAGCACTATTAGTGCGGCAGTTTCAAGTGGGTCAGCTTTTGGGTGTAGGCGACTCCCGATCTGACGCAAGATTTCTAACTCGTGAAGGTTGGTGCGTTCGCGGGTTAGATCTAGGTTCGACTTATACAGAGCGTAGAGTGCGACGATGAGGGCGACTAGGGCGTGTCCTGTAAGTCGGTGCGCAGCCACAACACGGTCGCGGCGATGATGATCTCCGATCGGTAGTAGGCCACGCGCTTCGCGTAGCGGGTGGCGAGGGCGCGGAACTGTTTGAGCCGGTTGAAGCAGCGTTCGACCACGTTGCGACTGGTGTAGAGGGCCGGGTCGAACGCCGGTGGGCGACCGCCGCGGGGGCCCTTCGCGCGTCGGCGCTGGATCTGGTCGCTGCGTTCGGGGCTGGTGAACGCGATGCGGCGCCGGCGTAGCGCCGCGCGGGTCGAGGGGTGGGAGTAGGCCTTGTCGGCCAGCACCCGGTCGGGCCGGGTGCGTGGTCGGCCGGGTCCGTCTCGGCCGACCACGATCTGATCGAGCAGCGGGAGCAGTTGTGGGTTGTCCCCGGCCTGGCCCGGGGTGAGGATCACCGACATCGGCAGTCCGCGCCCATCGACCGCGAGATGAATCTTGCTGGTCAGCCCGCCACGGGACCGTCCGAGGGCTTCTCCGTCGACGGCGAGGGCTTCGACCCACCCAGTGGTGCAGCCCCCTTTTTCCGGGCACCGGCGGAGTGCTGGTGAGCCCGGACGCTGCTGGAATCGATGCTGAAGGTCCACTCCACGTTCCCGACGGCGTCATCCTTGACGATCACGTCGTCGAGGATGCGTTCCCAGGTGCCGTCCGCGGTCCAGATCCGCAGGCGTTCATGCGCGGTCTTCCAGGGTCCGTAGCGCTCGGGCAGGTCGCGCCACGGGGCGCCGGTGCGCAGCTTCCACAGGATCGCGTTGATCACCTGACGGTGATCGCGCCACCGCCGGCCTCGCCCTGCGACCGGGGGCAGCAACGGCTCGATTCGCGCCCAGGCCTTGTCCGTCAGCTCACCCCGACCCACCACCCGAGCATGATCACCGACAGCAGGTCAGAACCCTTACAGGACACGCCCTAGGCTTAGTGCAGCTCCGACAACCTGGGACAAGTCGACAACAAAAGACCACATGAGCAGACCTTAGTGTCCCGTTCTCCACGGCTTCCGACCCGACTCCTGAGTGAACTGTCATAATTCGTTATCGGCTAGGCCGGACAGGGCACCATCCGGCCTCAGGGCGGTTGCCTGATCGCGGAGGGGCGTAGACCCACCGGTCGGCGTGCGCCGGCCGTGGCGAGCATCGACGGGATCCAGTTCGGTAAGCCACCTGAGCATCGTCGTCCGCGAGCGGATGACTGGCGCTGGGGCGGTCGATGATGCGCTCGACCGAGCCGCCTCCTCGCGGCCGTGCCCGGTCAGAGCTCTGCTGGAGAGTCGTCGAGCAGCTTGGAGAAGAAGTCGTCCAGCACAGTCCGGCCGCGCTGGGGATCAGCGAGCTCGGCGCCGCCAAAGCGATAGACCTCGTAGCCGGCCAGGCGCAGGCGGCGGTCTTCTGCAGCCATGACGGCATAGCGCCTGGGGCTCGGGCGTCCGTCGTCGGTGGCGTAGTGGTGCTGGCCGTCCACCTCGAGCACGACGCGCCGCCGTCCGGGCAGCAGCAGCAGGAAATCCATCCGCTGACGGACCACCGAGCCGGGGCGCAGCAGCGGATCCGGCCGAAGGTACGGGTCGTAGTGCAGGTACACCTGCGGCAGCAGCGCGGGGACAGACCGATCGGTGTAGCGGTGTGCGTAGGCGCGCAGCAGGAGGCTTTCCGGAGGGCTGCTGCTGGTGGCGGTCGACTGCGCGAGTCGCCGGTAGAGGTGGCGGCCGGCGACGTCGAGGTTGGTCTCGTGCAGGATCTCGGTGGCCCACCACTCCACGAGGGCTCCCCAGGTGAGCCCGTCGTCAGGCAGGGGGCGGTCGTAGACCAGGCACGTCCCGGCGCCCTTGGTGATCTCGATGGTGTTGTTCAACGCGTCCCGCAGGACGATCTCGGGTTTCGGACCGGTTGAGGCGAAGATCAGATTCTTCAGCTCACCCGCGACACCGGTCACGCCGAGCAGATCGACGGTTGCCTGCAACTGCGGGTCGTCCCACTCCGACAGCACCACGCGAGCGACCGGCAGCAGCTCCGGCAGGCCGTGGCCCTGCAGGCGGGCCTGGACGTAGAGCCGTTTGCTGCGGGACGGATCGTCATCCTTGCCCTGAGCCGCCAGCCCGAGCCGCTCGCAGAACGCGGCCACGTTGTAGGACTTCAGGTTCGCCGCGATGGAGTCCGCGATCGCCTCGCGGACGGCATTGGGCTTCGGAGCCCCAGCCACCTCAGACGCCTCCGTGGCGCTCGGTCCATGAGGCGAGGGACGCGTCATCGAGCCCTTCGCCGTCGAGTTGCCGCCGTAGTGCGTCGATCGCCGCGCTGACGCCGTCGTCGGTGAGGCGCTCCAGATCGACGCGGAAGGTCATCTCGTTGACCGGCCGTACTCCCAGGGTGTTGTCCGCCCCGTCGGGCATCGTGCCGTCCTGGTTGCGAAGATCGCTGCGATCGGCGCTGATCAGGCCCATCCGGTGCAGCCGTCGGTAGGCCTCCCGCTGCGCTCGGGGCCGCTCGAAGGCCAGTCCCCACAGGTCGTCGTTCACGCTCAGCCCGTCGTCGTTGCTCTCCTGGCTCAACTGGTTCCGGTAGAGCAGGAACAAGTACGCGACCGTCTCGTCCGGGCCGAGGGCATGAACCCACCCGCAGGTGAAGAACTCTGGAGGCACGTCGATCACCAGCTCGCGCGCCGGCGCCGGGACCTTGTAAGGCTGGATCGGAGCACCACGCAGGACGCTCTCGTCGCGCACCGTGAACTCCTCGTACCGCGGACGGGATTCCTTTAGATCGACCTTGCCGAAGTCGTGGAGCCTGTCCAGCGCGGCGCGTAGTTGGTCGAGCTGGCTGTTCGCCAGGCCGCGAGACGTGCCCGTACGGCGCCCCGGCCGGCGTTCGGTCGGGAGCGCGATCAGGTGCCGCCAGCAGGGGTCGCCGGCCACCACCGGGTACGCCAGCGGGATCGGGGTCGGTGTGCCGATGGTGTTGGTCGGCTTGCGGCACTGCTCGACGAACAGCGCGACGAGCAGCATCTGCACCGCCACCCCCTTCGATGTGGCGAGCTCCCGCAGCGGGCTGATCTCCCGGCCTCCGCGCAGTACAAGACGTGCCCGGAGGCGGACGACCGGTGGGGCCGACTGCGGGCGCTGCGCCCAGAGGCGCTGCCTGACAGCTCGGGCAACGGCGTCGGCGGAGCCCTCGCGGCCCGTCCCGTACTGCAGGCGGGCCAGGAGGTCGAGGCGCTTCGACAACCGATCGTCGACCGTCCGCGCCATGAGACCTACTATCTCAAATCCGACTTTTGAGCGATTGCCTGTACGCGATTGACTGCTCGTTTGACGCTTCGCTCCAGGTGCGATGCGCGTTAAGGGGCAGTCTATCCCGTGTCGAGCCGGCGTTGCAGGGGGGTCGCGCTCCTCGGCACTCTTCGTCTCGTACCGGGTGTGACCAGGAGGTTCACTCGCCGGTTCGATCCGGAGGAGCGAAGATGATCATCATGTTGCCGACGGCGGCGGAGCTCGCCGCGGGGGTGCTGCACAACGTCGTCCCGATCACGGGTTTGCTGATGACCGTGCTGGTGGTGCTGGTGGTGCTGACCGCGGTGTGGTCGCGGCACCCGGAGCGGCAGTGTCGGAGTGCGCAGCTGCTCGACCGAGTGCTGACCGCCATCAGCTCGGTGGCCACTGCCGCGGTGTCGATGTTCTGCACGATCCTGGTGGTGGTGGCCGCGGGCGTGGCACGACCGGCGGCCTGAACCCGTTGACGACACGAACGGTCCCGGCGGCGCGCCGGGGCCGTTCGTGTCGCTTGTGGGGTTTAGCGGTGCGAGATCCTGCCGCCCATGTCGGACTGGTGAGCTGCCAGCCGGTGGCTCCAGCGCAAGCGGCGGATAGCAGCGTGCCGGTCACGGTCCCTGGCCCCAGCGCCGACACCACTAGGGCGTGTCTCCTAAAGCGCGGAGCCAGGTGACGATCGCCTTCAGGACGGCGCCGCCGCGGAAGGTCAGCGCGAGCTTGTCGTAACGGGTGGCCAGCCCGCGCCACTGCTTGACGTGGCAGAACCCGCGTTCGACGACGTTGCGATTGCGGTAATCGGCGCGGTCGAACGCGGGCGGGCGGCCGCCGCGTGCCCCTCGCCGTTTGCGGTGTCCTTGCTGGTCGGCGGGCTCGGGAATGACGGCGACGATCCGCCGCTCGCGTAGATGGCGGCGGATCGCGCGCGAGGAGTAGGCCTTGTCAGCGCGCAGTCGTTCCGGCCGTGTTCGGGGACGTCCCGGGCCCGCTCGCGCGATGCTCAGATGCGCCATCAGGTGCGGGAACATCGGCGAGTCCCCGCCTTGGCCCGGTCCGAGCAGGACCACCAGCGGCCGGCCGTGACCATCGACGAGCTGGTGGATCTTCGTCGACAGCCCGCCGCGAGACCGACCCAAGGCGTGATCGCCGGGCTCGGCGAGCAGATTCGTGTAATTCGATCCTGCCCCCTGTGTCGCGGGCCAGGGTCGCGGCGTGTTGGTGGGCGCGGAGGATCGTGGAGTCCACACTGACCGCCCAGTCCACGATCCCGGCGGTGTCGGCGTCGGTCAGCAGAGCCGCGAGAACGTGGTCCCAGGTGCCATCGCCGGAGTGGCCCGTGAGGAACAACGGAACGGGATCCATCGGTAGAGCGGCGCCAGCCCGGGGCTCGCGGTAGCGTCGCCGCGTTCGGGGAACGGTCTGGGCTCGACGTTCGAGTCCGTGGCGTGCTGGGGGTTCTCCGTGCCCGTCGAGTTCCTCACCGACGCGCAGGCCGCGACGTACGGCTGCTACGCGAGACCGCCGTCGACGGCGGAGCTGGACCGCTGCTTCCTGCTCGATGACAAGGCCCGCGCTCTGGTCGAGGCGAAGCGGCTGCCGCACACCCGGCTGGGGTTCGCGGTGCAGCTCACGACGTTGCTGTTCATCGGCCGGTTCCTGGCCGATCCGACCGATGTTCCGACCGAGGTCGTGGACTACCTAGCCGAGCAGCTCGACATCGTTGATCCGTCGTGTGTGAAGGACTACCGGGTCCGGGAGATGACCCGGCTCGAGCACGCAGCGCAGATCCGCGAGGCGTACGGGTTCGTCGAGTTCACCGCGGCGGCCGAGGAGCTTGCGCGGTGGGTGGATGACCGGGCGTGGACCACCGGGGATGGCCCGAAGGCGCTGTTCGACGGCGCGGTGGTCTGGCTTCGGGAGCACCGGGTGCTGCTGCCCGGGGTGTCCACCCTGGCTCGGTTGGTGGCCCGGGTCCGGGACGCGGCGATGGCGCGGCTGTGGGACACCCTGGCCGCCCCGCTGACCGCGTCGCAGGCCGCTGCGTTGGATCTGCTGTTGGAGATCCCCGACGGGGCACGAACCTCGGAGCTGGAACGGCTGCGCCGGGGCCCGACCCGGGCGTCGGGCCGCGCGATGGCAGCGGCGTTGGATCGGGTCAGCGAGCTGTCCGCGATCGGCGTCGGTCAGATCGAGCTGGGGGCGGTCCCACGGCGGCGGGTGATCGAGCTGGCCCGCTACGGCATGGCGGGGAAGGCGCCGGCGTTGCGCCGCCACCCCTACGCCCGCCGGCTGGCGACGCTGCTGGCCACGGTCGTGGGGCTGCAGGCCAGGGCCACCGACGATGCGGTGGAGCTGTTCGACGTGCTGATGACCACCGAGCTGCTGGCCCGTGCGCAACGCCAGACCCGTGACGAGCAGGCCCGGCGGTATCCGCGGGTCAGCCGCGACGCCGGGAAGTTGGCCGCCGCGGTCGGGGTACTACTCGAGGCCACGACATGGGGCCCGGAGATCACGCTGGAGCTGGTCTGGGACGCGATCGAGAACGTGGTCTCCCGGGCCGAGCTGCGCACCGCGGTCGCGAACATCACCGACGTCGTACCGGCCCCGGGCACAGATCCCGACACGCAGTGGCGGGCGACCCTGGCCGACCGCTATGCGGTGGTGCGCCCGTTCCTGCCGATGCTGTGCACGGCCATTCGGTTCGACGCCACCGCCGAGGCCACCCCCGTCCTCGACGCGCTGCGCGCCCTGCCGGACCTGCTCGATGCCCGCCCGACGGCGCGGGTACCGGCGGGGTACCTCGACGCCCGCAAGGTCGCGGTGGACCTGGTCCCGCCAGGCTGGGCGCGGGTGGTGTTCACCCCCGGGCGACCGGAGACCACGGTGAACCGGGCCGGCTACGTATTCTGCGTACTAGAGCTATTTCACCATCGGCTGCGCCGCCGCGACATCTTCGCGCTTGCCTCCGGTCGCTGGGCCGACCCGCGCGCGCAGCTGCTGGACGGCCCGGCGTGGGAGGCCGCCCGCGGCCCGGTGCTCAACGCCCTGCAGCTCCCGCACGATTCCGACCCGCTGCTGGCCGAGCACGCGAGCGACCTCGACGCCGCGCTGCGCCACGTCGCGGGGCGCCTGATCGCCAACACCGAGGTCTCCATCGACGAGCAAGGCCGGTTGCACGCCGGGAAGATCGACGCCGTCTCCGATCCGCCGAGCCTGACCGACCTGCGGCGCCGCTGCGAGGCGATGCTCCCGCGGGTCGACATCGGCGAGGTGGTGCTGGAGGTGATGTCCTGGCACCCGGAGTTCGCGGCGGCGTTCACTCCGGCCTCGGGCGGCCAGGCCCGCCTGGACGACCTGTCGGTGAGCGTGGCGGCCGCGCTGACCGCGCACGCGCTCAACGTCGGGTTCACGCCGGTCCTCAGCCCCGGAGTGGCGGCGCTGACCCGGCACCGGATCAGCCACGTCGACCAGAACTACCTGCGCGCGGAGACCTACGCCGCAGCGAACGCCCCGCTCATCACCGCTCAGGCCGACATTCCGCTGGCCCAGGCGTGGGGTGGTGGGCTGCTCGCGGCGGTGGACGGTGTCCGGTTCGTGGTGCCGGTGCGCAGCATCGACGCCCGTCCCAACCCGCGCTACTTCGGGCGCAGGCGCGGGGTGACGCTGCTCAATCTGGTCAACGACCAGGCCGTCGGGCTGGCCGGGCTGGTCGTGTCGGGCACCCCGCGTGACTCGCTGCACGTGATCGACCTGATCTACCGGCAGGACGGCGGGCGGCGCCCGGAGGTCATCATCAGCGACACCGGCTCGTACAGCGACATGGTGTGCGGGCTGATGCGGCTGCTCGGGTTCGACTACCGCCCCCAGCTGGCCGACCTGCCCGACGCGAAGCTGTGGCGGATCAACCCGGGCGCGGACTATGGCCCGCTCGCCACCGCCGCCCGCGGGAAGATCGACCTCGGTCGGGTCAGGGCGCACTGGCCCGACCTGTTGCGCTTGGCCGGGTCCATCCACACCGGCGCGGTCAGCGCGCACGACGTGCTGCGGATGCTCGCCCACGGCGGCAACCCGACCCAGCTCGGTGAGGCCCTGGCCCACTACGGGCGGATCTTCAAGACCCTGCACGTGCTGTCGTATGTCGATCAAGCCCCGTACCGGGCGGAGATCAAGGGCATGCGCAACCTGCAAGAAGGCCGCCACGACCTGGCCCGGCACGTCTTCCACGGCCGCCGCGGCGATCTGCGCCGCGCCTACCACGAGGGCATGGAGGACCAGCTCGGCGCGCTCGGGCTGGTCCTGAACTGCATCACGCTGTGGAACACCGTCTACCTCGATGCCGCCCTCGCCCAACTGCGCCAGGAGGGCTGCCCAGTGCGCGGCGAGGACGTTGTACGGCTCTCGCCCTACATGCGCCGTCACCTCAACGTGCACGGGCACTACTCGTTCCAGCTCCCCGACCTCGCCGGGACCCGCCGTACGCTGCGCGATCCCGACACCGGCGACGAGGACGAGGACCGTTGACCGCCGCTCTACCGGGCGTCGAGCCGCCGACATCGCGCCGCGCAGTGCTGACGTGATGGCGGCTCCGGCAGGTCGACCCCAGGTCCACATCGTCGCCGCCGCTCATGCTGCTGATCGTGCTGTGCACCGGAGGACACTAAACCGCTGTGACCGACCGTCACCGGTTCTCGGTGACGGTGGTCCGCAGGCGCCGACCTACGATCGCGCCTTGACCTGTCACGCCGCTGTCCACGCTGCAGCGCGAGGTACCCGGCGGCCGGTCGACGCCGGCAAAGCGCGGCGAGAATTTGCATCGGCTATTGACTATGACAGCGGCGGACGATGATAGCATCGTCGTATGACGATGCTGCGTGCCCGACCAAGCGTCTTCAGCGTATTCACGGCTCGTCTGCCGTTTCTGGGTCACACGAGCACGCCCGCGCTGCGTCACGTGCCCGGAACGCTGACAGCGTGTCGGACCGCGCGCGAGCGCCGGCGCCGCCGTAGCGGTCCTCACCCCGCTCGCGGTGCCCCACCGCTCGGTCGGCATGTCATGTCGTAGCTCACCGGGACCACGCTCCGCTGGAGCGGCGTGCCCGAACCGCCGTACCGCCCGCTCCCCGGCGGCCGACTCTCGCCGACCGAACGATGTCGGCGACCACCAAGAAGGCAGCAGCCATGGAACCCCTCACGTGGACCCTGCAGGCCATCGGCCTGTTCATGGTCACCAACATCGACGACGTCATCGTGCTGTCGCTGTTCTATGCCCGAGGTGCCGGCGTCCCGGGGACCACGGCCAGGATCCTCGGTGGTCAGTACCTCGGTTTCGGCGCCATCCTGGCCGCGGCGGTGCTCGTCGCCCTGGGCGCGCGCAGTTTCCTGCCCGAGGAGGTCATCCCGTACTTCGGCCTGATCCCGCTGGTCCTGGGCCTGCTCGCGGCCTGGCGGTCCTGGCGGTCCTGGTGTGACGGTGACGACGATGACGACGAGGGCAAGCTCAGCGGCAAGGCGCTCAGCGTGCCCGCCATCGCCGCGATCACCTTCGCCAACGGCGGGGACAACATCGGCGTCTACGTACCGGTCTTCGCCACCGTCGGCACCGGCGGCATCATCGCCTACTCGATCGTGTTCCTCGCCCTGGTCGCCGTGCTGGTCGCCGCGGCGCGCTTCGTCGCCACCCGCAAACCGATCGCCGAGGTGCTGGAGCGCTGGGAGCAGGTGCTGTTCCCGATCGTGCTGATCGGTCTGGGCATCGTCATCCTGGTCGAGGGCGGCGCCTTCGGCCTGTAGGTGCCGGCGTGCCGCGGCTGCGGTCTGTTGAGGCGGCGCATCCGCGTACTGCTGGCGGCACCGCCTCTCCGCGGCGAGACGGAGCCGGTGCGCTGTCATCGGCTCCGCCGTTTATCATCGCCTTATGCCGATTGCTGTCGCTGGTGCGAGGTCGGACGGGGACCCGAGCGATCGGGCGGAGTCGCGCCGATGAGTGCCTGGCCGAGATCACGCTCGGTCGCCACGGCCGGTGTCACGGCGGCGGTCGCTGTCCTGGTCGATGTGGTGACCAAGTGGCTGGCCGATACCCGACTGCCCGGCGCGCCGGTAGACCTCGGGATCGGGCGCCTACAGCTCAGCTACAACACCGGGGTGGCGTTCAGTCTGGGCGACGGGCTGCCGACCTGGGCCGTGCTCGCGCTGGCCGGGGTGATCACCAGTGGCGTGCTGGTCGCGATCGTCGCCGGCTGGCTGCGCCCGCCGGTGCCGGCGGGCCTCGTGCTGGGCGGTGCGATGGCCAACATCGTGGACCGGGCCGGGGACGGCGCGGTCACCGACTTCCTGTGGCTGGGCTGGTTCCCGACGTTCAACCTGGCCGACACCGCGATCACCCTCGGGGTGCTCGCCCTGCTGTGGGCGTCGTGGCGCACCGAGAACCGCAGCGTCGCAGGACACGCCACGGAGCAGGAATCGGCAGACCAGGGCCGCCCCCCTCGGACGGCACCTCGTGAACCCCACGGCACCTCGTGAGCGGCGGCCCTGGCGACCGCGCACCCGAACCAGCCGCCGACACTGCGGCGACCAGGGTGATGCGCGGGCCGGGTGCGATGCGTCAGCGGGCGGTGGGGGTGAGGAGCACGCCGCTGCGGGGGCGGGTCGGGACCCGGGACAGGTCGACCTCGAGGTCCTGGGGTGGCAGCGTGTAGTCCAGCCGGGCGAGCGTGCGGGTGGCGACGGCGATCATGGTGAGCACGACGTCCTCGCCGGGGCAGCGGTGCCCGGTGGCCACGTCGCCACCGCCCTGCGGTACCAGGGTGTCCGGGTCGACCGGGCCGGCGAGAAAGCGGTCGGGGTCGAAGCGGTCGGGGTCGGGCCAGTGCGTCGGGTCGTGGTCGGTGCCGTGCACGTCGAGCACCACCAGCCCGCCGCGCGGGACCGGGACGCCGAGGACGTCCTGGTCCTCGCGGGCCACGGCGGCGAGCACCGGCACGAACGGGTAGCGCCGGCGCACCTCCTGGGCGAACGCGGCGACAGCGCCCTGGTCGGGCTCGGTGTCGGCGAGGCGGTGGCGCCATTCGGGGTGCTCGTGCAGGGCCATGCCGGCGAAGGCCACGTACCAGGCCGCGGCCACGGTTGGGCGCACGAAGTTGAGCAGTGCGACGCCGGCGACGCGGGCGGGCAACGGCCGCCCGCGCAGGTCCCGGGCCGTCGCGACCGCGTGCAGCGCGGTACCGGGCGCCGGGTGGATCTGTCCGAGGCGGGCCCGGCGGACGAGCCCGGCCGCCCACCGGCCCAGCCGCGCGCGGGCGAGGGCGGCCCGGGCGAAGGGCCGCCCCGGCGTGCCGAACCCGTCGACGATGTCGGCGAGCTGCCGCGCCCGCCGGGGCAGCTCCGCGGACGCCATCGGGATCCCGGCCCACGGCAGCACGGCCGCGCCCAGGACCTGCACGGCCTCGTCGAACAGCCGCACCGGCGCCCCGCCCGCCCAGCGCCGGGTGACCGCCTGCCACTCCTGCTCGGCACACCGACCGAGGTCGGCCACCGCGTCGGCGGTGAGCACCCGCAGGTACAGCGCCTTGCGGTGGTGGTGCTCGGCATTGTCGAGGCCGTGCACCGTGTCCCGGCCGAACAGCACCAGCTTCAATGGGGCCGGCAGCGACCCGCGGCGGCGTAGCCGCGGATCGTAGAAGCGACGCACCCCGGCCGGGCCGCCGATCAGCACCGCGCGGCGGCCCAGCAGCCGGGTCGGTACCGCCCACGGGGCCGTCGGGGGGTCTGGCCGCAGCCCGCCGGCCCAGCGGTACCCCTGACGGAGCAGCTGCAGCGTCTGGTCCCTCACCACGTCCTGCACCTACCCCTCAACCTCGGGAATCCGTCCGGTGTTCACCGGCATCAGCCGCGATGTGCGGCGTCGAGCGGTTGCGGGCGCGTCGGCGCCGACGGCGGGAGCACCGTGGCGGCGGTGGGAGACAGCGCGCGGGTGCGGCCGGCGCGCACCCCGTTGGCGATGACCAGGATCTCGGCGAGCTCGTGCACGGCGACGACCGCGGCCAGGCCGAGCACGCCGAGCAGGGCCAGCGGCATCAGTCCGACGATGATGGCCAGCGACAGCCCGACGTTCTGCAGCATGATCCGCCGGGCTCGTCGGGCGTGGTCGAGGGCCTGGGGCAGGTGGCGCAGGTCCTCACCCATCAGGGCGACGTCGGCGGTTTCGATGGCCACGTCGGTGCCCATCGCGCCCATGGCGATGCCCAGATCCGCGGTGGCCAGCGCGGGGGCGTCGTTGACGCCGTCGCCGACCATCGCGGTGGGCCGTTCGGCGCGCATCGTCGCGATGAGTGCAGCCTTGTCCTCAGGTCGCAGCTCGGCGTGCACGTCACGGATGCCGGCCTGCGCGGCGAGCGCGGCGGCGGTGGCGTGGTTGTCCCCGGTGAGCATCGCGACCCGGTAGCCGTCGCGCTGCAGGTGGGCGACGACCTCGGCGGCCTCGGGCCGCAGCTCGTCGCGCACGGCGACCGCGCCGAGGACCGTCCCGTCGGCTTCGACGAGCACCGCGGTCGCCCCGGCCTCCTGCATGCCGCGCACCGGCCCGGCCAGGTCACCGGGGTCGATCCAGCCCGGCCGGCCCAGCCGCAGCGCACGCCCGTCCAGGCGGCCGGTGAGCCCGGCGCCGGGCACGGCCTCGACGTCGGCGGCCGGGGTGGGCTGGTCGACCGCGGCCAGGATCGCGCGGGCCAGGGGGTGCTCGCTGCGCGCCTCCAGCGCGGCGGCCAGCGCGAGGACCTGCTCGCGGGTGGCGCCACCGGTGGTGGCGACCTCGATCACGACGGGCCGGTTGCGGGTCAGGGTGCCGGTCTTGTCCAGGGCGACCTGGCGCACGGCGCCCAGGGCCTCGAGCGCGGCGCCGCCCTTGACCAGCACCCCCATCTTGCTCGCCGCGCCGACCGCGGCGACCACGGTCACCGGGATCGAGATCGCCAGCGCGCACGGTGACGCGGCGACCAGCACGACCAGCGCGCGTTCGATCCACACCAGCGGGTCACCGAACACGCTGCCCACCACGGCGATCAGTGCGGCGGCGACCAGCACGCCCGGGACCAGTGGACGCGCGATCCGGTCGGCGAGGCGCTGCGCGGCGCCCTTGCGGGACTGCTCGGCCTCCACGATCGCCACGATCCGGGCCAGCGAGTTGTCCGCGGCGGTGCTGGTGACCTGCACCTCCAGCACGCCGGTGCCGTTGATCGACCCGGCGTACACCTCGTCGCCGGGGCCGGCCTCGACCGGCACCGACTCCCCGGTGATCGCCGAGACGTCCAGCGCGGTCCGCCCGGTCCCGACGGTCCCGTCGGTGGCCAGGCGCTCCCCGGGGCGCACCAGCATGGTGTCCCCGACCCGCAGCTCGCCCGGAGCGACCACGATCTCCAGGCCGCCGCGCAGCACGGTGGCCTGCTCGGGGACCAGCGAGAGCAGCGCGCGCAGGCCGCGGCGGGTCCGGGCGATCGAGTACTCCTCCAGGCCCTCGCTGATGGAGAACAGGAACGCCAGCATCGCGGCCTCGCCGACCTCGCCGAGCGCGACGGCGCCGACCGCGGCGATGGTCATCAGGGTGCCTACCCCGATCTTGCCCTTGGCCAGGCGGCGCAGTGTGGACGGCACGAACGTCCACGCCCCCACCGCTAGCGCGAGGACCTGCAGGGCGAGCTCCACCGGCGCCGGCCCACCGGACCAGCCCACGACCAGCGACGCGCCGAGCAGCACCCCGGCCACCGCGGCGGCGCGCAGCTCGGAGACCTCCCACAACCGCTCCGGCTCCCGCTCCGCCACGACCTCACCGGTCTCGGCGTCGACGCGGGGCTCATCGGGGCCGCACCCGCACGCGTCACTCACCGCGCACCCCCACGGTGCCGGTACCGAAGTTCGGGCACAGCGCCACGGCCGACCCGGTCGCCCCCAACAACCTCTCCGCGGCGGCGAGCAGGTCCAGCAGCTCCGGGCGGGTCAGCGAGTAGAACATCTGCCGGCCCTCCGGACGGCCCATCACCAGGCCGCAGTCGCGCAGGCACGCCAGGTGCGCCGACACCGTCGACTGCGCCGACCCGAGCCGCTCGGTCAGATCCACCACCCGCGCCTCGCCCCGGGCGAGGTGCTGCACGATCGCGAGCCGGGTCGGGTCGGACAGGCTGTGGAACAACGCCGCAGCCGGCATCAACTCCTGGCGCGGGGACACCGCCACCGCATCTGGCATCGTCATGCGGCGATGATAACGCATGTGGCCCATGTTCGGCGCCAGCTTTTCGACGCCCTCGATCGTCGCAGCCCTGGACACCGCCGCGACACCTCTGGTATCCATCGCTAGCCAACGATGTAACCGCATATCGTCGATAACTGGGAGGTCTGTCGTGTTGATGAACCGGGTGGAAACGGCCCTGGTGAACAGCCCGCCGCGGCGCGCGTTGCAGCGGTTCTACGAGACCCCGACGCTGCTGCGGCTGGGCGGGGCACTATCCCCGGACGCGCGGGTGCTCGAGGTGGGGTGCGGGGCGGGGTACGGCACCGAGCTGATCCTGCGCCGGTTCGCCGCGGCTCGTGTGGACGCGATCGACCTGGACCCGGCCATGGTCACTCGGGCGAAGCGCCGGCTGGCTGGTTACGGGGAGCGGGTGCGGCTGGCCACCGGCGACATGACCGACCTGCGCACCGCCCTGGACGCCGAGGACAACAGCTACGACGCGGTGTTCGACTTCGCGATCGTGCACCACGTCCCGGACTGGCGAGCGGCGCTGGCGGAGATCGTTCGGGTGCTCAAGCCGGGCGGGCGGTTCTACTTCGACGAGGTCACCGCCGCCGCGCTGGCCACCCGCGGCTACCGGTGGCTGTTCGACCACCCCACCGAGGACCGGTTCACCGCGAGCGAGTTCGTCGCCGAACTGGAGCGCCAGGGACTGCAGGTCGGGTCCCGGTGGCGCACCCGGGTTCGCGGGCACTACCTGCTCGGGGTGGCCCAGCGCCCGTACAGCGACGCCGCACCGCGGTGAGCCCCGCCGGCGAGGACGGGGCGTTGCGGCTGCTGCTCGACGCCCGCCGGACCTACCGACACGGCCCGGAGGCGATCGACGCCCGCCAACGCGCCCGCCTGGCCGAGCTCGTGGACTTCGCCCGCGGCCACGGCAGCGTGTACCGCGAGCTCTACCAGGACCTGCCCGGCCGGGTGGAGGACCCGCGCCTGCTGCCGGTCACCAGCAAGGCGGCACTGATGGCACGGTTCGACGACTGGGTCACCGACCCGCGCGCGAGCAGGGAGCGGGTGCAGGCGTTCGTGGCCGACCCCGCCCAGATCGGCCAGCCGTTCCTCGCCATCCCACCCGGCTACCGCGGCGGTTCCCGAGCCGGCTACACGGTGGCGACCACGTCGGGTACCACCGGCACGCGGGGGATGTTCCTGCTCGACGAGCGGGCACTCGCGGTGACCACCGCGCTGAGCTCGCGCATGCTCAGCACCTGGCTGAACGCGAGCGCGCTGCCCCGGCTGATCGCCGGGCGGGGACGACTGGCGATGGTCACCGCCACCGGCGGGCACTTCGCCTCCACCGCCGCGGCCGCCCGCCTGCGCCGCACCAGACGCGGCCGCCGCCGGGTCCAGGCGCTGTCGGTACACACCCCGCTGCCGGAACTGGTGACCCAGCTCAACGCGTTCCCACCCGCCGTGCTCGCCCCCTACGCCACCACCGCGGCGCTGCTGGCCACCGAACAACAGGCCGGGCGGCTGCGGATCCGCCCCGCCCTGGTCGCGCTCGCCGCCGAAGGCCTGCCCGACCCAGAGATCGCGCGGATCGCCACCGCGTTCGGCTCCGCGGTGGGCAACTCCTACGCCGCGACCGAGTGCCCGTTCCTGTCCTACAGCTGCCACCACGGCTGGCTGCACGTCAACGCCGACTGGGCCATCCTCGAACCCGTCGACGCCGACCACCGGCCCACCCCGCCCGGCCAGCAGTCCCACACCGTGCTGCTGACCAACCTGGCCAACCGGGCCCAGTCGATCCTGCGCTACGACCTCGGCGACAGCGTCCTGGCCCGCCCCGACCCCTGCGACTGCGGCAGCCCACTGCCCGCGATCCGGGTGCAGGGCCGCACCGCGGACCTACTCACCCTCCCCACCACCCACGGCACCACCGTGACACTCACCCCGCTGACCCTCTCGACCCGCCTGGACCGGCTGCCCTCCGTGGCGCTGTTCCAGATCCTGCAGATCTCCCCGACCGAGCTCTCGGTGCGAATCCAGCCCGCACCCGGCGCCACCCCGCAGCAGGCCTGGGCCCACGTGCACCGCGAACTCACCGACCTGCTCGCCGCCCACGGCCTCGCCCAGATCACCGTTCGACGCGCCGAGCAGCTCCCCCAACCCGCCACCGGCGGCAAGTACCGACTGGTTCAACCGCTGGCCGACACACCGGGCTGACCACGCCACACGTGGCGTCGACCGACCATGCGCTCTCGGCTGCTCGGCCGTACCCTCTCACGATCTTCTCTCCGGTCGACGACGCAGGCGTCGCGGCGCACGGATCGCGACCTCGTCTCGTAGACCGAACCCCCACCGGGACACCCCGGCCCCGCCCGCGAACCGAAGATCGCTGCTGCTCGGCGATTCCCGTAAGACCCGCCCGATGAAATGCCCGATGAAGGGGCGCTTACTGGGACACTCGCACGGTGAGCGGACTACTGATCGGCTACGCCCGGGTCTCCACCGACGAACAAGACCTCACCGCCCAACGCGACGCCCTCACCACCCTCGGCGTTGCGCCCGAGCGGATCTACGTCGATCACGGCCTGACCGGAACCAACCGGGCCCGGCCCGGGCTGCGCGAGGCGATGGCCGCGTGCCGCGGCGGCGACGTGCTGGTCGTGACCAAACTCGACCGGCTCGCCCGGTCGCTGCCCGACGCCCGCGACATCGTCGCCGAGCTCACCGCCCGCGAGGTCAAGCTCAGCCTCGGCGGGTCGGTCCACGACCCGACCGACCCGGTCGGCAGATTGTTGTTCAACGTGCTGGCCATGGTCGCCGAGTTCGAGTCAGACCTGATCAAGATGAGGACCCGGGAGGGCATGAAGGTCGCCCGCGCCAAGGGCCGGCTGCGTGGCAAGAAGCCCAAGCTCAGCCCGCGCCAGGAGTCCCACCTCGTCGAGCTGCACCACGCCGGCGCGCATACCAGCGCCGAGCTCGCGGAGCTGTTCTCCGTCGCCCGCTCCACCGTCTACCGGGCGATCGAGCGCGCACGCCCAGCTGCACCGTCCGCGTCCTGACGTCCTGCTCTGCCCCTCGGGTCAGCTTCGCGGAGTGCCGGGCCCAGTAGCGACCGCGCCAGCGCTACCGATGGAACCCGTTCCGTTGTTCCTCATGGGCCGGAGTAGCGGCGGTGCCGCTTCCACAACGTCTGCCACGGCCCGAACTCGGACGGGACATCCCGCCAGGCCAGGCCGCACCGGTATCGGTAGATGATGCCCTCGAGTACTCGACGGTTGTCTCGAAACGGGCGCCCGCGACGACCCTCCGACGAGGGCAGGAGCGGGGCCAGCCGGGCCCACTGAACGTCGGTCAGGACCGCAGTGCGCGACACCGCTACAGCATCGCGCACCCCGACCCACCTATTTCGGAGACACGCCCTACCTAGCGCGCCGGCAACGTGAGCAGACGTTCCCGGATCATTCGGTTGGCTTTCGCGGCGGTGAGGGGTCCCAGGGCTGTAAGCGGGGTATCCAGCGCGGGACGTTGTCCCGATAGCGCGCGTGGCCGTCGCCGAACCGGTGGGCTAGCCGCGGGCTAGCCGCGGTTCCTCAACACGGGGGACCATGATGGTGACGAAGAGCGCGAACACGACAAGCCATGCCAGGAGGCTCAGGGACCGCGTTGCGATCGTCTCGCCGACGAGGATAGCCAGGACTCCACTGAACATCGGGTGGCGCACGTGTCGATAGGGCCCGTGCACTACCAGGGTGCGCGGTGGGTCCTGTGGCGACAATGTTCCCTCGCCCTCCCGGGCGAAGAGCCTGATCGTCCAGGCGAGCATCGCGACACCGCCCGCGATCAGCAGGGCGCCGGCAGTCAGGGCCAGGTAGCCGAGTACCGGACTGAGATCGACCCGGAGCGGAACCCATGATCGTTACGATCACCAGTGGAATGATGATCGTGATCGTGACCGTTACCGGACCGAGCAGTATCGCCCGTAGATGCTGTACCAGCATGGTGCTGACCCCCTGGTCACATGTTCAGAGCCCAAGGGCGGGACGCGAGACCCCGCCCCTATGACCGAACGCCGATCCAACGCGGAACCTGGCTGCACAGGCGCCCGTAGGCCGTTCCGAACTGTCGCCGGAGGTGGCTTTCCTCGACCGCTACCCAGGCGCGCATCACTACGGTCAGTTCGATGGCCAGCAGCGCGGCCGCGGTGAGCCTCGGGCGACGGCGAGCCCGGCCGTGGCGGCCACGAAGCCCGTGTACCGGGGGTTGCGGCTGTAGTGGTAGATCCCACTGGTGATCAGCTCACCGGTCTCGCCGCCGTTGAGCTACTGCGGGCTGTCGAACGGCGTCATGCCGGCTCCTGCGAGAGTCGTCCCGCGGCGGCCGGTCGGCACGTCGCGGTGGCGGGCGAGGGACTCGGTGAGCAGGACTCCGAACGTCGCGTAGGCAGCCCACATCATCATCTGGGTTCCCCGCCGCAGGGTTCCGTTGCGGTCGAGCTCGTTCTGCATCCGGTGAAGAAGCGGGATCACGGCAACCGTGAGGACGGTGTTGGCCAGCCGTGCCGCCCGGTCGGCCGTGGTCATGGGTGAGACCTCTGGTGTGCCTGTATCTCTTGTTCAGCAGCGGACGGTTCGGGGCTGCAGCATGCGCATCCGTCCGCACAACCGCTCTGGTGCGGCGGCTGTGCCGGAGCGGATCCCGGATCGGCGTCGAGCGGCGACGGTCCGGTGGCCACCGTGTGGGGTGTGGCCGGTCGGGGTGCCGGCGCGCAGCAGGGGTCGTCCGGTTCCGGCGCGGGCTCGACCGCGATGTGGTGTCGCCCCGAGGTGGCCGGAGCGGCGGTCAGACCGGGCAGGGGCCGTGTCCGCGCGGCGCGGACGGCGTTGAGGATAACCAGCACTTCGGCGGCCTCGTGGATCACGACGACGGTGGCCAGGCCCAGGACGCCGAACGCGGCGAGCGGGATCAGCGTGCCGATGATCAGCAGTGAGAAGCCGACGTTCTGCAGCATGATCGTGCGCGCGTGGCGGGCGTGGGCGAGGTTCTGCGGGAGGTGGCGCAGGTCCTCACCCATCAGCGCGACGTCGGCGGTCTCGATGGCGACGTCAGTGCCCATGGCGCCCATCGCGATGCCGACATCGGCGGTGGCCAGCGCCGGGGCGTCGTTGACGCCGTCACCGACCATCGCGATCCGGCGACCCCGGGCGATCTCGGGCAGCAGACGAGCCTTGTCCTCCGGGCGCAGTTCCGCGTGCACGACGCCGATCCCAGCCTGCTGGCCGAGCATGGCCGCGGTGCGCCGGTTGTCGCCGGTGAGCATGGCGACGTCAATCCCGAGCGCGCGCATGCGGCGAACGGCTTCGACGGCTTCGGGGCGCAGCTCGTCCCGGACGGCGACGGCGCCGAGCAGCGTGCCGCCGCGCTCGAGGAGTACGACCGTCGCCCCCTGGTCCTGCAACCGCGCGACGTCCTCGGCCAACAGGCCGGCGTCGACCCAGCCGGGCCTGCCCAGCCGCAGCTCGACCCCGTCGCGGACGCCGATCAGGCCGTGCCCGGGCACGGCGGTGACGTCGTCGGCGGGCCGTACCGCGACCGACCACGGTGCCGCCTCGGCGGCGGTGAGGACCGCCCGGGCCAGCGGGTGCTCGCTCCGGGATTCCAGCGCGGCGGCGGTGGCCAGCACGTCGGTGCGGTCCTCGCCGGGCGCGGCGAGAACCTCGACCACCTCGGGACTGTTGCGGGTCAGGGTGCCGGTCTTGTCGAGGGCGACGGCGCGGATCCGGCCGAGCTCCTCCAGCGCCGCACCACCCTTGACCAGCGCGCCGTGCCGGCTCGACGCGCCGATCGCGGCGACCACGGTCAGCGGTACCGAGATCGCCAGCGCGCACGGTGACGCAGCCACGAGCACGACCAGGGCTCGTTCGAGCCAGAGCACCGGGTCGCCGAACAGCGCGCCCAGCCCGGCGATCAGAACGGCCAGGACCATGATCGCAGGAACCAGCGGGCGAGCGATCCGGTCGGCGAGGCGCTGACCGGAGCCCTTGCGCTCCTGGGCCTGCTCGACGATGTGCACGATCCGCGCCAGCGAGCTGTCCGAGGCCGGGGCGCTGACCACGACCTCGATCGCGCCACCGCCGTTGATCGTCCCGGCGTAGAGGTCGTCACCCGGTCCCGCCTCGATCGGGACCGACTCACCGGTGATCGCGGAGGTGTCCAGGCTGGTCCGCCCGGTCCGGATGGTGCCGTCGGTCGCGGCCCGCTCGCCGGGGCGCACGATCAGGACGTCGCCGACGACGAGGTCGTCAGGGGAGACGGTGACCTCGTCGCCGTCACGCAGCACCGAGGCGGTCGGGGGGACCAGCCCGAGCAGGGCACGCAGGCCGCGGCGGGTCCGGGTCACAGCATGGTGCTCGAGCCCTTCGGCGATGGAGAACAGGATCCCGAGCAGGGCGGCCTCGGCGATCTGTCCGAGTGCGACGGCGCCGATCACGGCGATCGTCATCAGGGTGCCGACACCGATCCGGCCGTGGCGCAGATTGCGTAGCGCGTCGGGCACGAACGTCGACGCCGCGACCACGGCCGCGACCAACTCGACCCCGCCGATCAGCAGCGCCGGCCCACCGGCGACGAGATCGATCACCCAGGCGGCGGCGAGTAGCACCGCAGCGACCGCGGCGAGCTGCAGCTCACGGACCTGCCAGATACGGCCGGGCCCCTCGTCGCCCCCGGCAGCGCTGTCGTTCGCGGGTGCGGGTGCAGTGCCGGACTCAGACACGATCCGCTCCTTCCAGCACCGCGTCGCCGTCGCCATCGGTGTCGACGGCTGTGCCGTTGTCGACCTCGACCAGCACCGACAGGACGGCGCGTCCCCGGTCGGAGAGCTGGTACATCACCATCCGGCCGTCCCGGCGCGAGGTCACAACCCCGACCGTGCGCAGCTGGCGCAGGTGATGTGACACCAGGGCCTGCGACGCACCGACGACCCAGGCGGTGTCGCACACGCACAGCTCGGCACCCTGGAGAAGGGCGGCCGCGATCCGCAGCCGGGTGGAATCCCCGAGCCCGCGGGCCATACCGGCCGCCGGTTCGACACGAGTGCTGTCCGGCAGTGCGGCACGGATCCGTTCGGCGTGCGGAAGATCGAGACAGAGCAGGTCACATGCGTCATCCATGGCCATACAAACATTCTAACGGCCATCGATATGTTTGGGTAGTGCTTCCCGAAGGTCCGGCGCACTCGATATCCTCGACCCGCAACGACTGGACCGGCGATAAATTGAGGGCCAGGCCGTCCTCGCGGTCGGTGAGGACGCGTTCCCGGGAGCGGCACGCGGTGCGGCGCGCGCGTTTCGTCTCCGCAGGGGCTGGAGGACAACCTGGCCCGGCCGTGGCAACTCATTGACCTGGCCGACCCCGGCAACGGCTGACCGCGGGGTCGCGGGGTCACCGCATCCGACACCGCAAGGCCCGTCGACTTCCCGAGAGTCAGACATCCCATGGTCGCGGCCGTCACGACTGCGGCGGTCGATCCGGCAGGGCCCGGTCTAGCGCAACCAGCAGTAGCACGACGCCAGCGCCGATCAGCCAGGGATTGGCGAGCTCGGAGCCGGCCGCTCCTAGCGCCCCGGCGGCGAGCAACGCCGGCCCCGCGCAGCAACATCACCAGCCGCACGAGCAGGGCGGCGACACCCAAACGCCGCGGGCCCCGCCAGCGCGCTCGACCTCGGTGTGTTCGGTGTCGGCGCGTTCGGTGTCGGAGCCGCTGGTGGGGCCGCGGTCGGGTCGGTCGGCAGGTATGAAGGATCCTGGTCCCCAGCGAGGTCAGGGCGGGATCGAGTCAGGGGCGGGGGTCGATGCGCGCGCACGCCGAGAGCGCGGAGCAGTTGTCCGCGGCCAGCGAGCGGGCCAGCACCACCAGGTCGGCCACTCGCGGGTCGGCCACCCGGTAGTGGGAGAACCGGCCCTCGCGGCGCACCGCGACGTAGCCACAGTCGGCCAGACACGCCAGGTGCGTCGACACCCGCCCCTGGGCCAGCCCGACGTGCGCGACGCACTCGCTGACGGTGTGCTCGCCGGCGAGCAGGAACTCCAACAGCCGCAGCCGGGTCGGGTCACCCAACGCGCGGAAGAACTTCGCCACCACCCCCGCCTGCTCGCCGGCCTGCCCGAGCAGCGGGGGCGCCGACACCTCGGCGCCCGCCACCGGTGCTGGGACCTCGCCGCCTGTCTGCGCGGCCGGCTCGGTCGGCGGGCCTGGTGCCGTCCTCGAGCTGGTGACCATCCGCTGCGCTCCCTCCATCGTGTCATGCATCCGCCTTGACGGATGCCACTACGCTAGCATGTATTCGTCTAGCCGGATTGGACGGTTCAGACGAGCTCAACGGAGGTCAGGAGGCCCCGACGTGGACGACGACGTGGAGGACACCGCAGCGCTGGACCTGGTGGTGATCGGCTCGGGTGGGGCGGCGATGGCCGCCGCGATTGCCGCCCGCGGCGCCGGCAAGACCGTGGTGCTGGTCGAGCACGCAACCCTGGGCGGGACCTGCGTCAACGTGGGGTGTGTGCCGTCGAAGACGTTGCTGGCCGCGGCCGGGGCGCGGCACGGCGCGCTGGGCAACCCGTTTCCCGGTGCCCCGACCTCGTCCGGGCCGGTGGACCTGGGCGCGTTGGTGGAGCAGAAGGACGAGCTGACCGGACGGCTGCGCCAGGCCAAGTACGCCGACGTAGCCGCCGCCCACGGCTTCGAGGTCCGCCCCGGGCACGCCCGCTTCGCCGACCCCGACACCCTGCTCGTGGACGATGAACCGCTGGCTGCGCACGCCTACCTGATCGCCACCGGGTCCGAGCCCTCCCGCCCGCCGCTGCCCGGCCTAGACGAGGTGGACTGGTTGAGCTCGACCACGGCGATGGAGCAGACCGAGCTGCCCGAGTCGCTGGTGGTCATCGGCGGAGGCTATGTGGGGATGGAGCAGGCCCAGCTGTTCGCCCACCTCGGCGCCCAGGTCACCCTCGTGGGACGCCTCGCGCCGACGGCTGAGCCCGAACTCGCTGACACGCTGCGCCGGGTGTTCGCCGACGACTCGATCACCGTCATCGAGGACCGGGCGGTGCAGGTCGACGTCGGTACCGGCGAGGCGACGGTGGTGACCGGAGGCAGGCAGCGCGCCAGCGGGGCCCGGCTGCTGGTCGCGACCGGGCGCACCCCGCGCACCAACGGGCTGGGCCTGGACGCGGCGGGGGTGCAGACCGACGAGCGGGGTTTCGTCGCCGTCGACGAGGCCCAGCGCAGCTCCAACCCGCGGGTGTTCGCCGCCGGGGACGTGTCCGGGGCGCCGCAGTACGTCTACGTTGCCGCCGCCACCGGACGCGTGGCGGCGCTCAACGCCACTGACGCCGCCGGGCCCCGCCCGGCCATCGTCGACTACACCGGGCTGCCCGCGGTCGTGTTCACTCGTCCCCAGCTGGCCTCCGCCGGGCTCAGCGAGACCCAGGCGCTGGCCGCCGGGTACCGCTGCGACTGCCGGGTGCTGGACCTGGCCGATGTGCCCCGGGCGCTGGCCAACCGCGACACCCGCGGGGTGATCAAGGTGGTGGCCGACGCCGAGAGCGGGCGGATGCTTGGGGTGCACGCGGCCGCCGAGGCGGCCGGGGAGATCATGCTCGCCGCCACCTACGCGATCACCGCCGGCATGACCGTCGACGACGTCGCCGACACCTGGGCGCCGTACCTGACCATGGCCGAGGGCCTGCGCATCGCCGCCGGACAGTTCCGCAACCAGATGCCCACCTCCTGCTGCGCCTGACCCCCAGCCCACCCCTCCCCGATCCCCTCGTCGGAAGGGACGTTTCTGTCATGAGCATCGACGCCGAGCATCTCGCCACCCGGCTCAGCGAGACCATCTGCTCCACTCCCGGCGCCGCCGGGGACGCGATGGGCTGGCTGTGGCCGGCGCTGCTGCGTGAGCTGGCCCGCGGGCATCCGGTCACCGTCGACGACCTCGCCCACACCACCGGGCGCGGCGCCGGGGAGGTCCGCGACGGACTGGCCGGGCTCTCGGACACCGAGTACGACGAGCACGGCGCGGTGGTCGGGCACGGCATCACCCTGCGCGAGACCCCGCACCAGTTCACCGTCGCTGGCCAGGCGCTCTACACCTGGTGCGCCCTGGACACCCTGATCTTCCCCACCGTGCTGGGCCGCCCCGCGCAGGTCGTCTCCCCCACTCCGGGCAGCGGCGAGCTCGTGGCGCTCAGCGTCGATCCCGACAGCGGGGTCACCGCACTGCAGCTGATCGAGACACAGTCCTATCTCCAAGGAGATACGGCAGGACCCCAAAGTGTCATACCCCCTCAGGGTATTGAACAGGCGTGGTGTCGCTGATGCTGTGCCCGCGGCGCGGGTCGAAGCCCGATCCTCCGCCGGACAAGGGGTGCGGTGGTCCGATCACGGGTATTGCCGAGACCCGTTGGCTCCAGACTTGTCGGCTCCGCGCAGAACCTGGTAGTACGTGTCGCCGCGGAATCGGACGGGCCGCACGATGCGGCCGTCTGCGCGCCTGCGAACCTGGAGTCGCGATCGTTGCTGCTGGGTGCGTGCCGTAGCCCGTCGCCATCGGCCGAGCGCGTCTCCGCACAGGGCCGGGAGTCGCTGTGTTCCGGTCACGATGTACCTCGCGGATCGTGTGCGTTGGTAGAGCCGATACGCCGCCGCAGCAGCCGCGCCGCGCGATGCTCAGACCCAGCTCGTCCAGTTGTGCTGCTCGACACCGACGGCGCAACGGGCTCGCGTGGCGTGACCTCGTCCCTGACCGGTGCGGACTGGTCAGCCGAGCGGAGATGGGCCGGCTCGGTTCCAGTACTGGCAGTCGAGCCTGGCGTGGCAGGGACGCCTCTCTCGGCTGGCAGCCGGCCGTCGAGTTCCGCGCGCGGCACTCGAGCGTCGAACGCGACGAGCTCGAGGCCGTGCTCGACGACGGCGGACTGCTCCAGCCAGCGGCCCGTGCGAACCACGGAGAAGGTGATGCCGTTGTCCGCGGTGAGCGCCGCGCCGCGGAGGACGGCGGTGGCGTGGTCGAGGACATGTCGGGACCCGAGGGAGCCGGTTGGCATGCCGGTGTCGTGGAGGCTGAGGAGGAACCGGTCGAGAAGCATGTCGGGACTGAAGCCGGGAGCACCGGTCCAGGTCACCAGCAGTGACGTCGTCTGGGGCGTCGATGTGCGACCTGCCCGGCTGAGAACCTGCCGGCGACCTTGTCCGTTCAGCAGTGAATCGCTCCGCAGGACCGAGAGCACGGTGTCTCGTATCCAGCGGAAGCGGTCAGAGTCGTCGTGCATGAATGCTGCTCCATGTTGTCGATACCCGCGAGCGGCCGCCGGATCCGAGGAGGATGGGGCAGCAGCGGGCGAAGGTTGAGAGGCAGGCGGTGATCCGCGACGGCCTCGTGGCTGCCGATACCGGCGACCGTTGCGACGTGGCCCGTGATCTCAGGTGGGGTCGTGGCTGTCCGGCCTAGCCATTTGCGAGTCGGTCGGACGACAGCGACGTGTGCGATGGGCTGGGGCGAGGCAGTCAGCGATGGCGTCGAGGTGTGCCTCAGCCTCGGCTGCGGGGTGCGGGTCGCGACCCGTTCGACTCTGGCGAAGGATGATGCCGGCCGGTAGCCGCGGTTCTGAGCGGCGTTACCCGGTTCCCGCGTGGTCGCTGCTCAGAGGGTGTCGAAGGCGCAGTCGGTGCAGAGCCCGTCCGGCCACTGAGCCCCGGGCGGCGACCGAGCGTCGCGAGAGCACTCAGCAGCCGGGAGCCCCAGCGCCCGGGGGCCCCCGACGAGCTGACTGCAACCTCCAACCGCACCAACGCAGCATCGATCCGTGTCGGCGCACCCGGGGCAGGCGCACGCCGGGGCGTCGCACCGATCGGCTGCGCTGGGCCAGGCGGGGAAATCGCGCTCGCAAGTAGCCGACCACCAGGTCCGCGGCAGCGCCGCAGATCAGGACCATCGCGACGATCAGCACAGTGGCGGCGAGCTGGGTTCCGGTCACCCCATCCGGAACGAGGCCGTGCCAGACACCAGCCGGTGCCGGCCACTCAAGCCCAGATCCTTCAGCCGAGCGCCCCAGCCACTTGCCCGCGAGATGCAGGGCGGGCTGGGCGACGATGGTCGCGTTGAGAAGGCTCAACAGACCGCGGAATCGCGGCGCGATCCACCGGCGCAGCCCGGTGACGGCCCCGACCAGTACCACGAGGGCAAGGGTGTGGATCGGGTGTTCGCCGGCGAGCACATCAACCACCAGTGCCGCCCCGACCGTGGCGATCACACCACAGGTCATGGCGCCTCGCGACTGCGGTACGCCGCCGACGCACGCGGTCCTCGTTCGGGACTGCGCGACCGCTGCCATGCCCACCACTCTCCCTCTGGGCCCTGTGACAACGCTGAGAGACCGTGCCGGGAAGTCGACGCGAACAACCTGAGGTGGTGTTCCGGCCGTGCCGTTCCCGGCTACGGCGCGGGACGAGGGCCCGCGCCGCTGAGCGGCCCCAGTGGGCACCACAGAACGTACGGCGACGCACCGAGCCACACCGGCCCCATCACGCCGTCGCACGTGCGCATGGGTCGGGCGGTGGGCGGCCGTCGCCGATGACGGACGCACCGCCGCCGAGTCGCGCTGTTAGCCGAGCATCTCCTGCATCTGAGTGATCTCGGTCTGCTGGGCATCGATGATCGTCTGGGCGAGCGCCTTCGCCTCCGGGTTGCGCCCGTCGCGCAGCTCCGTCTGCGCCATCTGCACGGCACCCTCGTGGTGAGCGATCATCATCTGCAGCCACATCCGGTCGAACTCGACACCGGATGCCTGCTCGAGCTGCTGCATCTGCTGATCACTCATCATGCCCGACATCCCGGACATGCCGTTCTGCTCCATCCCGGGCATGTTGTGTTCCTGGCTCATGTTCGGCATGCCGCCGGACTCGGGCGCGCCCCATGCGGCGAGGAAGCCCTGCAGCTGCTGGATCTCGGGACCCTGCGCCTGCTGGATCGCGGTGGCGAGCTGCTTGACCTGGTCGCTCTCGGCACGGTCGGCCGCCAGATTGGCCATGTCGACCGCCTGCCGGTGGTGCGGGATCATGCCCTGGGCGAAAGCGATGTCGGCCTCGTTGTGATCGGCGGAAACCTGCTGGCCCGCCGCGGACGAGGTCGGCGCGGGCGGTGCCTGGCCGGCCGAGCCGGTGGCCTCCCCACCGCCGCACGCGGACAGGGCGAGGGCCGCGGTGACCGCCGTCGTGGCGAGCGCCATCTTCTTGATCTTCATGGTGGACTCCCTTGCATGTGACCGGTCGTGAGCTGGTGGAATCCAGCGCTCTTCCGCGCTGGGGGCCGATCAGCTCCGCATCACGCACAGCTGGGCAAGACGACGAGACATAGGTGGCGGTCTGGCAACAGACCACCGTCGAAGTGAGCTCCGGACGGGTGCGACCAGCGAACCGAGCATGGGGCCACCGAGGCGGAGCCCGGCAGCGAGAAGGAGCACACCGAGGGAGGTCAGGATGGCCAGGCACAAGTGCAAGGCGTGCTCCGGATCCGACCGGGCGCCATGGTCGCCGGGCACGTCAGCCGGGTCGTGGCCGGGTAACGTCAGGTCGGAGATCGCAGGGATCCCGGCAGCACCATCCGACGGGACGGCGGCCGTGGTCGCGGCGTGCCCGGTCTCGCCCGGCGGGGCGGCCACGAACGCGTGCATGCCCAGCAGCGCGAGCAACACGGGCACGATGAGCAGCAACCGCAGCTCAACCCGTTGATTACTCACCCCGGCCACGGTACCGACGGTGAAGCATGTCGACTTCGGGGGCTCACACAACGGTGTTCAACACCACCCCACCGCCGAGGCCGAGCAGCAGCGACAGCGCGGCGGCACCGAGCGCGGTCCCACGCGCCCAGCCACGAGCCCGGGTCACCGGCCGCTCGTGGTCGGGGCCCGGTTCGCCGAAGGCGGGCGCGATCCAGCGCAGGTAGTAGAACAGCGACGCGACGGTGTTGACCACGGCGAGCGCGACCAACCAGACCAGCCCCCCGTCCACGGTCGCGGTGAACACGACGAGCTTGCCGAGGAACACCGCGGTCGGCGGAGTCCCGACCAACCCCAGCAGCGCGACCACCAGCGCGATCGCGAGTGGCGGGTCCCGGCGGAACAGTCCCCGGTGGCCGGCGAGGGTGCGCTGCCCGGTGGCGGCGACGACGGCGAACGCGGCGATGTTGGTGATGGCGTAAGCGGCCAGGTAGAACAGCAGCGCCGGCTGCGCCAGCGGGGCGCGTCCGGCGACGGCGAGGGCCATGAGCATGTAGCCGACCTGCGAGATGGTCGAGTAGCCGAGCAGCCGCAGCACCGAGGTCTGGGCGAACGCGGCGAGGTTGCCGAGTGTCATGCTCACCGCAGCCAGGATCGCGATGATCAGAGGCCAGTCGACGACGTCGGCCGGGACCGCGGTGTCGAGCAGCCGGTAGGTGGCGACCAGGGCGCCGATCTTCGGCAGCGTGGTGATCACAGCGGCGACCGCCGGCGGTGTGCCGTCGGCGACGTCAGGCACCCAGAAGTGGGCGGGAACCGCTCCAGCCTTGAACGCCAGCCCGACCAGCACGGCGATCAGTCCGACCGCAGCGGCGCCGCCCGGTCCGGAGGCGATCCCGTCGGCAACCGCGTCGTAGCCGGTTGCTCCCGCTGTGCCGAACAGCAGGGTCACCCCGGCCACGGTGGTGACCCCGGCGAGCGCGCCGGCGAGGTAGTACTTGAGCGCCGCTTCGGGTGCGGTGCCCTGCTTGGCCCAGCCGGCCAGGGCGTAGAGCGGGACGCTGGCGAGCAGGAACGCAGCGAACAGCAAAATCAGATCGGCGGCGCCGCCGAGCAGGATCGAACCCAGCGCCCCGAGCTGCACGAGGACGACGAACTCGGTCTCGCGGCGGTGCCCGGCCACGGTGTCGCCGCACAGGGCGAGCAGCAGCAGCGTCGCGACGAGCACGATCGCCCGGGTGGCGTGGGTCGCGGTGTCGAGGACGTAGGTCCCGAACACCACGTCGACCGGTCGGGTCGCGGCGACGGCGGTCGCGGCCAGGCCGACGGTGCAGGCCAGTGCGGCCAGTACCCGGATCGTCCACTGGCGTCGGCGTGGGGTCCAGGCACCGAGCAGCAGCCCGGCGACCGCGCCGAGCAGCAACGCGATCTCCGGGATCAGAGCGGACGGGTCACTGTGGACTGTCACGGCCGAATCACCGCGTCACCAGGTCGCCCAGGGTGCGGGCGGCGGGTTCGATCACGTCGAGCAGGACCCGCGGCAGCAGCCCGAGCACGGTCGCCAGGACCAGTAGCGCGCCGATGGCCAGCAGCTCCCGGGCGTCGAGGTCGGGGAACGGGCGCGGGGTGCCGGGGGCGTCCGGGACGCGGACATCGCCGGAGAGCATCCGCCCCATGGCGACCAGGAACAACGCGGCGGTGAGCAGGACACCGGTCACCGCGACGACGGTCGCGACCGGGACGGCGCCCAGCGCTCCGGCGAAGATCTGGAACTCGGCGATGAACCCGGAGAACCCGGGAAGGCCGAGTGAGGCGAACGCGGCGACGGCGAACAGCCCGGCGAAGCGCGGTGTGCGGGTCGCGAGCCCACCGTAGGCGCTCATCTCGTAGGTGTGGCCGCGCTCGTGCAGCGACCCGGCGAGCAGGAACAGCGCCGCGGTGATCAGGCCGTGGCTGACCATCTGGTAGATCGCGCCCGAGGTGGCGAGCTGGCGGGCCTGCTCGTCGTCGGCGGTGATCAGGCCGGCTGCGCCGAGGCCGAGCAGGACGTAGCCCATGTGGTTGACCGAGGTGTAGGCGATCATGCGTTTGAGGTCGGTCTGGGCGAGCGCGACCAGGGCACCCCAGAGCACCGAGACCACCCCGGCCACGACGGCGACCAGCGCGAACTGGCGCCAGCTCGCGGGCAGCAGCGGCATCGCGATCCGGACGAAGCCGTAGGTGCCCATCTTGAGCAGGATCGCGGCCAGGATCGCCGACCCGGCCGCGGGCGCCTCGGTGTGCGCGGGCGGCAGCCAGGTGTGGAACGGGAACAGCGGGGTCTTGACCGCCAGCCCGATCCCGATCACCAGCAGGGTCAGCCCGGCGTACCCGCCGCCGCCGGCGAGGGGGTTCTGCGCTGCCAGGGTCGGGATGTCGAAGGTGACCTGCGGTCCGGCCAGGGCGAGCAGGATGAACCCGAGCAGCAGCGCGAGTGAGCCCAGGAAGGTGTAGAGGAAGAACGTCAGCGCCGCCCGCCGCGCCGGCGCGCCGGTGCCCCACCCGGCGATCACGAAGTACATGAACACGATCGACAGGTCGAAGAACAGGAAGAACAGGATCAGGTCGAGCGCGACGAACAGGCCCGCGCTGACCGCCTGCAACGCCAGGAACAGGAGCACGAAGCCCTTCGGGCGGGCGATGCCGCGCAGCGTGTAGACCGCGGTCGCGGTGAACAGCACCGCGGTCAGCGCCAGCAGCGGCAGCGACAGCCCGTCCACGCCGACGTGGTAGGAGATCCCGGCGCTGGGGATCCACGCGTAGCGCTCGACGAAGCCGTACCCCGACGCGGGCAGGCCCGCCCAGACCACGGCGATCAGCCCGAGCTGCGCGAGCCCCGCCGCGAGCCACGCACTGGCGAACACCGTCGTGCCCGCCCGCGCCGGAACCGCGCACAGCGCGACCGCGACCAGCGCGGGCAGGAAGACGATCAGCGAGAGCATTCCGGGGTCACCTCACGACGATCACGAGGACGGCCAGCGCCGCGAGCAGGGCGAACCCGACCGAGGCCTGCGCGTAGTACTGGTGGATCTGCCCGGTCTGCGGACGACGGGCGGCTCGGCCCAGCGCGCGGGCGCCGTCGGCGAGCCCGGCTACGGCCCGGTCGACGCCGCGCTCACCGTGCCCGGCCACGACCCCGGCCAGCCGCGAGGTGGCACTCGCCGCGCCCGCCGGGACACGGGCGAGCACGCGGTCGTCGACCACGGCCAGAGCTGCTCCCAAGGTCACGACCGGGCCGACGACGTAGCGGAGCGCGAACGCCTCGAGGCCGAGCCACCGGTCCAGCAGGCTTGGCGTCGGGACGCGCTCGGCGAACCGCCACACCAGCAGCACGCCGGCACCGGCCAGGACGCCGGACAGCACGAGCTCCCAGACCTGCGGAGCCGGGTCCGGCCGCACCGGGCCCAGTGCCAGGATTCCGGCCCCCGCGGCGGCGAGGGCGAGCACGACGGTCGTGGTCACCGCCGGGAGCGGTATCCGGACCGGAGCAGCACCGGTGGCCGGGCGGTCGGCGGGTTGCCAGGCGAACCACAGTGCACGTCCGCTGTAGAACGCCGCGGTCCACCCGGCGACCAGTCCGACCAGGTACAGCGCGGGCGAGGAGCCCAGGGCGGCGGCCAGCACGGCGTCCTTGCCGACCCAGAGCCCGAACGGCGGCAGCCCGGCCAGCGCGAGCGCACCGACGGTGAATGCGGCCCCGACCACGGGGTGCCGCCGCGCGGCCCCGCGCAGACCGCCGGTCAGGCTGCGGGTGCCGAATGTGGCCAGCCACAGGCCGGCGACCAGGAACAACAGGCTCTTCGCCGCGGCGTGCGCCACGGTCTGCAGCGCCCCGGCCGACACACCGGCCGTCCCGGCCGCGAGCACGATGAACCCGATCTGTGAGCAGGTGGAGGCGGCGAGCAGCTGCTTGAGATCGTCCTGGACCGCGGCGACCAGGCCGAGCAGCAGCGCGGTCGCCACCCCGATCCACGCCACGAGCGGGGCCGCCCAGCCGGCCGCTTCCAGGGATGGGGCGATCCGCAGCAGCAGGTAGCCACCGGCGGCGACCATCGTCGCGGAGTGCAGCAGCGCGGAGGTCGGGCTGGGTCCGTGCATCGCCCCGGACAGCCAGAAGCTGAACGGCAGCTGCGCGGATTTTCCCAGCGCGGCGACGACGACACCGGCGACCGCGACGTCGCCCCAGACGCCGTCGAGACCGGCCAGATCCGTCAGCGCCATCGCGCCCGCGCCGCCGGCGAGCATCGCCCCGGCCGCGACGTAGAGGCCCAGGTCGGCGGCCCGTGTGGTCAGGAACGCGACCGTGCCGGCGCGGGCGGCCACCCGGTCGTCGAGCCGGTAGCCGATCAGCGCCCAGCTCGTCGCGCCCATCACCTCCCAGGCCATCAGCAGCGCCGGCAATGTCGTGGCGGTGACGGTGACCAGCATCGCGGCCGCGAAGACCAGCATCAGGCCGTGGAACCGGCCGGTCCGCAGGCCCGGCTCGGCAGCAGCGACGACCAGCGCGGCCAGCAGCACCGCGGCGACCAGGACGACCAGTACCGCCGAGAGCCCGTCGACGGCGAACCCGGCCCGAATACCGGCCAGCAACGACACTTCGGACGCGGGCCGCGTCGCCGCGGCGGCCACGGCGAGCGCCAGGGTGGCCGCCGCCGTGGCGACACCGGCCGCGGTCGCGCCGCGGGCCGGGTGGGCCAGCAGCAGCACCGCGCCGGCGACGGCCGGGAGGCCGATGAGCACCGCGAGCAGCACCGCTCAGCCCTCCAGCTCGGTGGCCGAGTCGGTCATGTCGATCCGCTGGGCACGGTAGATGGCGGTGACCACGGCGAACCCCATCGCCATCTCGATCGCCATCGCGGTCACCACCGCCACCACGATCACCTGGCCGTCGGAGGCCGGGGCGAGGAAGTACCAGAACGCGGCCGCGGCCAGGGTGATCCCGTTGATCATCAGCTCCAGGCCCATCATCAGCATCACGATCGACTGCTGGGTCAGTGCGCCGAACAGCCCGATACACAACAGTGCGGCGGCCACGAGCAGGAACGCCTCGAGGATCATCGACCGACACCCCCACCGGCCGGGTCATCGGCTCGCTCGGCGTCGAGGTCGTCGCCGAGCCGGTCGTAGCGGCCACGCCCGGTGGACAGGACCACGGTGGCCACGATGGTGGCGAACAGCGTCACGCCGAGGGTCATCATGGTCAGCATGTGGCCGCCCATCAGGGCCTCGCCCAGCGCGACGGTCGGATCCGGCGCAGGCACACCACGGCGCTGCGGCCAGTCCACGACGAGGATCCCCGCGGCCAGTCCGGTGAACACCAGGCCCGAGATGACGGCCGCGCCGCGGGTGTTGTGAAACATCGACATCGGCATCAGCCCGGCCGGGTTCATCATGAACATGACCATGAACACGGCCATGATCACCATCTCGATGATCATCATCAGGATGATGACGACACCGAGGTAGGCCAGCCCGGTCATCAGCACCATCGCGGCGACCGCGAGGAACGACACCAGCAGGCAGAACGTTGCGCGCGCCATCGAGTCGACGACGAACACCAGCACACCGGAGGAGATCGCCAGGAGGCTCAGCACGCAGAACACGGCGAGAACCATCTACATCCCTCCCCTGGCCAGCACGACAAGTGCGACCACGAGCGCCTGCACGATCGTCAGCGGTACGAGCACGATCCAGGAGATCTCGGCCCAGCGGTCCATCCGGATCGTCGGGAGCCGGTGGCGCAGCCAGACCAGCACGACCAGCACCGCGGCGGTCTTGAGTAGCACCCACGCCCACGCAGGTAGCCACGGCCCGTGACCGCCGCCGAGGAACAGCGGGACCGCCATCGCCGCCGCGGCCACGAGCAGCAGCCGGCGCCCCCCGGCGAACAGCAGCCGGTCCACACCCGCGAGCTCCGAGCCCGCGCCCCCCGCGGTGTCGCGGGCGACCGGGGCATCGAACGGCCCCCAGAACGCCATCGCGGCCGCGCTGAGCAGATAGGCGACGAACGCCGCCGGCATCAGGACGACGAACCACAGGCCGGCCTGGGCGTCGACGATGTCGGTGATCCGCAGGCTGCCCGCGGCCAGGGCTGCGGTGATGATCGCGAACATGTGCGGGAGCTCGTAGGACAGGCCCTGGGCGACGAACCGGTACCCGCCGACCAGCGACAACGCCCCGTTGGGCCCCCACCCGACCAGCCACACCGCCGCCCACGCGACGACCTCCATCGCGTTGAACCACACGACGCCGACCGACAGGTCGACCAGCGGACGTTCACCGAGCGGGACGACCGCTGCCGCCAGCACCGCGGCGACGATCAACGACACGATCCCTGCCCACCGCAGCAGACCATCGGCGGCGAGCGTGCTGCGCCGCTGGCCGACCAGCAGCCGCACCGTGGCGCGGACCGGTTCGACGGCGGCCGCGGCGGGCCCGACGGGTCGCCCGGCGGCCCGGCCCGCCAGGGCGCCGTCGAGTGCGGCGAGGAACCAGACGGCGGCGATCATCAGGGCCGGGAGCAGCAGGGTCGTGGCACTCATCGTTCGCCCGGCTCCCGGTCGCGGAGGCCGGCGGGGGTCGCTGCGCCGTCGACGTCGGGATCGAGTGCCGCGACCAGCAGCCGGGCGGCGGTGAACTCCGCTCCCGCGAGACGCCCGCCGAGCTCGGCGAGGACCGGACGCTCCGGCTCCCCGACCGTCCGCCCCGCGGCGTGCGCCTCGATCCGGGCGAGGCGACGCTCGAGCAGCTCGGCCACGTCCACGCCGTCACCGAACTCCACCCTGCGCAGCATCAGCCGCAGTACGCGGGACCGCCGGACCAGGCGCAGCAGCCCAGAGAGGCCGTCGGCCGGTTCACCGGCCCGGGCACGGTCACGGAGGTCGCGTGCCCGGGCGGCCGGGCCCGGCCAACCGGCGACGGCGAGGACGCGGGCGACCACATCGAGGTCACGTACCGCCGCAGCGACCGGCGCCGAGGGTCGCAGCTCGGCGACGTCGAGGACGCGGGCCTCGGCCGAGGAGATCACGTCGCCCTGCAACTCGACGTCGATGACCAGGCCGGCCGGCCAGTCCGGGAGCACCGGACCGAGCGGCAGATGGAGCACGTCGAGTGCCAGACCGTCCCGATCCTCCGCGACGTCGGCCATGGCCAGGCCCCCGGGCAGCGGCATGTCCATGTGGTGATGCTGGTGGTCGCCGGCGTGGCCCGAGTCGTCCTCGTGGCCGGAGCCGCTGTCCGCGTGCTCGGCGTGATCGCGTTCGTGGTGCTCGTGCCGGCCATGAGCGGTATCCCCGCCCTGGTCGGGCGGCTCACCGTCGCCGGCATGGCCTGAGTGCTCGTTGAGGTGGGCTTCGTGACCAGCTGCGTGCGTATCCTCGCCGTGCTCGCCGTGCTCGCCGTGCTCGCCGTGCTCGCCGTGCTCGCCGTGCTCGCCGTGCTGTGCGAGGTCGGCGTGTGATTCGTCCGCCACGTCGGAGACGGCAGCGGCAGCTATGGCTTCCTCGCGAGCAAGTCGAACATCCGCCAGCCGTGCGGGGAGCCGATCGAGCAGCCGCTCGAGGTGCGCGATCGTAGCGTCGTCGCCGAGGTCGAGCCGAACCCGTGGCGCGGGGATCCCCCGCCAGAGGCTCTCGACGACCTCACCCAGCTCAGGTCCCGGATGCCCGGCGACGAGCAGCACATCGGCCTCAGCTGGGCTCGTCGCCTCCGGCCACCCGCGCCGCCTGAGCAGGAGTTCGGTATCCATGCGCAGCCCGGGGCGACCGGGCACCGCAACGAGCAGGACGTGCGGCACCCCAGCCGCGAACCTCAGCAGGACGGCAGTCAGGTCCATCGCAGGGCCCCCTCGCGCCACGCGTAGACGACGCCGGCGAGCAGGATCGCGAGAAACAGGAACATTTCGACGACCGCCGCCGTCCCCATCGTCGCGACGACGACGGCCCACGGGTACATGAAGATCATCTCCATGTCGAAGGCCAGGAAAATCATCGTCACCGCGTACCAGCGGACGTGAAAGCGCGAGACCGCATGCTCCACCGGCGGCAGGCCCCCCAGATGTGGCAGGCGGCCCTTCAGGACGGGCCCGACTGAGACCAGTTGAGCCATTCCAACGACTACTGACACGACCAGGACGACTGCGCCCGCAAGGACCGCCAGCGGCACAAATGACTCCACCTCACACCCCCTGATCAGCCGCAACAGGCGTGTACCCTACCCGGGCACAGCATCTGTGCAAGTCACACTGTCGTGGTCTTACCCGTCGGCGTTGCCGATACTCGCGGCGTGTCAGAGGTGGAGAGCCACCCGCGCCGTGCCCGAGGCCACGCTGACCGTAACCCGACACAGCTGGGCCGGACACTTGACCACCTTGATGCGGGTACCCCCTAGGGGTACAGTGTGAGTGACACGAGGAGGTAGGCGATGCAGCACGGTTACGCCGACAACAAGGACGCGCACGTCAAGCGGATGCGCCGGATCGAGGGGCAGGTCCGCGGGATCAGCAAGATGATCGAGTCGGACAAGTACTGCATCGACATCCTCACCCAGGTCTCCGCGGTCAACAAGGCACTCGAGGCCGTCGCGCTGGGCCTGCTCGACGAGCACCTCAAGCACTGCGTCACCGACGCCGCCGCCGAGGGCGGGGCGGTCGCCGAGGAGAAGATCGAGGAGGCCAGCGCGGCCATCGCGCGCCTGGTCCGGTCCTGACCGGCCCTTCACAGCCCCGACGCAGGGTGTGGCATCACCGCCCCGGGCGCCGAAGCCAACTGCGGCCCGCGCCGCGGGCCGTCACGAGAGAGGTATCCGAGCCATGAGTACCGCCACCTACACCGTCACCGGCATGACCTGCGGCCACTGCATCGCCTCGGTCACCGAGGAGATCAGTGAGATCGTCGGCGTGACCGATGTGGCCGTGGATCTGCCGACCGGCGCGGTCACCGTCACCGGCGAGGGCGAGGTCTCCCCTGACTCCGTGCGCGCCGCAGTCACCGAGGCCGGCTACCAGGTCGTATCCGACTCCTGATCACGACCTGACCACCTACCCGGTACGGGTCACCGAGGCACGCGCTGCCCCAGCGGCGCCACCGACGTCCACCCGGATCGGGTCCGACAAGAGGGAACGATCCCATGAATACCGTCGCGCGACTTTCTGCCTACGGTGCGGTCGCTGTCCTGCTCGGCGCAGGAGCCTTTGCGACCGGATCCGCTGTCGATGTCCCGACCGCACACCTGCAGCCCGCTCCCAGCGGCGCCGCCGGTCACGCGGGCGGCTACAGCGCTCCTGCCATCGCGGACATCAACTCACCCGCGCACAGTGAGGGGGGACACCAGTGACCGCGACACTGCCGCAGCCCGGCCAGGACGTCCAGGAGATCGAGTTCGCGATCGGTGGCATGACGTGTGCCTCCTGCGCGAACCGGGTCGAGCGCAAGCTCAACAAGCTCGACGGCGTCACCGCCACCGTCAACTACGCCACCGAGAAGGCCAAGGTCTCGGCCCCGACCGGGGTCGACGCCGACCGGCTGGTCGCGGCCGTCGCCTCCGCCGGCTACACGGCCACGCTGCCGACTGATCCGGCCGCCGATGCCGATGCCGGTGGCGATGCCGGTGGCGGGGAGAACGAGGCGCTGCGCAGCCTGCGGCACCGGCTGGTGGTCTCCGCCGTGCTCGCGGTGCCGGTCATCGCCATGGCGATGGCGCCAGCACTGCAGTTCGTGAACTGGCAGTGGTTGTCGCTGGTTCTCACCGTCCCGGTCTGGGCCTGGGCGGGTGCGATGTTCCACCGGGCGGCCTGGACGAACCTGCGCCACGGCGCCGCCACCATGGACACACTGATCTCCATGGGGACCACCGCGGCGATGGCCTGGTCGGTCTACGCCCTGTTCTTCGGCACCGCCGGGATCCCTGGCATGACCCACCCCTTCACCTTGTCGGTCTCCCCGACCGACGGCGCCGGGAATATCTACCTCGAGGTCGTGGCCGGCGTCATCACCTTCGTCCTGGCCGGGCGCTACTTCGAGATGCGCTCCAAGCGCCGCGCCGGCGCCGCGCTGCGCGCGCTTCTCGAACTCGGCGCGAAGGACGTCACGGTCCTGCGCGACGAGGACGGGCGCACCATCGAGAAGCGCATCCCCACCTCCGAGCTCGCGGTCGGTGACCGGTTCGTCGTCCGCCCCGGCGAGAAGATCGCCACCGACGGCGAGGTCGTCGAAGGCCGCTCCGCGGTCGACGCGTCCATGCTGACCGGCGAGTCCGTGCCGGTCGAGGTCGCCGTCGGCGACACCGTCGTCGGCGCCTGCGTCAACGCCGGGGGCCGGCTGGTCGTGCGGGCCACCCGGGTCGGCTCCGACACCCAGCTCGCGCAGATGGCGAAGCTGGTCGAGGACGCCCAGAACGGCAAGGCCGCCGTGCAGCGCCTCGCCGACCGCATCTCCGGGGTGTTCGTGCCGATCGTGATCGCCGTCGCCGTGGTGACGCTGGGCTTCTGGCTCGGCGCCGGTGTCGGCGCGACGGCCGCGTTCACCGCCGCCGTCGCCGTCCTGATCATCGCCTGCCCGTGCGCGCTGGGCCTGGCCACACCCACCGCGTTGCTGGTGGGCACCGGTCGCGGCGCCCAGATGGGCATCCTGATCAAGGGTCCGGAGGTGCTGGAGTCCACCCGACGGGTGGACACCGTCGTGCTGGACAAGACCGGCACTGTGACCACCGGCAAGATGGCACTGGCCGGAGTCCACACCGCCGACGGGGTCGACGAGGCCACCGCGCTGCGGCTGGCCGGGGCTCTGGAGAAGGCCTCCGAGCACCCCATCGCCGCGGCGATCGCCGACGGCGCGACCGAGCGCACCGGGGACCTGCCGGGCGTCGAGGACTTCACCAACCACGAAGGCCTCGGCGTGCAGGGCGTGGTCGACGGCCACGCCGTGCTCGTCGGCCGGCCCCGGCTACTCGAGCAGTGGTCGACCCCGCTGTCCGGCGCACTCGCCCACGCCGCCGCGACCGAGGCCGCGCAGGGACGGACCGCGGTCGCCGTCGCCTGGGACGGTCAGCCCCGCGCCGTGCTCGTCGTCGCCGACACGATCAAGGACACCTCCGCCGAGGCGATCGTCGAGTTCCGCCGCCTCGGGCTGACGCCGGTGCTACTGACCGGCGACAACCAGGCCGTCGCCGAGTCGGTGGCCGCCGAGGTCGGGATCGCGGCCGGCCCGAACACGGTGATCGCCGACGTCATGCCGGCCGACAAGCTGGCGGTCATCGAGCGGCTGCAGAGCCAGGGCAAGGTCGTGGCCATGGTCGGCGACGGCGTCAACGACGCCGCCGCACTCGCCCGGGCCGATCTCGGTCTGGCCATGGGCACCGGTACCGACGTCGCCATCGAGGCCTCCGACATCACCCTGGTCCGCGGCGACCTCCGCGCCGCCGCCGACGCGGTCCGGCTCTCCCGCCGGACCCTGACCACGATCAAGACCAACCTGTTCTGGGCCTTCGCCTACAACGTCGCCGCCATCCCGCTGGCCGCCGTCGGCCTGCTCAACCCGATGATCGCCGGCGCGGCCATGGCGTTCAGCTCCGTCTTCGTCGTCGGCAACAGCCTGCGACTGCGCCGCTTCCGAGCACGCGCTACCTGATCACAGCACTCCCGACAGAGGTGGTGCGGCCGGCCCGGCTGCACCACCTCCTCGTGTCGAGGGCCCGCCGCCGATCGCTCACAGGCCTGGAAAATGCGTTCCGCGACCGGGCGAGACGTGCGGATTCACGTGTCCGGTGAGCTGATGCGGGCAGGGCCGTACCCGGTGACGAGGAGTTTCCACCCGGCCGCTCCGCAACGCAGGCGCGCCGTGCAGCCACCAAGCGCCCAGCAACGAGGTCTTACCCGCGACCGCCATCGCGGCGGCCGGCGATCACCCCCGCGGCAAAGCCGATGATCAGCGGACCGAGGACGAAGGCGACCTCGGCAACAGGCCGGTCAGCGCGAGCAGGCTGCGCCGGCTGTCGAGGCCGTCCACGCCGAGGCCATCGACGTCCGTGATGATGTAAGGGCGTCAACTGGCCCCGACTGCCCAGCAGCGCGTGGCTGACAATTCCGGCAGCCAGATAGCAGAACAGCGCCGTCACCACCCGCTGCACGCCCCGGTGGGCGAGAGCCCGCCGCATAGCGCATCAGCACGGTGTCCGCTGCGATCGATCGGCCTTCATCGACGGCGTCCCGCGCCGATCGAATGGACTTGTGTCCCTTCGTCAGCACGATTCATGTCGGCTCGACGAGCCGCTCGAGGGCGGGCCGCAGGACGCGCTCCAGGTCGGCAGCCGTGGCATCCGCCACCGCCGGAACCCCCACCAGGTAGCGGCTGATCGTCAGTCCCAGCACGCACGCATTCAGCAGAGCCGCGCGCAGGGCGGCATCCGGTCCGCCGATCGTGGAGGCAACCCGTTCCTGCGCGGCGCCCATCACCTCATCGCGCAGTACCGCCTGCGCCGCAGGGTGAGTGAGGCAGCTCCGCAGCAGCGCCTCCGCCGCCGCACGCCGCTCAGGATCCTCGAAGGCAACGAGTACGTGGTCCAGCGCAGCCTGCGGCAGCTCGGTACGAGTTGCGCCGACGAGCTCGTCGACCGGCGTGCTCCACCGCGCGGCCGCGGCGAACAAGGCCTCCTTACTGCCGAAGTTCTGCATGACCAGCGCGGGATCCACGCCCGCCCGATCCGCCACCGCGCGGATGGTCGTGCGCTCGTAGCCGTGCTCGGCGAACAACGCCCTGGCCGCATCGCGGATCACCGTCTCGCTGCGTCGTCGTCGCTCGGCCCTCGTCGCAGGCCCCGCATCTCCCGCATCGCCACTCACGGCTCTCACTCTACAGACGTTGACCGAAGGAGGAAGTTCACTCTACGGTCGTTGAGTCGAGCTCGTGAAGGAGACTGATGACCCCGCCCCTTGCGGCCTCAGGTAGGAGCGCTCGGCGCTGGTTCGCGCTCGCGGTGCTCGCCGGAAGCCAGCTGTTGATCGTGCTGGACGCGACGATCGTCAACGTCGCGCTCACCGACATGCAGGACGACCTCGACCTCGCCCCCACCGCCCTGCACTGGGTGGTCACCGGGTACGTGCTGGCCTTCGGAGGCTTCCTGCTGCTGGGCGGGCGGCTCGCCGACCGCGTCGGCCGCCGCCGCATGTTCATCGTCGGTGCCACGGTGTTCGGCACCGGATCGCTGCTCGCCGGACTGGCCGAGACCGCCGTCGTGCTGTTCGGCGGCCGGGTGATACAGGGTCTCGCCGCGGCCGTGCTGGCGCCCGCCGCCCTCTCCCTGCTGATGACCGTGTTCCCGCCCGGCCGCGACCGGAACCTGGCACTGGGCGTGTGGGGAGGAGTGTCCGCCAGCGGCACCGCCGTCGGGCTGATCCTCGGCGGGGTCCTGACCGAGGCGCTGTCGTGGGAGTGGGTGTTCTGGGTCAACGTTCCGATCGCCGCGATCGCCGTCGCCGGTGCCAGGGTCGTCCTGCCCGACAGTCCTCCCGAGCAGACCGAGCGGTTCGACCTCGCGGGCGGCGTGCTCGCCACCGCCGGGCTCGCCGGACTCGTCTACGGGCTCGTGCAGGGTGCCGAGTCGGGTTGGACGTCGGTGCCGGCGCTGCTCGTTCTGGTCCTGTCGGTCCTGGCTCTGCTCGCGTTCGCGCGGGTGCAGGCCGTGCGCCCGCACGCGCTGGTTCCCCTGCGACTGATCCGCAACCCGACGGTGCTCGGCGGAAACCTCGTCGGGCTCATCCTCGGCGCCGCGATCTACGCACTGTTCTACTTCCTCAGCCTGTTCATGGGCGGCACCCTCGGCTACGGGCCGGTCGCCGTGGGGCTGGCCTTCCTACCGATGACGGCCGCCATCGCGGTCGCCTCGACCGCCGCGGGCAAGCTGCTCGCCCGCACCGGCGCGCGATCGCTGCTCGTCGCCTCGGCGCTGCTCGTCACCGCCGCGCTCGCGAGCCTGTCCCGCATCGCGCCCGACAGCACCTACCTGAGCACACTGCTGCCCGCCTTCGTCCTCGCCGGATGCGGCCTCGGCCTCGCCTTCGTGGCACTCACCACCGCGGCCGTCGGCTCTGCCACGCCGGGGGACAGTGGCGTCGCCGCGGCCTTGTTCAACGCAGGGCAGCAGGTCGGCGGGGCGATCGGACTTGCAGTCCTCACCGCCGTCAGCACCGCCCGCACCGCGAGCCTGACGCCCGAGGACGCGGGTCCGTCCCGCAGTGCAATCACGCAAGGCTGGTCACTCGGATTCCTTGTCTCGGCCGGCATCATGTCGGCCGGCCTACTGATCACGTTGGTGATGATCAAGGATCGGAGCCCCAACCCAGTGCCAGGACAGCGGTGACCGACTGGACGGCGGCCCTCTCTCCGGGAAGCCCATCGCGCGTGGCGATCGAGCCCACGCTGTGGGCGGCTATCCTGAACCGTCGTCACAAGGACGGTCAGCACGTGCTGCGGCAGTGGTAGGCAGGCGATGGGGAGAGGCGGGGCCGAGTGAACACTGATCCTGCAGCGGCGCACGTCTCCATCGGACTCGGCAACTTGGAGCGCGCCGTTCTCGACGCCCTCTGGGACGCCGAATCCCCGCAACTCGTGCGGGACGTGCTGGCGACCCTCAGCGACGCCGATCGGCCGTTGGCCTACACCACGGTGCAAACGGTGCTCGAGAAGCTGGTCCGTAAGGGATGGGCCCGCCGCCAGCGGTCGGGTCGTGGTTTCGCCTACATCGCCTCGACCAGCAGGGAGCAGACCGCGGCACGGCTACTGCATTCGCTGCTGCGCTCAGCCGACGAGGTCGACGCGGCGCTGCTTCATTTCGTGGGACTGTCCTCGGACCGAGAACAGGAGGTCCTGCGGCAAGCACTCACCGACGACGACCACACCTGATCAGCACGGCGTCACCCGGCTCCAGAGGCCACCGCTAGACGCCCCACACACAGGCGAGAAGCAGCGCCACCGTGGTAACGCCAGCAGCGACCGTCGATGACGCCACGCCACCGACGGCCACGGTGACCCGACCTGCTGTTCGTAGCACCCAACTGCGCTGCCGAGGATTCGACGACAGGCGTCGCAATCGAGCTTCCACGGCCGTCTCCGACGCGTACAGCGCTCGTGGCGGTGCTGCCATCGCCGATGCGGCGGCGACCTTCAGCAGCGCGCCCCGCAGGACGGACCGCCCGCTGACCCGGGCGGCCTCCTCGTCTGCGACCAACTCGACCAGACGCCTGACCGCGACGGGTAGTTGCCGATACAGCGGCACGAATCGGGCGACGGCTCCCACGGCGTCGGCGAGAACGACGTGCAGGTGGTGGCGGCCCGCCAGGTGCGCCCGCTCGTGTTCCAGTACCGCATCGACCTCAGCCACTGTCAACCTGGTGCGTAGCCCCGTGGTCGCAACAATCGCATTGGCCCGACCACCCACGCTGAAAGCAACCGCGCCGGCATGTTTCACCCACAACACATCATGCTCACGATGTCCGAGCAGATCGAGCGTCTGCATGGTCGTGGTCGAGCGATCGCGGCTGGCCACGGTCCCGCGCCGGACGCGCTGCCCAAAGCGGAAGGTGAGAAGTGTCAGCGCCCCCAGTAGGCCGATCCCCACGCCCGTGTCCTGGTGTGCACTGGTCAGGCGCAAGATCATGCGGCACTGCTCGACCAACCACATCACCGGTGCGGGCCCGGCATGGCCCGGTATGAGCAGCACGGCGACTGCGAGACCGGCGCTGGTGAGGTTGCCGAGGACCATCGACCACCACAGCCACAGCAAGCACAGCGGGTCGCTGTTGGTCGACTCCAGACGCGTCAGAACACGTGGTGCGAACGTGGCGGTCAGCAGGGCTCCGGCGACCAGCAGAATCGACGTCGTCACACCACGCTCCCTGCCCTGGATCGTCGGCGACTGGGCCGACTGACCCCCACATGCTAGCGACCACCACCGCACCGACTCCGAAGGGACGTCGGCGAGCGGGTGGTGCGATTCGTCCTCACGCCTGCGGCCCCTCCGGACGCCCAGGCCGCAGACGCATGTGCCCTGCAATAGCCCAATGATGGCTCATGCTTGCAGGCATGATCGACACGCAGGGTGGCCGGTGGGCCGTTGCAGCACCGCGCCGGGCGCGGGGTTCACTTCTCGGTTCCGTCTACGTGGTGGGAGGTCTCCACCTGGTGGGGTGGGGGGTGCTGATCGTCGCGGTGGTTCCGCAGAACCTCAGCCTCGGATCGGAGGGAGTGTTCGATATCGGGGTGGGACTCACCGCCTACTTGCTCGGCGTTCGACATGCCTTCGACGCCGATCACATCGCGGTGATCGACAACACCACACGCAAACTCGTTGGGGACGGTCGGCGCGCCGAGACCGCCGGGTTCTGGTTCGCGCTGGGCCACTCGAGCGTCGTGTTCGGCTTGAGCATTGCGCTTGCCTTCGGCCTGCGTGGGATCGGCGGTGCCGTTCAGGACGGCGGCTCCAGTACGATCGCGACCTTCGAGTTCATCGGCACGGTCGCCGCTGCGGTCTTTCTGATTCTCCTCGGCGTGACCAACCTCAGCGCAGCGATCCGCATCGCCCGCATGTACAGGGCTGCGCGCCGGGGCCGGCTCGAAGACAACCGACTGGAGGAGCACCTCCGTCACCGGGGCCTCGTAGCTCCCTTGCTCGGCGGCGTGATCGATCGGATCCGCTCGCCACGGCAGCTTTATCCAGTCGGACTGCTCATGGGGCTGGGATTCGATACCGCATCCCAGGTTGCGCTCTTGGTGCTCGCCGCTGGCACCGCAGCCTGGACGGTGCCGTGGTACGCGATTCTGGTGCTACCTGTCCTATTCGCCGCTGGTATGACTCTGTGCGACACCGCGGACGGCACATTCATGGCTCGGGCCTACGGCTGGTCGTTCACAGATCCGATGCGGAAACTCGCCTACAATTTGACCGTGACGGTGCTCTCGGTCGTCGTGGCTCTTGTCGTGGGAACCATCGTACTGGCCGGCCTGCTTCGTGACCAGCTTGACGCTTCCACCGAAACTCTCACCTTCCTGGCTGATATTGATCTACGTGAAGCCGGGATTGCTGTGGTGGTTCTATTCGGAGCAATCTGGTCGGTAGCCGTGTTGAGGCGCCGTTCTCCGCGCTCCCGTGCGCACCGTTAACGCAGCCGCCTTTTATCGATTGCTGGGCTGAAGTGTCATGAGCACCCGACGATCGCGCAGGCGGGATCGCTGACCCGACAATGCGTTGGAACAGGCACGGGCCCGGGGTCCGGGTGACTCCCCTCGAACCAGATAGACACGCGTATGGACCGGTACTGCCCGGTCAGCACGGTGTCTGACCGGACAGCACTGATCGAGCCGTCATAGCTGACGTAGCACGTGTCGGACGGCTGCGGGGCGTACGGTTTATAGGGTACGCCGTCGGCTGTCCGTTTCGGGCAGCAGTCGACGATTTGTCCGTCCTGCGGACGTGGAAGGCGCTCCCCAGCAATGGTGCGGCTACTCTGGTCAGACTCCTGCGGTTTGGCGCGCCCGTGCACGCTCCTTGTTTTCCTCGGACGCGTTGACCACTTGCACCTTGTCCCCGGTCTGCAACTCATTGAACCAGGCCTCGGCGTCCCCGAGCTCGAGCTTGATGCATCCCGCAGATGACCGGGAACGGTCTCCACCGTGGAAGGCGACGCCGCCGTCTGCGAAGAACACCGAGAACGGCATCGGTGCAGGACGGCCGTCCGGACCGTTGAACTCGCCGCTGACGTGGTCCTTTTCCTTGCGGTACACTCGGAACGAGTGCCCGATTGGGGATTCCTGCCCGGCTCCACCGGAAGCGATGCGTACCGGCCCGCGGATCACCTTCCCGTCACCGATGAGCCAGGCCTGTTGTGATTCGAGATCGACGCAGGCGCGGGTGGAGACCGAACACGGTGTACCAGGAGCGGCAGGCTCTTGATGTGCCTGGGTGGCCACGGTGTTCGAATCGGGCGCCGCATCGGCGCCGGCGCTACCTGCAGTCACGACCACTACGAGTGCAGCCGCGGCAGTGGCGGCGAGTGTCGTCAACTTGGTGCCGTTACGAAAGTAGCGCGTCATGGATCCCTCTTTTCTGAGACCAGGAGTAGGGGCTCAGTTGCTATGACGCTCGGCGACCCATGGTGGTTGCTCGGCGGACCAAGTTTTTTCTTGACGGACGAATGGGCAGGCGCTTGGACTTGCACGTGCCTGCCGAGATACTCACGGTCCAGTCAGGCGACGTAAGAGACGACGGTCATCATGCCCGCTTCTCCATGGTAGATATTATGGCAGTGCGTCAGCCATTGACCGGGATTGTCCGCATCGAAGTCCACCTCGACAGTCTGGTTGGGCAGCACCAACACAGTGTCTTTTCGGGGACCCCGACCGTCGGGGCCGACTACTTGGAAGGTGTGCCCATGTAGATGCATCGGATGGAACATCGTGGTCGTGTTGACCATGCGAAGGCGCACACGTTGACCACTTGAGATTGGCAGGCCGCGAGCCGGATCGTATCGTTCGCCGTTGATCGTCCAGTCGTAGAGGGCCCCGGGGCCGGCCAGCACCAGATCGTGCACCACATCGGGGGGGCGCCGCTGTAGCGTTACCGGCTCGGCGGAAGCGAAGGTCTGTGACAGAACCGCTGACCTGGACGTCAGGGCGGAGGCCGCAGCGCTGGTGTCCACCGGCGAGTTCTGTGGAGTCGACAGTGTCACCGCAGCATGGTCGTTCTTGCCTTCGGCGATCCCGATCAGCGCGGCCGGGGCCTCGGGAATGGTGACGACAGCGTCGATTCGCTCGCCCATTCCGATCACCACTGCCTCGGCGTCGGTGGGGGCGACGGGGAATCCGTCGGTGTGGGTCACCGTCATTGGAGCACCAGGAACTCCGACACGGAAAGCTGTGTCGCCGCCCATATTGATCATCCGGAAGCGCACACGTTGACCGGGACGGACGTCGAGGGTGGTCGGCGCGGAACGTGTGCGGCCGTTGGCGACATAGTGCGGATAGGTGGTGTCGCCGGCATCCCCGCCGAGGACGGACGACGTCGGCATCTGCATCCCACCATGGTCCCCGCCCATACCTGCCATCCCGCCCATGCCGTTGCGGAGCAGGCCGGCCAGAACCTGGTCGGGATTTTGTCCGGTGCCGTCAATCCAATCGTCGAAGATCACGACGTGCTCGAGGTCATAGTCTCCGGGCTCAGCCGGGTCGTCGATGATGAGTGGTGCATACAAGCCACGGTCGAGCTGGGTACCGACGTGCGGGTGGAACATGTAGGTACCCGCATGAGGCAGCGTGAAGAGATACTCGAACGAGCCGCCGGAGGGGATCTGGGGCTGGGTCAACACGGGGACGCCATCCATGTCATTGCGCAGGGCAATACCGTGCCAGTGGACGGTTGTCGGCTGGGGTAGCTGGTTCTCCAGGCGCACCTTCAGCGTATCTCCCACCCGAGCACGGATCTCCGGGCCGGGCAGAGCGCCGTTGTAGGTCCACGTCGACACCGTGCGTCCGCCGATGTCGACCGTGCTGGGTTGTGCCTGCAGAGTGCGTGCCAGAGTTCGGCCAGCGGTGGCTCGCCGCGCCTGCTCGGCAGCCTCGACCTCTGGCCCGCCCGGACCGATGCGATCGGTCAGCGCGACGGTCCGGGGGCTCGCCACCGACTCGCCACAGCCGGTCAGCAGCAGGCCCGCTCCAACACCGCCGGTGGTGCCCAAGAATCGCCGACGACTCCAGGTGGTAGCACTGCGCCGACCGTTGCTCCCGGCGTCGTGGTTCATCGCCGAGCCCCCTGGCCTGGCTGACTCCGTGGACAGTCCGCAGGATCCTTCGACGGCATGTCGGCCGCGTTCATTTGCCGAGTACTCCTCTGTGTGCACTGTGGTCGGTGCCGGCAACACGGGCAGCTCCGCCCCTCGGCAGCGCATCGAAATGATGTGCCCATGCCAGCTCCTCCTACGGAGCGTAGTAGATCGCGTCGCGGCGCCCTGCAGGCGGGTCGGCCCGATCGACGCAGTCTTCGAGCAGGTACTCGGCGCCACGCACTGATCAGCACCCTCGACTTCTCCGCTCTCACGCCCAAGTGCACCTCCAACTACTATGGTGCGTAGGAGGTAGGGCTTGGAGGCATGATCAACATGGGACGTAAACAGAAGCGTCGTGCCGCTCGGCGGGCGAAGCAGCCCGGTCGGGCTGCGGCGACGACGGTCGACCTGGCTGCTGGCTCCCGCTCTCGCAGCGTTGCTCCGTCGTCCGAGCTGATCAACTCGGTCCGGCCGTCGACAGGCGGCCCGCGCCGCCGTCAGGTAGCAGCGCCGAAGGCGACCGACGGCAGTGGTGCCGAGGCCGCCCGCGACTCAGGAGCAGCCGCACTCGACGTCGACGACGGCACTCCGAGCCGCGGGCCCAGCGCGCTCGAGGTCACGAGAGTCGGGTGCGAAGAACTGCGTGACGCAGACCCCCAGGCGTTAGGCCTGAGCTACACCTTCCGCGCCCCGTCCAGCGGTGCGGCCGGACCGGTCACGGTCCAGTTCGACGGCGTTCACCGCTCCTCGACCGCCGGGGCGCCAGACACCTTCACCACACACGACGTCATCGACCCGGTCCTGCCCAACGCCGGGCCCATCACGCTCACCCACCGTGTCGAGAACATCCCTTCCGGCGAATGGGACGTGACAGCCTCCATCGTCGCGGGGCCCGCAGACCTGCGACGGGCCTCGTCTGTCACCGCGTCCGGCCGCACCGGCTACGCCCCGGTCGTCTCGGCGAAGGCGCCCGGGACACGCTTGGGCTCCTGGCCGGGGCTGGTTGGCCTCGGTGCGGTCGTGGCCCTGGGGTTGCAGTCGGCGTTGGTGCTGCGCAGCGGTTTGCCGATGGTGGCGGTGCTGAGCACGTCGTTGCTCGCTTGCCTCGTCGGGCTCGTCGGCGCCAGGGTCTACTACCTGGTCGAACACCGAGATCGGCCACGCACAGGGCCGGCTCGGTGGACGGGCATGTGCCTGCAGGGGTTCGTGCTCGCCGCGATGGCAACGATGATCATCGGTAGCGTCGTCGGCGAGGTGCCGGTCCTCGCTGTCCTCGATCTGAGCGCTCCCGCGCTCGTCATCGGTGCAGGCATCGGCCGGCTCGGATGCTGGTTCGGGGGCTGCTGCGCTGGGCGACCGACAGCGTCGCGCTGGGGTCTGTGGTCCTCTGATCGCCGCCTCGGGATGCGACGAGTCCCTGCGCAGTTGATCGAAGCAAGCGCCGCTGCCGGGATCGGACTGGCGGCCGCAACAGTGGCTTGGTCAGCACGACCGGCGCCGGTCGGCGCCCTGTTCGTCGCCACACTTGCGGCCTACCTACTCGCACGCCAGCTCGTGTTTCCCCTGCGATCACTACCGCGGAACACCCGATACGGCCGTGCCGCCATCATCGTGGCAAGCGCCGTGGCGGTCACCGTCGCGGGCGGCCTGCTGGTCGTCTGATCCATGCCGAGCCGTAGGAGCAGGCGACGCGCAACCCGTCCCGGCGTCATCGCCCCCGAGCTAACAAATTGTCGAACGCCGACGGTCCCCGCCAGCCACGCTATCGACCGCGGCAGTCGTCAGCACGCAGATGTCGAACGCGCCCGATTCGACGATCCGCGATTGAGGGGCCACCGCCCAACGTCGGCGACCGGGTGCCGAACCGCTGGATGTGGTACCCCCGTCCGTGCAGTCGCTCGTTTGAGTATCCGAGGCGGTATCACATGATTGTGGCCCGCTGATCCTGTTGTTTCGGAGGTGTCTGTGCTCGAGGATGCGGACTCGTTGCCACGTCGACCGGGAAATGTACCTGCGGACCTGTGGCATTGGATCGTCGCCGAAGTTGGCATCGACGTAGCACAGCATGTCGATCCACAGGTCGCGGTCGTCCTCGCCGCGCGCCTGGCCATTCGACGAGGGCCACCCGGAACGGAATCGGCTGAAGCGCTACGCCTGTGGCCGTGGTTCATCGACAGCTCGCGTCGTCTGGCTCAACAGCAGGAGATGATGTTTATCGAGTGCGCACTCGCCGCAGGCTGGACTCACGATCAGGTACGCACTGCCGTGCTGCTCGACACAACGGTTGAGCTAACCGAGCACCTAACAGAGCTGGAGCATCAGATCTTTCGTGAAGCTCGACCGCCCCAACCCTACCGCTGAGGTGTGTTCGACCCCCTCGCGCCGAACACACCTCCAACGGCAAACGGACCCGCGCGCATCAAGACTACGACGAGTCGAAGGTCGGTGAGCTGATCGAGATGGTTAATCGCCGTACGGCGAGCCCGTCGCCCGGCCGTAACCGCAGAGTCTGGCCCGGCGACAAGCCGTTGAAGCCCAGCGCTGCGGTGGGTTGTCCACCCAGGGTCGCGGCCAGCCGCGGTAGTCAACTCCACGGCCAACCTGCCGTTGCGGCTGGCGAACACACCCGGGTCGCGCCCGGGTCGCCTTGTGGGAAGCTGGGGCCGCCCGGGGGCTGGGCCCCGGGTCCACTCAGCCAGCCAGCCGCGCCCGCCGTCAGCGCGGCAGCGCCGAACTCGGTCAACGTCAGGGCTCGGCGGCGACTGAGGTGCCTGCGTTCATGTCAGCTCGTCCCGGCGACGCCGATACTCCTCGTCATCGATCTCGCCGCGCGCGTAGCGCTCGTCGAGGATCTGCCGGGCCGAGACCCCCGCCTCGAGGGAAGCACCGGGACCGACCATGGATTCGGACGAGCCGCGCCCGCGAGCCAGCTGTGCCGTTCCATAAACCAGCAGCGACACCCCGAGCAGCAGGAGGATCGGCCAGATCCAGCCCCAGCCCATCATTGATCCACCCATCACAGTCGTGACCTCCTCGTGTTGACCTCACATCGCTGGCAGTTGTGAGCACCGCCGCGCCGACGGCGGGGCTCAGGGCATAACGGCCATACTCCACCGCACGCACGTTAACATACCCCGTGGGGGTACGTTGTAATGGTCAGGCGCGACCCTTGGCACACTCGAGCGCTTCGGCGAGGAGCCCGGTACACCGTGCAGATCGCTCACACCGTCGAGGTCGATCTCGACCATCAGCAGGCCATCGGTGCCGTCACCGCCGCGCTGGCTGAGCAGGGGGTCGGCGTCCTGACCACCATCGACATCAAGGCCGACCCCGGCGCTCTGCTCGGGATCGACTCCGGCGACCAGCCGAGCTCGGCGAGACCGCCACAGACGCTGGCGCACGCCTGCGCGCAGCCCTCGACTCCTTGGCCGAGTGAGTTCGCGGTCGTCACTCCGGCCCTGGCCGACCAGGCGGCGGGATTGGCCCGCCTCGAGGAGAGCCCATCCAGCACCGGACGAGGACGTGGCTTGCGGTGCAGCTTGAGGTGTGAATCTTCGCCCGATAGTCGCTCACACTCCCGCATAGGAGTGCAGCCCGGCGACCACCATGTTGATGAAGAACAGGTTGAACACGATCGTGGCGAAGCCCGCGGTGTTGATCCAGGCCGCGCGCGTGGTCCGCCACCCGGCTGTGGCGCGGGCGTGCAGATAGGCGGCGTAGAGCACCCAGGCGACGAAGGACACGACTTCCTTGGGGTCCCAGCCCCAGAACCGGCCCCAGGCGGCCTCGGCCCACGCGGCGCCGGCGATGATGGCGAAGGTGTAGAGCGGGAAGGCGAGTACCGTCACCCGGTAGGCGAGCCGGTCGAGCGTCTCGGCCGACGGCAGCTTCGCGGCCAGCACGGCGGGCTTCCCGCTGCGCTTCATCAGGAACAGCAGGCTCGCGACGCCGGATACCAGCAGCATGCCGGAGGCCAGCGTGATCGTGGTGACGTGGATGATGATCCAGTACGACTGCAACGCCGGCACCACGGGCGCAGCGTCGAGATAGAGCACCGTCCCCGCGAGGAACATCAGCAGAACGACCGGCGTCAGCACGAACACCCCGGCCGGACGGATCGCGGGATGCCGGTAGACCAGCACCAGCCACGCGGCGACGGCCAACATGCACAGTGCCGAGACGAACTCGTACATGTTGCCGAGCGGCCAGCGGTAGGCCGCGAGGCCGCGAAGTGCGATCGACCCGAGGTGCAGCAGCGCCGCGAGGATCATCAACGAAACGCCGATGCGGCCGTAGCGGTCGACGCGGGCCCGACCCGGTTTGCCGCCGTCGGGCGTGAGGCCCGCTGGGGACGGCTCGGCGACCGCGACCTCAGTCTCCCCGTCGGCCTCCGCCGCAGGGGCGCCGACCGCCACAGGTGCTTCCGACGTGCGCCTGCTGCGGGCGATCCGGCGCGACGCGTACTCCAGCGATGTGAATACCATCGCCAGTAGCAGCACGACGAGCGTCGCCTGGAACAGGCGGTCACTCCACATCGCGGTGATCGGGTCCACGAGCATGTCAACCGTCCTTGTTCTGCGTCGGTGCGAGCAGCTCGGTCGAGAGCCGGTCGAACTCCTCGCCGTAGCCCGCTCGGTCGGTGCGAGCCAGGCCGCCGAGCTCGACCCGGCTGCCCGTGGGGTCACCGTCGGTGGCCTGCACGCGCACCCAGAAGCGGCGCCGCTTGATCAACAGCGACAGAGACAGACCGCCCACCATCAACATCGAGAACATGAGCACCCAGACCTGCCCCGGGTCGTAGCCGACCTGCAGGTTCACCCACGGGGTGACGCCATCGAACCGGACGACGGTGCCATCCGGCAGCCGCACGGTGTCCCCGATACCGAGCCGGTCCTGCGCGACCGATCGCAGCTCACCGTCGTCGATCTGCTGCTGGTCCACGGCGAAGATCGACTGGCCGCGACCGTCGTCGATGCCGAGATCACCGAGCAGCACGTTGACGTCGGCGGTCGGTGCGCGCAGGTCGGGGTGCACCGAGGCCAGGCGGCCCTGCTGGTCGATCGCCCCGGTCGGGGCGAAGGTGCCGGTCACCGCGAGCTGGGTGGTGCGCCGGGCTTCCGGGTCGGTGACGCCGGGGCGCTCGAACTTGGTCGCGCCCTCGGAGAGCTGGGTGCCGCTCAGGTCGACCGGGCGCCACTGGATCTCCCCGGTTCGGCTCTGCCCGTCCGGCCAGGTGACGGTGAATTCCGGCGCGTAGCCGTAGCCGGTGAGGTAGATGCGGTCGCCGTCGGTGCGCAGCGGCTGGTTGATCGAGATGTCGGTCGGGCGCCAGCTGGTTCTGCCGTTGCGGAGGTCTTCTCCGGTCTGGTACGCGACGTCTGCGCCGAAGGTGGCCGGTTGGCCGTTCGGCAGCCAGCTGCCGTTGAAGCGGTCGACCCGCACGCAGAACTGGTTGAGGTCAGTGCCGTCGACGCGCAGCCCGGCCCGGAACGTGTCGTAGCCGAGGACGGAGGAGTTGCAGAACTCGGTGCCGTCCGCGCGGATGATGACGTCACCCTCGTAGCCGTACATCTTGCCCCCGGCCAGACCGAGCAGGATCCCGATCAGGCTGAGGTGGAAGACCAGGTTGCCGGTCTCACGCAGGTAGCCCTTCTCGGCGGACACCGTCCGGCTACCGTCGACCTCGCTGCGTTCGACTGTTCGCCAGCCACGCAGGAGTGTGCGGGCGCGCCCGAGCACCGTTTCGGGAGCCTCGACAGAGGCGCCCGAAACGTGGTGCGGCAGCCGAGACAGGTTCCGCGGTATCGCTACGGGTGGCTGGCGCATCCCGCGCCAGTACTCCCGCGAGCGGGGCAGCACGCACCCCACCAGCGAGATCATCAGCAGCAGGTAGATCGCGGCGAACCACGGGCTGGCGAACACCTCGAATCCGCCCAGTGCTTCGACGATCGGCGCCGCGGCGGGGTAGTCGGCGTAGAAGTCGTCGACGAGGAACGCGTTGAGTGAGCGCTGCGGGAACAGAGCGCCCGGCAGCGCGGCGACGGCGAGCAGGAACAGCAGCACCAGCGCGGTGCGCATGCTCGTCAGGCCGCGCCAGGTGTTGCGCAGCAGGGCCGCCCCGGCCCGGAAGGGCCCGGGGCGCGACGGGGGCTCGCCGCCGGAGCTGGTCTGCGGCGGCGTCGGGGGCGCGGTAGGTGGTGAGCTCATCTCTAGATGGGCGGGGTGAACCCGGCGATCGAGACCTGCAGCTTCACCAGCCACTGTGCCCACAACCCGGACACCAGCAGCACACCCCCGGCGACCTGGACCGCTCGGGTGTGCCGGCGCAGCCAACCCAGCGCGCCAACGGCGCGGGTGGCACCGAGCGCGATGAGCACGAACGGGATCCCCAGCCCGGCACAGTAGGCGAGGATCAGGACGATCCCGCGCAACGAGCCGCCCCCGGTCCCGGCGGCGACGGCAACGACCCCGGCCAGGGTCGGGCCGATGCAGGGCACCCAGCCGAGTCCGAACACCGCACCGAGCAGCGGCGCACCGGCCAGCCCGGCCCGTGGCGCCCAGTGCGCGCGGTACTCGCGCTGCAGCGCCGGGATCAGCCCGGCGAACGCCAGCCCCATCACGATCATCACGACACCGCCGATGCGCTGCAGCACGGCCTCGTTGTCGATCAGTACATCGGACAGCCAGACCACACCGACCATGACGATGGTGAACACGGTGGTGAAGCCCGCGATGAACAGTGCGACCGCGCCGACAACACGCCAGCGGCCGTCGACCGGTCGTGTTCTAGGCGAGCCCGCCGTGTCCTCCGCCGCCGGCCAGGGCGGGTCGCCGGCAGCGGCGCGGGGAGCGCCCGGGTCGGCGAGCGCCAGTACGGTATCGGCGTCGGTACCTGTGCGCCGGGCGGCTGCGCGGGCACGAGCCTCGGCCGAGGTCACCGGCGGTGATTGCGCGCCCACCAACCCGGCCAGATAGGCGAGATAGCCGGGAACCAGCGGCACGACGCACGGCGACGCGAAGCTCACCAGCCCCGCCGCCACCGAGACCAGGACCGCGAGTACCAACGGCCCCGACATCGCGAGAGTTGTGGTCGCACCCATCAGTCACGCGCTCCACAAGTGCGCGGGAGCGGTCGAGATTCAGCGTTCACGGCCTGTCCCCGCTTCGTCGGTCAGCTTGGCGATCAGCGGCAGCAAGTCCGAGCTCGACACCGGGGTCAGGAACACCGCCGCCACCCGAGCCTCGCGGTCCAGCACGATCGTCGAGGGCACCACGTTGCGCGGATACCCGTCGAGCCGTGCCAGGCTGCGGCCCGAGAAGTCATAGATCGAGTCGTAGGTCAGCCCACGGTCGGTTTTGAAGTCCAGCGCAGCCTGCCGGTCGTCGCGAACATCGATGCCGAGCACAACGGCATCGCCACGCGTGGCGTCCTGCACCGCCTGCAGCTCGGGCGCCTCCACCCGGCACGGGCCACACCACGAACCCCAAATATTGATCACGCGGACCTTGCCGGGGAAGTCCCCGATACCGACTTCGGTCCCCGGGTTCATCAGGCTCTCGCCGCGTAGGTCGGTGATCCGCTGACGGCTCTCTGGCGGGTCGTAGGCGATCCGCGTCTGTCCGCCGGGTGCCACGAACTGAAACTCCTGTCCCGGCCCCGACCCGGCCGCGTCCCGGCCAACTCCACAACCGGTCGACAGCAGAACCACCATGACCGCAATCGCTGCAAGAGCGGGGCGCACCTGGCGCCTGTGCGCGCTCACAACACCGCGCTGGTGGGAAAACCTGCGGTACGCCGCCACCCCGGCCTCCTTCCCCTCCGCAGTCCGAACTCCTACGCTCCGTAGAAGCTAGCTCATCGGTCAACACGCCGGGGATCGGGACCCGGGTCTGCGACGACCCAGGTCTGCCGAGGGCCGCAGACGCTCGCGCCCAACGACGCCGACTCGACCTCCCAGCGACGCCGACTCGACCTACCGATCCACGCGCCCCATTCCTCGACGTCGACACAGGGGACCAGGTGGGCTGTTCGCCGGCACCGAAGCCGGTCAGGCACTTGCGGCTATTTCGAACTCTGCACCCAGCAGTCCTGATGCTGGACAGCGTGGTTGAGAAGCGTCGGAATGTTTGCGTGAGGGCCGGAGGTCGGCCTGGTCCACGGTAGGCGGACGGCTCGCCGGAGGCAGCGGTATCCCTCGGACACCTGGCCCGCGGCGACCTCCGCGCCACCGCCGACGCGGTCCGGCTCTCCCGCAGGACCCTGACCACGATCAAGACCAACCTGTTCTGGGCCTTCGCCTACAACACGGCCGCCATCCCGCTGGCCGCGGTCGGCCTGCTCAACCCGATGATCGCCGGCGCGGCCATGGCGTCCGGCTCCGTCTTCGTCGTCGGCAACAGCCTGCGACTGCGCCGCTTCCGAGGACACGCGGACTAATCGGGTCCATCACGACGAGGTGGTGCAGCCGAGTGGCTGCACCACCTCGCGCGCATCGCACCTGCCCAGGATGCGGCTCCCGGGACCAAGCCGGTCGACGCAGCTCGCACTATGGCGGTGTGTCGGCAACACGACAGTCAGCCCCACCCCACGACGCGGGTCGGCGATCGGAAGAGACGGGGCCTCGGGTGGCGACGAGGCCGCAGCGGCGTGTCCGTCGGACGGCACGTCGGACAGCCATCTGCCGCCTCCGCCGAGCAGTCTGCCGGGCACGCCTGGACGAGACAGGACCAATTGGCCGAATGTGATCGCCTTTCGTTAACCCTCCTCTTGCTTTTCCAGGCGATCATTTTACCTTCCTCTTGCTCGGCCAACAGTAGAATGGTGACCTTCGCGATGCAGCGGGAAGCGCGAGCAAGTCCGGCGCCACTTTTCGTGAAGCTGCACGGAAACGCCACCGGCCTGTTGGGGGAGTTCTCGTCGTGCGCACAGGGAGACAACCGGAGATCACCCAGCCGCTGGCGACCCTTGCGGGGTACCGCACGCGCCTTAGACCGTGTTTGAGAAGGGTCGGCGTGTCTGCGCCGCGCGGGCCGCGCTCTGGTCCATCGTGGACGGGTGGCTCGGCGTCAGCGGCGGTATCCCTCGGACACCAGCGATGAGCAGTGGGCGTTGATCGAACCGCTGTTGCCCGAGGCCGGGGCGGGTGGGCGTCCGGAGAAGCACCCGCGCCGGGACGTGGTCGACGCGATCCTCTACGTCGTGCGGGCGGGGTGCGCTTGGCGGGCTCTACCAGCGGACTTCCCGCCCTGGCAGACCGTCTACTGGTATTTCAACCGGTGGGAACAGCAGAAGGTCACCGAGAAGATCCTCCCGGTCGTGCGCCGTCAGCTACGTGCCGACGAGGGGCGGGACCCGGAACCGAGCGCGGGGATCATCGACTCGCAGTCGGTGAAGGGTGCCGACACCGTCGGGCAGGACTCGCGCGGCTTCGACGCAGGGAAGAAGATCAACGGCCGGAAGCGGTTCATCGTGACCGACACCCTGGGCCTGCTGTTGACCACTGTGGTGTGCTCGGCGTCGGTGCAGGACCGCGACGGGGCGAAGTCGATCCTGCTCGACCTGTACCTGCGCACCAGGGTGCGGTTCGTCTACGCCGACGCCGGGTTCGCTGGACGCCTGCTGGAGTGGGCGAACACGATCCTGCGCACCAGCGTCGAGGTCGTGCGCAAACCGCCTGAGCAGCGCGGGTTCGCCGTCCTCCCGCGCCGCTGGGTGGTCGAGCGGACACTGGCCTGGCTGACCGCACACCGCCGTCTGGCCCGCGACTACGAACGCCACCCCGCCGTCTCCGAGGCCATGATCCGCTGGGCCGCGATCAACACCATCACCCGCCGCATCGCCCGCGGCAAGCCGGCCGCCCGCCAACAGAAGTACGTCTTCACACCCGCGACTTGATCTTCTCAAACACGCTCTTAGTGGCCGGCCGGGCCGTCATCGATGCGACTCGCGAGGACGCGCGAGCGGTGCTAACGCAGTGTGCTCGTTCATCGAGGCGCGGGGAATCGGCACGGCGGACCCGGCGCAGGTGGTTGGAGGTAGCGGTTGCGCTGCTCCGGTCATAGATCGTTTCGGCTCTTCCAGGCTCGCCGGTCCGAGCGGAGGGATCTTGCGGCAGCGAGTGAGAGCCACCGATCCGATCACCGGCCGCCCGAGAATCGTAGTGGAATCGGACACGAGGATCGGAATGCCCAGCGGCGTGCAAAGCGTACGGATCGGGCCGTGCATCCGACGTCCGGTCGCTCAATCTGATGGCGCGGTGCCGCGGGACAGCACCGGAGAAACGCAATGACCCGCTGGGACCAACTCATTCGGACACCCGACGATGATGTTCGGACGGGCTTGCGCAGCGGTCCCGGCACGTCGGGATCCACCGGGCTGGAAGCGGGCAGCCCTGAACCCGGACGGATCCTGATCGACCAGGACGAGCCACAGGGCAGGCGTGCGCACCCGACCGAGCGACTTGAGGCTCTGTTTGAGGCGCAGTGCGAGTGGTTGGTCCGATTCGGTTGCGCCGACCGCTCGGCCGTGGATGCCCCGGAGGGTGTCCTCTCGTATCTGGAGCTGGACGACGAGGCAAACCGCTTGGCCCGCTACCTGCGACTGCACCACATCGGCCGGGGGGACAGAGTCGCGCTGCTACTCGGCGGCTCAGCTGATTTCTGTGTCGCGATGCTCGCCGTGGCCAAGGTCGGTGCCGCCTACGTTCCACTGGACGTGCGACTCGATGGCGACCACGTGGTCGCCATCATCGCTGATGCAGGCGCGCAGTTGGTGCTCACGACCTCGACAGTCGCGGCCGGGATCCCTGAACTCGATGCGCGGACGGCGACGACCGTGGTCGAGCTCGACCTCGCCGGGCGCTTCATCGCCGAACAGAGTTCACGACGCTTGCTCGACGTTGAACGCGGCGTGCCGGGCGGGCCGGTCGCCTACATCGTCTACAGCTTCGACACCGACGGACGTCCGCACGGAGTGGCGATCGACCACAGCAGCGTATGCAACTTCGTGCGTGTGGCAGCCGAGGTGTATGGCATCGTGCCCGGTGACCGGGTGTTCCAGGGGCAGTCACCGGCGTCGGACCTGGTGGTGGAGGAAACCTGGGTGCCGTGGGTCGCCGGAGCCACGGTGGTCGCTCCGCCGGCCGGGTCGAACCTGCAGGGAGAGCCGTTGTGGCGCTTCCTCGGTGAGCGATGTGTGACGGTGCTGCGCAGCGACGCCGCGACACTGGCTGCACTCGACGAGCGTCTGCTCGCTCTGCGGCTGGTGCTGTCGAGCGCGTCGTGCCCACCGGAGGTGATCAGGCGCTGGCGCCGTCCCGGACGTCGGCTGATCGGCACCTACGGTCCGCCCGAAGCAACCGTGACCACCACCTGGACCGAGCTGGAGCCGGGCCGGCCCCCTTCGCTCGGCGTTCCGTTGCCGACCTACAGCGTTGTCGTGCTGGACGTCGAGGATCCGCGCTCGGCGCTACCGCGCGGTGCGATCGGTGAGATCGGGATCGCCGGGGTCGGGCTGGCCCGCGGCTACGTCAACCGTGACGACCTGGCACAGGCAGCGTTCGTTGCCGACTCGCTGGATGTGCCCGGCAATCCGTCGCAGCGGATCTTTCGCACCGGCGACCTGGGCCGCATCACCGCCGACGGTCGTATCGAGTACCGAGCCCGACTCGAGGAAGGGCCATCCGCACGTGGCCGTCGCTTCGAGCCGGCACCCCCGAACCTGGAGGCCCTCGCCCCGGAGGCACCCACGACGCAGTCAATGGCGGTAGAACACGCCGCACCGATGCCCCCCGTCCCCGCACCGGGTGCCGGCACCGCCCCCACCGGCGCTGAGGCGCTTCTGGGCGAGGTGCTTGCCGGGGTGCTGGACCGCGAACGGGTCCCCGTCGACGCGAACTTCTTCGACGACCTGGGGGCCGACTCGTTGCTGATGACAAAGTTCTGCGCCCGGGTACGCACACACCCGGACCTACCGTCGGTGTCGATCCAGTACATCTACGAGCACCCGACACTGCGACGCCTCGCCACCGCTCTCGCACTACCGGCCACCGCTCTCGCACCGGCTGAGGCACCGGCGCCGCCGTCGCCGGTCGTGGTGGAGGAACAGTTGGCCGAGATCCTGGCGGAGGTACTCGACCGTGACGAGGTTCCTCCGCAGGCGAACTTCTTCGAGCTCGGCGCGGACTCGTTGGACATGGCCAAGTTCTGCGCCCGCGTCCGCAAGGACCCCGAGTTGCCGACGCTGTCGATACAGGACGTCTACAGCCATCCGACCCTGACCGACCTGGCGGCGGCCGTGGCCCCCGCCGCCGACGGGACCGCACAAGCGGCGCAGGAACTGGCGGTGCAGCTCGGCGAGGTCCTCGCCGCGGTGGTGGAACGGGAGGTGCCGGACGAGGCGAACTTCTTCGACGACCTGGGCGCCGACTCCCTGATGATGGCGAAGTTCTGCGCCCGCGTCCGCAAGGACCCCCGGCTGCCGACGCTGTCGATGGAGAACGTCTACGCCACTCCGACGCTCGTCGGCCTGGCCGCCTCGCTCGCCCCGGCCGCACGAGGTGATCTCACCGCGTCGACTCCGCCGGAGGAGCCGGCCGTCGTGCTCGACCGGTGGGCCTCGGTCCGCCGGGTCGGCACCGCGGGATATGTCCTGTGCGGCGCGCTCCAGGTCGCGTTCGCCGTGGGCTGGTCCTATCTCATGGCGTTGGTGTTGTTCCTGGGTTACGAGTGGTTTGTCGTGTCGCCGACCCTGCTCGATCTCTACACGCGGGCGGTCGTCGTCGGCGCAGCGAGCTTCGCGTTCCTGTGCCTGTTCCCGATCGTGGTCAAGTGGGTACTGATCGGTCGGTGGAAGCCCCGCTCGATCCGAATCTGGAGCCTGGGCTACGTCCGATTCTGGATCGTCAAGACGCTGGTGCGCATGAACCCGCTGGTTCTGTTCCGCGGCTCACCGCTCTACGCGCTGTATCTCCGCTCGCTCGGCGCCCGGATCGGCCGCGACGTGGCACTGTTCGCCCAATCCATGCCGGTGTGCACCGACCTGCTGTCCATCGGTGACCGCACGGTGATCCGCAAGGACGCGATGTTCTCTGGCTACCGCGCCCGCGATGGTCTGATCGAGATCGGGTCGGTCACCCTGGGCGCCGATGCGTTCGTCGGCGAAGCCACGGTCCTCGAGCTCGGCTCACGCATCGACGACGGCGGCCAGCTCGGACACACCTCCGCATTGCTGAGCGGTCAGCTGGTCCCCGCCGGCGAGCGTTGGCACGGATCACCGGCCCGCCCGGCCGGCGTGAACTACTGCACCGTCCCGCCCGCCAGGTCCGGGCTGACCCGCAAGATCGTCTATTCGCTGGTGCAGTTGACCATCATCCTGGGCCTGGCCCTCCCGCTCGCCCTCGGCGGCATCGCGCTACTGCTGCGCGAGGTTCCGCAGCTGACGGCGCTGCTGTTCCCCGGGCCGGAGGCGTTCGTCCACTGGTACTTCTACCTCGAGATCCTCGCTCTGAGCTTCGTGCTGTTCTTCGGCGTCCTGCTCGTGGCGTTCCTGGTGATGATCACCGTTCCACGCCTGCTGGCTCGCGCGGTGCGGCCGGACCGTGTCTACCCGCTCTACGGAGTGCACTACTTCCTGCACCAGACCGTTGCGTTGCTGACCAACAGCGTCACGTTCACGATGCTGCTCGGGGACAGCTCCGCGATCCCGCACTACCTCCGGGCCGTGGGCTACAAGCTCCGGCCACTGGTGCAGACCGGCAACAACTTCGGGATGCTGATCAAGCACGAGTCGCCCTATCTGACCAGGATCGGCACCGGCACCGTCGTCGCCGACGACCTCTCGATCGTCAACGCGGAGTACTCGCACACCTCCTTCCGCCTGTCGCAGACCACGATCGGTACGAACAGCTTCTTCGGCAACCGGATCGTCTACCCGTCGCAGGGCAGGGTCGGGAACAACTGCCTGCTCGGCACCAAGGTCATGATCCCCGTCGACGGCCCGGTCCGAGAGGACGTCGGCCTGCTCGGTTCTCCGAGCTTCGAGATTCCGCGCACGGTCGCCCGGGACGCACAACTCGAGCTCGGCGAGCAGGGACTGCGGCGCGCGCTCCGTGGCAAGAATCGGCACAACGCCGTCACGATCGCGCTGCACCTGATCGTGCGCTGGCTCTACTTCTTCGGGATCGCACTGCTGGTCCCCGGGATCGCGATCTGGGAGGTCACGCTCGGCGCTGCCGAAATCCTGGTCGCGCAGGTGCTGATCACCGTGCTCACCGTCGGGTGGTTCACCGCGGTCGACCGGTCGGTGCGGCGACTGCTCCTGCGGGCGCCGAAGGGGTGCTCGATCTACGAGCCGATCTTCTGGGGGCACGAACGGTTCTGGAAGGTACCCGCTCCGAGCTACCTGCTGTTGTTCAACGGCACCCCGTTCAAGGGGCTGCTGTTGCGCATGCTCGGCATGCGGGTCGGCGCGCGCCTGTTCGACGACGGCGCCGCGTTCGTCGAGCGACCATTCATCAGGTTCGGTGACGACTGCACGCTCAATGAGCGCAGCATCGTCCAGAACCACTCGCAGGAAGACGGTGCGTTCAAGTCCGACTACACCGTCATCGGGTCGCGGGTCACGCTCGGGATCGGCGCCTTCGTGCACTACGGCATCACCATCGGCGATGACGCCGTGATCGAGGCCGATTCGTTCCTCATGAAGGGCGAGGAAGTCCCCGCGGGCGAGACCTGGGGCGCCAACCCGGCCCGCGAGCTGCCCACCAGATCCATTCCGACGTCGGCATGAGCGCCGACCGCGCACCATGGGGAGTCGACATGTCCTTCTCGTCCCGGCCTCCCCAGAACGTGGAGCTCCAGGTCGAATGCCGCCCCGGCACGCCTGCTCTCCTGCAGGTCGACCCGGACGACCCGTTGCAGTGGGCATTCGAAACGAGGCGAGCGCTCCGTGCGGCCGTGGTCGACCACGGCGCAGTGCTGGTCCGCGGTCTGGGCCTGTATGACCCGATCCTGGCCGGCGACGTGGTACGGATGCTCGCCGACGACCTGATGGCCGAGCGTGAGGCCTTCGCACCGCGGGTGCCCTACACCGACCGCGTCTACTCGACGACGCGATGGCCACACGGGATCCCGATGTGCCCGCACCACGAGCTGTCGTACCGCGACTGGTTCCCCGCTTCGATGATGTTCGTCTGCCTGTCCCCGCCCGTCCTCGGCGGGGCCACAGTCCTCGTCGACTCCTCCACCGTGCTCGCAGCCTTGCCCGCGAGTCTGGTGAAGCGTTGTGAGCGTGAGGGATGGATGCTGGTGCGCACCTACAACGGCGACGTCGGTCCGTCCTGGTCTCAGGCCTTCGGCATCGGTGACCGACACGGCGTCGAGGACTACTGCCGAGCACACTCCATCGACTTCGAGTGGCGCCGCGGCGGACAGCTCCGCACCCGGCAACGCCGCCCGGCCGTCGTCCGGCACCCGATCACGGGAGTGCGCTGCTGGTTCAACGAGATCGCCTACTACAGCGAGTGGGTCTTCGGCCCCGAAACAGCCCACGAGTTGCGCGACCTGCTCGGGCCCGACGGGCTACCGGCCACCACCTGCTTCGGGGACGGCACCCCCATCGGCTGGGACCTCATATCCCACATCATGCAGGCATACTCCGCCAACGCCGTCCGCGAGCCCTGGCAGAGCGGTGACCTCCTGGTCGTCGACAACATCCGCACTGCCCACGGCCGTGATCCCTACACGGGGCCGCGGGAGGTGCTCGCTGCGATGGCTGACCAGTGCACACTAGCCGAGTAATTCAACGGTCAGGTCGGGGTCCTGCGCAGGATTCGCGCCTTCCCGCCCTATCGGGCTCCGCCATCACAGGACCGCGCGGGCACGGCTATCGCCTGGCGATGCCGCTGCCCGACAGCGGAGGGTCCGATCGATGAGGTCGCGGATCGTGGCACTCGCTGTCATCGCTGCGGCCTTCGCGGTGGCGCTGTTCGGGATACCGCTTGTCATCGGACTGGCCGAGTTTTCGGTGGCGGAGGAGCGCTCCTCACTGCAGCGTCTCGCGGGGTTCGCCGCTCGCACGGTGCAGGAGGACATGACCGACGATCTCGTGCCGAGACGCCTGCCGGACGGCCCCGGCGATGCCGCGATCGCCCTCTACGACGACGAGGGGACGCGGCTGCTCGGTGACGGTCCCGCGCACGGCGACCCGCCGGTCGAGTACGTCCTCGGCAGCCGCACCGGTCCACCGCCGGTCGAGGACCTGACCGTCGCGGTCCCGGTCAGCGACACGGGCGACATCATCGGTGTGGTTCGTACGTCCACACCGCCGTCTCAAGTCTACGGCGCCCTGGTCCCCATCTGGCTGGGAATGGCGGGCCTCGCCGCTGTCGTGCTGGTGTCAGCGTGGCTACTCGCGCGACGGCTGGCGATCCGTCTGTCCCGTCCGCTCGAGCGCCTGGTCGACGACGCGGACCGGCTGGGAGACGGGGATTTCGGTATCACCCCGGATTCGACCGGTATCGCGGAGACCGACCGGGCGAGCGCCGCCCTCAGCCGAACCGCGCGGCGGCTCGACGACCTCGTCGCGCGCGAGAGAGCGTTCTCAGCGGAAGCCTCTCATCAACTACGCACGCCCCTGGCAGGCCTGCGGCTCCGATTGGAGTCCGCACTCGACCGGCCCGAGCGCATGACGATCGCAGAGATCGCGGACGGTCTGGGTTCGATCGACCGGCTCGAGCGCACGATCGACGAGCTCCTGGTACTGGCACGCGAACGTCAGACGACCTCAGCACCGGCCGATCTCTCCGCGCTGCTCGCCGAGTTCGACGAGGAGTGGCGTTCTCGCCTCGCCCGGGAGAGCCGAAGGTTCTCGATCCGGCTGCCGGATTCTCTTCCGCGGCCGGACGCGTCGTCGGCCGCCGTCCGCCAGATCGTCGGTGTTCTTCTCGACAACGCCTACTTCCACGGTGCAGGGGCGGTGTCGGTCTCCGTCCACGAGCTGGGAGAGAGCGCGATCGCGGTCGAGATCAGCGACGAAGGGTCCGGTGTCCCGACGGCCGCTCTCACGGACGGACACGTCGGGAACGGTATGGGCTTGCCGCTGGCCCGTCGACTCGCCGAAAGCGAAGGCGGACGACTCACCGTCGGTACCGTCCCGTCGACGATGACGCTGCTGCTCCCGGTCGCGACCAAGACCCGCTCTCCGGCGCACCGCGAGAACGAGCCGGTGGATCGACTGAGCTTCCCCCAGGTTCCCGGGGAAGCGGCGGAACCTCAGCATCATCCTGATTCCGGCCGGGGCGAGCCAGCCACGGAGCCCGCGGTGCCGTCGCGGCACCAGGGTTGATCCGGCCGCCTCAATCGGTCGTCCTGCTCGTGCGAACGCGTGCCGGGATCCAGCATGTCGCGACGACGCCGGCGCCCAGTGCGATCACGGCCGCTACGCCGAAGGCTCTGCCGAACCCCTCGCCCGAGCCGGTCATGAGACTTGCTGCCGCGATGCTCGAGACCACGGCGGTGCCGATAGACGCTCCGAACTCGTGAAAGGTGCTGACGATGCCGGACGCGACGCCCGACTTCTCCGGCTCGACCTGCCCCAGTGCCGTCGCCGAGGCGACGAGGAACAGCGAGCCGATCCCCGCAGCGGCTGCGCTCAGCCCGAGCACCATGCTGAGCGTCCCCGCCCACAGCGCGGGGACGGCCAGCCCGAGTGCGGCGAGAAGTAACCCGCCGAGCGCCAGTGCCCGGCCGCCGACGCGCGCCATGACCCATCCTGCGAGGTTGGCGCCGAGCATCGTCGCACCGGCGACCGGCAGGAACAGGAGGCCGGTCGTGAGCGCGCTGTGGCCCATCGCGTCCTGCAGGTAGAAGGAGCCGAGGAAGAAGATGGCGACCATGAGGGCCGTGGCCATCAGGATCACGAAGGTCCCCGACCCCACCGAGCGGCGGGTCATCAGCTCGACATCCATGAGCGGGGATCGAACCCGTCGTTGCCAGACGACGAAGGCCGCATACAGTGCTGCGCCCGCGACGACGAGGCCGACCGTGACGGGGGCGAGCCAGCCCCGATCACCGGCCCCGATCAGAGCGTAGATGACCAGGCCGGTCCCACCGGTGATCAGCACGGCACCCAGAACGTCGACTCCCTGGCGCTCCTGCACCGGGACCCCGGGCAACGCCGGGAGCATGCGGATCAGAAGGACGAGGATCACCGCGCCGACGGGGATGTTCACAAAGAAGATCCACGGCCATCCCGGCCCGCCGGTCAGGACTCCGCCGAGCAGCACTCCGACCGCGCCGCCGGCGCCGCCCATGGCAGACCAGATACCGAGGGCCTTGTTCCGCTCCTCGCCGTCGAACAGTCGCACGACCGACGACAGCGCCGCCGGCGAAAGCATGGCTGCGCCGACGCCCTGCGCGATCCGACTGACAATCAACATCGCCGACCCATCGGCGATACCGGCGGTCAGCGACGCGATCGTGAACACCGCAAGACCGGCGAGGACGAGCCGGCGTGGTCCGATGAGGTCCGCAACGCGTCCTCCGAGCACCATCAGACCGCCGAACGTAAGCGTGTAGGCGCTCGTCACCCATGTCAGCGCGTCGCGGGACAGGCCCAGGTCGGCACCCATGTGGGGTAGCGCGATCGCCACGACGGTGACATCGACGATCAGCATGAACTGAGCAACGCCGAGCAACGCCAGCGTCCGCCAGCGTCCGGTGTGTGCGACCACTCTGGAATCCGGCGGCGTGCCGGTCGAGTCGGGCATGGCAACTCCTTAACTCGTACAGTGCTGTCAGAGTTACCTAATTGCCGTTCTAAGTCGAACAGGTATGTTCGAGCTCATGGGAGCTGGCTCAGAGCAGATGGCCTCGGGTGGACCCCGGCGAGCGGACGCTCGCCGCAACATCGATGCGATCGTCGAGGCAGCGGCGGACTGCCTAGGGCGACGCCCGGAGGCGAGCGTGGCCGACGTCGCGAAGGAGGCCGGGGTCGGCCGGGTGACCGTCTACGGGCACTTCCCTTCGCGGGCGGAACTCGTCGATGCCGCTGTCGTGCACGTACTCGAGCAGGTGGATGTCGCCCTGAAGTCGGTCGATCTGCAAGGTCCACCGCGGGAAGCACTGGCGCGCTACATCCGCGCCAGTTGGGAGCACACCGGTCGCTCCCTCAGTCTTGTCGCCGCCGCAGAGAAGGAACTGGCCTCAGAGCGGATCCACCAGCTCCATGAGAGGTTGGCCGAGCGTCCTGTACGCGTGCTCGAACGAGGACAAGCTGACGGTGTGTTCAGCGATGACCTCCCCATCTCCTGGATGGTCGCGGTTCTGCATCGGCTCATCCACGGTGCTGCCGACGAGGTCGGAAGGGCGAACATCCACCCTTCCGATGCTGCTGAGCTGATTGTGACGACTGTGCTCCGGGCCTTCGCGCCGGGGCACGTCGAGGGGTGATCGCGACTGACTGGGTCATCGTGTGTCGCGTGGGCAAGCGAGGTCGGACGGCCGGCCACCGGATCATCGGTATCGACCCCGTCCGCGACGAGACCCTCGCCGTGACTGGAAGAGCATCGAGCCCAGGTGTGGGGCCGCTTCGTTGAGAGAGACGCCGCCCGCTGTCCTGCCTCATCGAAGGGTGGTCCCGGAGCAGGCAGGCGTTGTCGTGTGTTGGGCACCAGAGAATGGGAACAACGGGTTCTGGCCCGATGGGGATGGCCTTCACGATCGACGGACAGAACTTCGATGCTCGACGGCGACGGTCAGCTCGTCGATCTCGACGCCGTCGAGGGGTGGACGATCAGACCCTGGCCCCCTTCCACCTGCACGTCTGGCTGCCGAGTGAGATCGCAAGCGCCGCCACCTGCTCCAACGCGACGTACCAGTGAACAAGCCGGGTTGCCTCGTCTCCCCCGGTGGCAACGACGCCGCGAGCGCGTCGAACCGCGCCAGCAGCGCAGCGGGTGCCACTGGTGCCTCGTACGGCACGGTTCGCCGTGCGACCACGTCCGCAACCGGTGAGACAGCGCGGGCCAGCGGGAACGGACCAGTGGGCCGATGCCCACCGGTCCGCCCGCCGCACCGGGCGGTGCCGATGTGCGCTACCGCGGAGGGGGTGCAGTGCGCGGCATCGCCATCACGGCATCTCCTACGATACATAGGACCACAAGAGGGTCTCGTTTCCCTCGACCGAGCCGACGCGCCCACTGGAGCCAGCACCGCGATGACCTGTCGACCCGGCCTCGGCCTCGTGCGTCCCGCAACGATCGCTCTCGCCGCGCTGGTCCTGCTTGCCGCCTGCGCCAGCACCCCGACAGCCCGTGAGGCCGCAGCACCGAGCGCTGCCACCGTCTCCACCGGCGCTGCGGCGTCCCCGGTGCGGCTCGTCGATGCCGCGCAGTTCGCCGAACTGGTGGACAGAGACGGCGTCGTGGTCGTCAACGTGCACACGCCCGACGACGGCTCCATCGCCGGCACCGACGCCTCGATCCCGTTCGACCAGATCGGCGAGCGGGTCGCGGAGCTGCCGGCAGATCGAGCCGCTGCGCTGGCCGTGTACTGCCGGACCGGAACGATGAGCGCGGCCGCTGCGACGACACTGGCCAAGCTCGGCTACCGCAATCTCACCGACCTGGCCGGCGGGATGCAAGCCTGGCAGGACGCAGGCCACCCACTCCTGGCAGCCGGCTCGTGACGAACCGAGAACGGTTTCCACGACAGCCTGCGCCGCACTCTCCGGCGTCAGGACACGAGAGGGCATCAGGCACAGAAACGACGTCACGGCACGGGCGGGGCCGGCTCGGTCTCCGGGCAAGCTTCGTCTTGGCGGTCGCGGCAGGCGCCGCCTTCGCGGCAGCAGCTCCACCCCGAGGCTGGTGGCCACTGGTACCACTCGGTGTCGCGATGTGGGTTCTGGCGCTTCGAGGTCGCACGCTTCGCCAGCGCGCCGGCATCGGCGCGGCGACCGGTCTGGTGTGGTTCAGTTCGTCGCTGTACTGGTTGTCCGACTTCGCCGTGGCCGGCTATCTGGCCGTCACGGTTGTCGAGACGGCGTTGCTCGTCGCGGTGGCCTGCGCCGTGCCGGGATCGACGCCGGGACGCCCATGGCACGGATGGTGGGCGGTGCCGGCGTTGCTGATGTTGCTCGACGCCGCTCAGACTGCGTTCCCCTTCAGCGGATTCCCGCTCCCCGCGCTGGTGCTCAGCCAGCTCGACGGCCCCTTTGCCGATGCGGCCCCCGTGGGTGGGTCACTACTGGTCACCGGGCTCGCCGCCGCTGCAGGGGCCGGGCTCGCGGCCACAATCACGGCCACCGGTCGACAGCGGGTCGTCGTTCTCGCCGCGACCCTCGCCGGAAGTGTCGCCATCCCACCGGTCGGGGCCGCCGTCGCCGCCGCCACGACCACCGCCACAGGCCGGCTGGACACCGCGATCGTGCAGGGCGGGGGCCCGCGGGGACTGCGGGCGGTCTTCACCGATCCGCAGGACACCACCGACCGGCACCTGGCTGTTGCCCGCGACATCACCGCATCTCCCGACCTCGTGTTGTTCCCGGAGAACGTGATCACCTCCCGCGGGCCGGTGACCGGCGGACCGAACGACCGAGCCGTCGCCGAACTGGCTCGACGGCTCGCCGCCCCGGTCATCGCCGGTGTGACCGAGACGCAGGGCAGCGGGTTCCGCAATGCCGCGCTGCTGTGGGACGCCCGCGGCCAGCAGACCGGGCGCTACGAGAAGGAACATCGCGTGCCGTTCGGCGAGTACATCCCCGGTCGGGCCTTGCTGGAGAAGATCACCGATCTGACGGCGCTGGTCCCCCGCGACGCCATCGTGGGCGACGGCACGGCGGCTCTCGACGTCGCCGGCCGCAGGCTCGGAGTCGTCATCTCCTACGAGGTGCTGTTCGCCGACCGGGTGCGGGAAGCGGTCCGTGCCGGTGGCGAACTCGTCCTGGTCCCGACCAATGCCTCGTCGTATGTCACCGACGACGTCCCCTCGATCGAAGTCGCCGCGGCACGCCTGCGCGCGCTGGAAAGCGCACGCAGCGTCATCCAAGCCGCACCCACTGGCTACTCGGCCGTTGTCGACCCCGACGGGACAGTCCGCGCACTGTCGCCCCTCGGTGATCCGGCGCTGCTGCGCGAGCCCGTCACGTTGCGCACCGGCCTCACCCCGTACACCCGTCTCGGCGACGGCCCCTACATCATCCTTGCGGCCGCCGCCGTCGCCGTCGCTTGGCTCCCCGCAGCCCGACGTCGCGGACGCATCGTCGGATCCCCGCGCCCCGCAGAAAGGTAATCCTCCGTCCCATGGTCAACAGATCGCCCGCACACCGCACAGGTCTCCCCCAGCGCAGAGTCCGACCGCGCCGGGCCCACGCCTTCCTTGCCGCCGGCACCGTCCTCGTGCTGGCCGGCTGTGGCGCAGGGAGTGCGTCCGACACCTCGGACACCGCCGCCAACACCACCACCGCAGATCTTTTCGCCCCGGTCGGACACGTACACGGAGTGGGCGTCGACCCTGCGGGCGGCAGCGTGGTCGTTGCCGGCCACTACGGGCTGTTCGCCCTCGCCCCCGACGGGACACTGGTTCCTCGCCAGGACCCACCGGAGACCGCGGGGCCGGACCTGATGGGGTTCACCGTCGCCGGGCCCCGCACCTTCCTCGCCAGCGGACACCCCGCCCCCGACGACGCCGGCACCCCGAACCCGGTCGGGCTCGTCCGCAGCACTGATGCGGGCACGACGTGGGAGCCCGTGAGCCTGCAGGGCCAGGTCGACTTCCACTCTCTCGACGCCGCCGGCACCTCGGTTGTCGGGCTCGACGCCACCCGCGGCCTGCTGATGGTCAGCAGCGACGGCGGTCGCACCTGGCAGGAGCGCGCCGCGCTGGATGCCCTCGACATCGCCGTGGACCCCTCCGACGGGACCCGGGTACTGGCCACGACCGAGAACGGGGTGGCCGCCAGCCAGGACGGTGGCTCCACCTTCCGCAGCGTCACCGGTAGCCCGCTGTTGGCTTTCGTGTCGTGGGCGGGCGACGGCGCGGTGTACGGGATCGGGCCGGACGGAACGGTGCACGCCAGCACCGACCGGGGCGCGACCTGGCAGCGGCGTGCCGGTACCGAGAGCCCGCCGCAGGCCATCACCGCCGAGCCCGGGGGCCGGTTGACGATCGTGACCAACGACGGCATCCACCGGTCGACCGACGGCGGCGCCACGCTGGCGCGCATCGCCTGAGCAGTGGGTCGGCTAGCGGCGGAACGACACGTGAATGTGATCGTAGTGCCCGCCCACCGGGTCGGCGGGGTCGTACACCCCGCCCCCGGTGTAGTTGCTCCACCGACCGGGACCTGCCTGGGGCCGTAGCCAGATCTGGCCCTGCCAGATGACGTAGGAGACGTCGAGGGCGACGGCGTTGCGCCGGAACCACTCGGCGATCACCCAGCCGTCGTCGACGTCGCGGCCGGAGGCGAAGCTGCCGGCGGGTCCGGGGAACAGGTCGCACCCCTTCCCGAGGGGGTGATCGCTGGTCGGGTTCGCCGGGCGGTCGGCGAAGCAGCGTGTCGAGGTCAGATACGTGGTCTCGCTGAGCGCGCCGAAGGCGGTCCGCACCTGCTCCAGTGCGAACCGCGTCGTGGGGGTCACACAGCCCCGGGTGGTGGGGTCGTCCTCGGTGCAGCCGGCTGGGCGCGGCCGCGGGTCGTCGCCGATCACCGCACTCGAGGGGTCGGCGCAGCTGCCGCCGTCCGCGGTCGTGCGTGCCCCGGTGGTTCGCGCCGCCCCGTCACCGACCTCGGTGAGCACGTTCGCGGCGGTGTCCTCCCATTTGGCGTAGGCGGTCGGGAACGCCGAGCGTTGGACCGCCTGGGCGGCCTCCCACAGCTCCATGTCGGCCCATCCGGGGATCTGCAGCAGGCGGTCGTAGAAGATCGCGGCCGAGTACCGGGGATCGGTGACCTGCTCGGCCGAGCCCCAGCCCATCGACGGGCGTTGCTGGAACAGCCCGAGCGAGTCACGGTCGCCGTAGTCGAGGTTGCGCAGGCCGGACTCCTGCAGCGCGGTGGCCACGGCGATCCACACAGCCCGCTCCGGGACCGCGCGGTCCCGGCCCACCGCGACGATGGTTGCGGCGTTGGCCAGTTGCTCGGCGCCGAGTCCGCTGGGGCCGGTCGCGGAGATGGGCACGGCCGCTGCCGGGGGCAGGCACCCCGGCCTGATCGCTACCGGGGTGAGGAAGTGCCCCATCGCGATCCGGACCAACACCAGCCCCGCGGCGAGGACCCCCACGACGACACCGACGGCGAGCAGCCGAACACCCAGCCGCCGCAACGCCACGGCGGCGTGTCCGACGCCGTTCACCGCCCCATGACGGACGCGCCGCTCGGTGGTCGTCGCGGACGGCTGGGCTTGTCCGCTCGTGCGGGGGTCACCATCGTCGGGCGGCCCCAGGCAGGTCGGCCAGCGGCCGCGTCGTCTCCACCGGCGTGGGAGCCGGCTGCTGCTGGGCAGCACCGATGGCCGGTAGCGGGCGGGTCGGGCTGTCGTCGTGCTGGCCGACCGCCCACAGTTGGGTGGTCGGGGGGTCGCCATCCGGTTCGCTCTGCGCTACTCGGGTGTCCTCGGCGGGTGCGGTGAGCAGTCCGCGCCGATACAGCACCGCGAGGGCGAACCCGCACAGCAGCCCGATGACCAGTAACACCAACCACGGCGCGTAGGGGGCGCCGAGCGAGCGGGCCAGGTCGATCGCCCAGCCCGTCCCCGCGTTGCCGAGCAGGATCCCGACCCCGCACACGGTGTTGTAGAAGCCGTAGTGGGTCGCGACGAGCCGGTTGCGAGCGAGCCCGACGATGGTGTCCATCTCGAACGGCAGCACCACGGCGGTCCCGATCGCGAGCAGCGCCGCGGTCGACAGCAACGCCGCCACACCCAGCACCGTCGCGATCATCGCGCTGACGTCGGGCAGCGCGACCAGCAACCCGTCGGCGGCGAGCAGCGGCACGAAGGCCACGCCGAGCACGACCAGGCCCCGGCTCAGCGAGCCCGCCGGCCCCCACCGCGCACGACACCAGGCGGTGACCTTCATCTGGGCCGCGATGGTGACCCCGCCGGACACGACATACAACGCCGTCACCAACGCCGTGCCCAGGTTCCCGTCGCCGGCCAGGGTCCGGGCGTGCAACGGCAGCGCCAGATACACCTGATACGACAAGACGTAGGTGCCGATCATCGCGACCGAGAAGGGCAGGAAGCCCCGGGTCGTGGCGACGTCGCGCCACTGCGCGAGGACCGGGCGCCGATCGGCGTCGCCGCCGCCGTCACCGCGGCGGGCCGGCAGGGCCCGGATCTGCAGCACCGTGAGCACGGCGAACACGGCGGCGGCGACCAGGCAGGTGACGGCGAAGCCGATGCCGGTCAGTGCCAGTCCGACGATCGGGCCGATCAGGATGCCCGCCTGGTAGAAGATGCTGAACAGCGCGAACGCCTCGACGCGCCGCTCACCGGTGTCATGGGCGATGTAGGCGCGCACGGCCGGGTTGAACAGCGCCCCGGCGAATCCGGTCGCGGCCGAGGCCACGACCAGGGCCGGGACGTTGTCGACCAGGCCGATCAGCACGAATCCGCCGGTGCGCAAGGCGCAGCCGGCCACGATCATCGGCTTGTAGCCGAACCGGTCGGCCAGGCTGCCCCCGACCAGGAACATGCCCTGCTGGGAGAAGTTCCGTACCCCGAGGATCAAGCCGACCATCAGCACCGAGAGCCCGAGCCCCTGGGACAGGTGGTCGGCCAGGTACGGGATGAGCATGTAGAAGCCGAGGTTGATGGTCAGCTGGTTGAGCAGCAGCAGCTGGACCGGCCGGTCGAACGACCGGTATCTGTCGAGTACCCGCATCAGCTCTCGCGTCCTGCAGGCCGGAGCACGGTGGCACAGCGGGTCCAGCGGTGGACCTCGACCGCGTCGGGCCGGTCGATCTCGTCCGGGTCGTGCAGCGGAGGGGCACCGACGGTGATCCCCTTCGCCGCGCAGAACTCGTCGTTGTAGACGGTGTCGAAGTAGCGCTGCGGGCCGTCGGGGAAGACCGCAGCGATCCGGGTGCCCTCCGGCCGGGTCCGGGCCAGCCAACCGGCCACCATGCCGACGGCGCCGACGCTCCAGCCTCCGCTGGAGTAGCTGGCGCTGGCCATCGCACGGCACGCCGAGACTGCCTCGTCCGCGCCGACCCAGTGCACCTCGCTAAAGATGCTGTGGTCGACGTTGCGGGGATGGATGCTCGAGCCGAGCCCCCGCATCAGGCGCGGTCGTGCGGGCTGACCGAAGATCGTCGACCCGACCGTGTCGACCCCGACGACCTCCAGGTCGGGCAGGTGCTGGTGGAGCGCGCGGGAGATACCTGCCGAGTGGCCTCCGGTGCCGACCGAGCAGACGAGCACATCGATGTTTCCGAGCTGAGCGTGCAGTTCGTCGGCGAGCGGCGCGTAAGCGCTCACGTTGTCGGGATTGTTGTACTGGTCAGGGCACCACGAGCCGGGATGCTGGTCGAGCACCTCGGCGACGCGGTCGCGGCGGGCCTGCTGCCACCCACCGCACGCCGCCGGGCTCTGCACGGTCACCACCTCGGCACCGTAGGCACGCAGGAGCCGATACATCAGCGGTTCCATGCCCGGGTCGGACACCAGCGTGACGGGGTGCCCGAACGCGATTCCGGCCAGGGCGAGGCCGAGACCGAGGGTGCCGCTGGTGGACTCGACGATCCGCCCGCCCGGCTCGAGATCACCGCGTTGACGGGCCTGCTCGACCATATGCAGGGCAGGGCGGTCCTTGATCCCGCCGGGGTTGGTGCCTTCCAGCTTGGCCCAGAACCCCCGTCCGGCAGCGCTGAAGGGTGCGTCGATCCACACCGTCGGTGTGGAGCCGACGACGTCGGTCAGCTGGAAGCAACGTCGCGCAGCGACGCCGGGGGCATCGGCGGGAAGAGTCGTGAAAGGAGTGGACATGACAGACCTCATTCGGGCGCGGGCATGTGCCGCACCGCCAGGGAGCGATGTAGGGGCGCGAGAACGACGACCGGGATCTGGTCCGTGGTCGCCGAGGCCTCTACGTCCGCGAGATCTGTGCCAGGACTAAGTGGTGACGCCCACCCTCTGCTCGAGCGGGCGTGGTCTTGACTGCGCGGTGTATCCGCGGCGGTGCCCGCATCGCGGCCGCTACGCGGATCTCGACGCCCGCTCCGGCGCAGACGTCCGGTGGGACGGGACGGTCAGCGCGAGCAGTGAGAGTCGACTCGTCGTGGGCTCCGTCCTGATGGCACACAGGAGCATCAGGATGCGAATGCGGAGCGGCGGGGCGCTCGGCACCGATCTGGTCTCGGTGGTCGGCCGACTGGTCAGCCGCGACGCCTGCGGACGCCTGCGACCCTGTCAGCTGCGTCGAGGATTCACCGGCGACGAGCTCAGGGCCGTGGACCGGCAAGAGCAGGTGTAGCCCACAGATCAGCATGACCATCGACAGGGCGAGGAGTACCACGGCGCGGCGGGCACCGGATCTTGGCACCCGTGTCCCCAGCACGCCGACGAGGTTGCTCACAGTAGCCGAACCGTACCAGCGTCATCGGCAGGCTCGTCCGCGCATCCCAGCGTTGGTGCGTCATCACACAACTCGTGCACGACGTCCTATCGGGGCGCGGCTATGGACACGACCATCGATGTCTCAACCAACACTGCAGGTCAGAGCGGTTAGAGAGTGCGGCGTCTGAGGCGTAGGCGCCAGCAGGTCGACGACCACGGTGGATGGCTGACCCCCGCCGCTTCATGACGAAGACCCCCCATTGGTGAATGCGGTACCCGTTTCGACGAAAGATCGTCACTTAGCGTATACCTGCCGATAGCTATCGCTTCGTCCTGATGGTGCACGCTGCACCCGCTGGATGGCCTGGTCTGGCGACATCCGCGGCCCACTGGGGGCGGCCGCCACCGCCACCGCGCCGCAGCACGGGCGGGCCGATGCGACTACGAGCACGGCAACCGCCTCGACCGCGAGTGCTCAACGCGGGACGTCCGCTCCAGGATGGGTACCGCCCGTCGTTCATTTCTCGTCGCTGCAGTGGCGTCCGTGAGAAGCGGTGGCGGACCCGATCACGGCGGGTCCGGCGACGGGTGCGTGCACCGCCGATAGCCCCACCGGCGTGTTCAGTGGCCCGGGCCACTGTCGCCCCGACGTCATCGTCCGGGCAGGCGCCACTGCGTGGCCGGCAGCAGCGCGGCGCGGTTCACCCGGCCGGCATGCCGCTCGACCAGCTCGAACATCGAGGTGATCAGGGTGTCGGCGAGCAGGTGCGGGCGCAGGCCCAGCTCGGCGAGGCCGGTGGAGACGACGTGGTAGTGGTGCTGGTCGGCTTCCACCCGTGGGTTGTCCAGGTGCGTGATCTCGGTGCAGGTGTGTGTATCGGCGACGAGTTTGGCCAGCTCGCCGACCGAGAACGACTCGGTGAGCTGGTTGAACACCCGGAACTCGCCGCGCTCGGCGGGGTTCTCGACGGCGAGCCGCACGCAGTCGGCGGTGTCACGCGGCGATGTCGCTGGCCGGGCCGGTGGGAAAGCCGCGACCAGTGACCCGTCACCGGGTTCTCGGCGGCATGAATGACCACCCCGTGCTGGTCGAGCACATCGTGGCCGACCACGGCGGCGTCGCGACGTGTGAGGTCGACGCGTGCACCCCGTTCTCCGCACGATCGTGCAGGCGGCCGCGCCCGCCGATTGAGCTCGCCAGTGGCTCGGCGTGAAGTCGTCCGGTACGGCGCGGTGCCCCGTCCCCGTCTGAAGACCGCGCCCCGCCGGCCCGACACAGCGCACGAGTCGGCGGCCTCAGTCAGCATGGAACGACCGTCCCGTTCCCCGTTTCGACCGAGGCGGTGGTGGCCTGGACCTTGTCGTCGATCTGCAGCTCCTGGAACCAGGCCTGCGCGTCGGGCTCAATTCGTTAGTTCATCGTCCTACTTGATGTTGTAGTGATCAGTTGGTTGCGGACCGTCACACTATGAGCGGATGGCGGCACGCTACGTGTGCCGAACGAAGAAGCCATAGCCACCCACCCATAGCCACCCATTTGACTGACACAGGATCGCCAGGTCGCGTCCACAAGAGGGTCGCGTCCACAAGAGGTAGGTCGTACGTCCAGCGGCACAGTCGATCGCCGATCTGTGCCTGCGCCGGATCAATTGCTGCCCTGCGCTACCGTGAAAACGTCCGAGTGATGCCACTCGGTCCGGTTGAGGGAAGGAGTGTCGTGCTGGCCGACGCACGTCCTTCCTCGCCGCGGGCGCTGCTCGTGGCCGCCCTCGCGACCGCCGTCCTCGCGATCGGGATGGACCTCGCGGCCGGTGAACACCCCGTGCACGCTGCGACGGTCGGCGTGGTCGCGGCATCGGTCGCGCTCGCGCGCCTGGTCACCGCACGTCGGTACGAGGGACTGCTGGCCATGGTCAACGGCGCTGTCGTGGCGCAGCCGGCGTTGCACGCCTCGACCAAGCTGGTCCCGCCGATCACGGACCACTCCGGGGAGATGTCGCTTTCGGTCGTGCACGTCGTCCTGGGGGCACTGATCGTCGTCGCCGTCACCCAGGTTCAGCAGCTCGGCAGCCTCGTTGCTGCCCTACGTCCCTTGCTGGTCGCGCTGATCCGGCGCATCGCCTCGACGCCCAAGCGGCCGGTCCGCTCGCCGCGCCTGGTCGGCTACGAACCGGCACTGCCCGTGCCCCAGTGGTCGATCGTCCGCGACGTCGCCCGACGAGGCCCCCCGGTGTCGGCGCTCGCCGCCTGACCTCGCCGAGACATCTCGCACGGGTGTTCGGGCGGCCCATGGCCCGATCACCCCCGTCTCCGGTGTTCCGGAGCTTCCCGCCTGGAGTTCTGTCATGGGCGTCATCTCGACGTGTCGGCATCGCGCATCCGCAGCGACACTTCCCGTTCCCACCGCACCGAACGGCCCTCCCCGGCCCGCCGGACGCCGTCCGCGTGTGTTCGTCCGTACCGCGACGACCTACGACCTGTCCGCAATGGCCGGCCTGCATGTCGCACACCTGCCGATCGGCTTCTTCCCGCGCCTCGGCACGGGTTTCGTCGCGCGCTGGCAGGCCGCCTTCCTCGACAGCCCCCACGCCATCGGCCTCGTTGCGATCAAGCGCAGCGACGACGCCAGCGCCGAAACGGTCGTCGGGTTCCTGGTCGGTACCACGGATCGCCGCGCGTTCCGGCGCGAATTGCTGCGGCGCCACCGGGGAGCACTCATCCGACACGGCCTCTTCGCTCTCGTGGCCCGCCCGCAGCTTCTCGCCACGTTCCTGCGCTGTCGAGCGACGACCTACGCCGCCCGCCTCTGGCGGGGACGCTCGGGCACGCCCACCGCGCAACCACACGAGCGCGAGGAACCGACCGGTGAGCTGACCGCCGTCGCCGTCGATCCGGGGACCCGCGGAACTGGCGTCGGACGGCGGCTGATCGAGATCTACCTCGACCGTTGCACGAGCCTCGGGATTCCCTGGGTCGAACTGGTGACCTCGACGGAACCGGACTCCGCCGTGCGGTTCTACGAACACACCGGCTGGACCTGGATCTACCGGAGTCAGACCCGCGACGGCGTGCCGGTCGCGCACTTCGGGCGTTGTCTAGCCACGACGGATCGTGCGTGACTTCCGCTGCACGGAGCACGACGCACGACCGGCTGCTCCCGGCCGCGGCGCTCGTGCTGCTTGTCCTCGTCACCGCCGGATGTGCCGGCGCCGCGCCGGCCTCACCACGCCTCGATACCGGGGCGCCGACGCCTGCACCGGCCGCCGCCCCTGCCGCCGACGACGTGGCGACTCCGCGCACCAGCCGCGGGGACCTGTCGAAGGAGACCGCCGTCGCCTTCGTCGAGGCGGTCGGCAGCTGGGACGAGACCCAGCCCACCGCCGCCAGCGATCGCGTCGTCGCGGCCGGCTACCCCGCAGCCCTTGGCGCCGTCGCACCGCAACTGGTCGATCTCCCCACCCCCCGCGCACGGACACAGGTCGTGTTCGCGCAACAGGGTGGCCTCACCGCAACCACGGCGAGCGTGATCGTGCTCGCCGAGCAGAGTTGGGGCGACACCGGGCACGACGGTGTGCGACAGCTGGTGCTCGACGTCCGGCTCGTCCTGCTCGAGGGCCGGTGGGAGGTCACGGCATCGGTCGCTCCCCCTCGCCCGCCTCTCGCACCGGCCCGCGCCGGTGGGCCGACCGCTCTCGGACGCGCTGTGCTCGGGGACCCCGCCCTCGTCCTGCCTGAGCCGGTGCGGGCCGACATCGTCGAGCGTCGTGTCGGCGACCCGATCCTGGGTGTCCTGCAGCGGCTCGGAGCTCGTGCCAGGATCGACGTGCAGGTCGCGGCCACCGGTCACCCGGGCACGGTCTATCCAACCAGCCGGTTGTCCAACCATGCGGTCGGTCGAGCGTTCGACATCAGGGCGATCGACGGCGTGCCGGTCGAGGAGCTCCGCGACGACCGCCGCCTCGAGGCCGTGATGACGGCCGCCGGCGAGGCCGGGGCGACCGAGGTCGGCGGGCCGATCCGTGTCGACGGGACCGGGTTCTTCACCGACGCGGTCCACCGCGACCACGTGCACGTCGGGATCACTCCGGGCAAGCCGGCTGCCCGGGCGGTGACCCGGTGAGGGCTTCCGTCGCGCGGACAGGTGGGGCTGTCACCTGCGGAGAGCGGGTGTCGGGGCTCGCCGTCGCCACCGCCCTGTCCCGGGTCCTGGGGTTCGTCCGCGCGTCCATCTGGGCCGCGGCCTTCGGGCTCCACGTGGTGGGCAACGCGCTGACCCTGGCCAACACGCTCCCCTCGATCGTCTACACCCTGCTGGCCGGCGGTGCGATCAGCAGCGTGTTCGTCCCGCAGCTGATCCGGGCCGCCGCGAACGGGCGGCAGGAGGGTGACGCGTTCGCCGGCCGCCTTCTCAGCGTTACCCTGCTCGTCCTGCTTCCTGCGACGGTCATCGGGGTGCTGCTGGCCCCGTGGATCGCCCGTCTCTACACGGGCGGCGCCTGGCCGCCGCGGGACACCGCTCTCCTCGCCGCGTTCCTGGCGTGGTGCCTGCCGCAGATTCCGCTTTACGGGATCTTCGCGGTGCTCAGTCAGGTGCTCCTGGCCCGGGACCGGCCCGGTCCGATGATGTGGGCCCCGGTCGCGAACAACGTCGTCGGGATCGCCGCCGCGGTCCCGTTCCTGTTCCTGGGTGGGATCGCCACTGGGCCGGACGCAAACGCGGCGGAGACGGTATCGCCCGGCGAGGCCCTCGCCATCGCCGGCGGCGCCACCGCAGGCGTACTGGTCCAGGTCCTGGTCCTCCTGCCGGCGCTGCGCGCGGCAGGTGTTCGCGTCCGGCCGCGCAGAGACGTCGCGGCAGCGGGAATCGGCCGTTCCCTGCGGCTCGCCGGCTGGACCGTCCTTTTCGTCGCCGCCAACCAGATCGCGTACTCGATCACCGCGATCGTCGCGAATGCGGCCGGCGCGGCCGCGGCAGACACCGCCGACCACGCGGCCGGCCTGGCGCAGTACACCAACGCCAACATGATCATGTTGGTCCCGCACGCGATCATCGCGGTCTCCGTTGTCACGGCAGCCTTTCCGCGCATGGCCCGCGCAGCCGTCGAGCACGACGTCGACAGCGTTGCCCGTGCGGCAACGGATGCCCTGGTGCGGTCGGGTCGGCTGCTCCTGCCCGTGGCGTTCGCACTGCTGATCACCGCGCCGCTGATCACTCGACTGCTGTTCCCCGGCAACCCGGGGCCCGACACGTGGTTCATGGGCATGGTGCTGGCGACCTTCGCGCCGGCCGTCGTGATCTACTCGTTCCAGTTCGTGCTGGTCCGGACCCTGCACGCGTGGGAGAACACCCGGGGCCCGGCGATGGTGCAGATCGTGATCGCCCTGATCCAGTCGCTGCTGGCCGTTCTGGCATCGCTTCTGCTGCCCGCCGGGGACGTCGTGGTGGGGCTGGGCGCGGCCTTCTCGCTCGCCTACACGGTCGGGCTGGTCTGCACCGCCCGGCTCATCGTGCGAACCACGGGACGGCGACCGCTCCGAGGAGCCGCCGGAGCGCTGCTCCGACCGGCTCTCGCTGCGGCGACCGCGGCGCTCGGGGCAGGCGCCGTTGTCGCGGTCAGTGGCGTCGGCCCGGCCACCGACCTGTGGAATTCCGCGCTCGTCCTCCTCGGGGCCGTCGGCGTCTACGTCACCGTCTTCATCGTCGCGGCAGGTCACCTATCGAAGGACCGTCGATGGACAACGCCGTGAACGTGCGAGCCAATGCCGCGTCGGTACGGGTGCTCGTGGTGGAGGACGACCATACGATCGGAGGCCTCCTGCAGACCAACCTGCGGAGCCACGGCTTCGACACCGTGTGGCGCACCGACGGCGCGACGGCGCTGAGGGCAGTGGCCGAGGTCCCCTTCGACCTGATCCTGGTCGACCTTGGCCTGCCCGATATCGACGGGACCGAGGTGTGCCGCCGGATGCGGACGGTCCTCCCCCAGGCGATCATCGTCATCCTCACCGCCCGAACCGCGGAGATGGACGTGATCGTCGGTCTGGAAGCCGGCGCCGACGACTACCTGACCAAACCCGTCCGTCTCGCAGAACTCCTGGCCCGGGTCCGCGCGCACCTTCGCCGGTCGGAACCGAAGGCCACGACCCCGGTCATCGAACTCGGTGACCTGCGGATCGACCTCAGCGGTCGGCGCGTGTCGATCGGGCACACAGGCGTCGAGCTGCGGAACAAGGAGTTCGACCTGCTCGCTCGCATGGCGAGGGAACCCGGCACGGCGCTCAGCCGTCACCAACTCATGTCGGACGTGTGGGACGAGCACTGGATCGGCCCGACCAAGACACTCGACGTCCACGTCGGCAATCTGCGCAGGCTCCTGGCGTCCTTCTCCGCGCACCGGGCACCCCGCATCACGACCCTGCGGGGACATGGCTACCGCCTGGAGTGGCCACCGAACGGCGGCGAAGGGACGGATCGATGAGGTCGCGGGTCGTGGGACTGGCCCTTATCACCGCGACGTTCGCCGTCGCGCTGTTCGGGATACCGCTGGCCATCGGCCTGGCCGAGTTCGCTGTTTCCGAGGAACACTCGTCCCTGCAGCGGCTGGCCGGGTTCGCGGCGCGCAGCGTGCAGAGCGACATGGCCCATGACCGCGTGCCGCGCGCGCTTCCGGACGGCCCCAGTGACGCTGCCGTGGCGCTCTACGACGCCGACGGCGCACTGCTCCTCGGAGCAGGCCCCTCGGAGGGTGACGCCGCGGTGGACTACGTCCTCGGTGGGCGCACCGGGCTGCCGCCTGCCGACGACCTTGTCGTGGCCGTCCCGGTCAGCGGCCTACACGACATCGTCGGTGTTGTCCGCGCCACCGCGCCCTCGTCACAGGTCTACGCATCCGTGATGCCGATCTGGCTGGGGATGGCGGCTCTGGCCGCGGTCGTGCTGGTGTCGACATGGCTGCTCGCTCGCCGCCTGGCGCTGCGCCTGTCCCGACCTCTCGACCGACTGGTCGACGACGCGGACCGGTTGGGCGATGGGGACTTCGGCATCAGCCCGAAGCGCAGCGGCATCGCGGAGACCGACCGGGTGAGCGGAGCCCTGAGCCGTACCGCATGCCGGCTCGACGACCTCCTCGCCCGCGAACGCGCGTTCTCGGCGGAGGCCTCCCATCAACTCCGAACCCCGCTCGCGGGTCTGCGGCTGCGACTGGAGTCCGCACTCGACGCGGCGGAGCCCATGACGAGACCGCAGATCGAGTACGGGCTGGGGTCGATCGACCGGCTCGAGCGGACGATCGACGAGCTCCTCGCCCTGGCGCGTGAACGGCAGACGACCTCGGCGCCGGCCGACCTCCCACGCCTGTTCTCCGAGTTCGACGACGAGTGGCGCCCGCGCCTGACGCGGGACGGCCGCTCGTTCTCCTCCCTACTCCCGGGCTCCCTGCCCGAGCTCGACGCCTCGTCTGCCGCCGTCCGGCAGATCCTCGGTGTCTTGCTCGATAACGCGCTCCTGCACGGAGCCGGGGATGTGTCGATCTCCGCTCGCGAGGTCGGCGAGAACGCGATCGCGATCGACGTCGGCGACCAGGGCCCCGGGGTCCCGAGCTCCGCCCTCACGAATCGGGGCGTCGGACGCGGCATGGGTCTGCCACTGGCACGCCGCCTCGCCGAGAGCGAGGGCGGGCGGCTCACCGTCGGCACAACCTCGTCGCCGGTGACCCTGCTGCTACCGAGCCGGTCCAGGGCCGGTTCTGCCGAGGGCTCGAACGACCCGGGCTCCACCGCGAAGACGACCGGCTGATCAGCCACCGTCACCGCCGGTCGCGCCTTCCTCCGGTGGCGGTGGCCCGGCGGGGGGTCCGACCGCGGGTGGCGAGCCGGGAGGCGGCGGAGGGGCGGGCACCGTGCCGCTGCTGACCTGCAGCGTCACCGGCTCACCCGGCAGCGCCGCGCCGCGTGGCTCCTGCCCGATGACGGTCCCCTCGGCGGCCCGGTTGTCGACCGTCCGGGTCGTCACCTGCCAGCCGGCTCCTTCGAGCTCGCCGCGGGCGTCGGAGACGGAGCGGCCGACGACGTCCGGGATCCGGGACTCCGCGCCACCGTCGAGGTAGCGGGGGTCGGTCGGCGGCAGCGGGGACGGCGGCGTGCCCGCGACCAGCGGCATCACCGCTCCGTACCAGGTCCGGGCGGGCGTCTTGCCACCGAAGATGTTGCCCTCGCCGCAGGCGAACGGCCCGTTGCCGCCGTCGCACAGCGGGCGCGGGGAGTTCGAGTTGTCGAAGGTGATCACAGCACCGGACATCTCCGGGATCGCCCCGACGAACGCCGCCGACTTGTTCTGCTGGGTCGTGCCGGTCTTGCCCGCCATCGGCCGGGTCCAGCCGGCCGCCTGGGCCGCGGCCGCCGAGGTCCCGGAGATGTCGTCCTGGCTCATCCCGGTCACCAGGGTGTTCGCCAGGCCGGGGTCGACCGCCTGTTGGCAGGGCTCCTCGGTGATCGGGACGTCCTTCCCGTTCGCGTCGGTGATCGAGTCGATCGGCGTGGGCGGGCACCACTTGCCCTGCGAGAACAGCGTCGCGCCGACGTTCGCCAGCTCCAGCACCGACGTCGGGGTGACACCGAGCGTGAACGACGCCAGCCGCTGCTGCTTGATCACCTCGGCGATCGAGCGGTCGGTGCGCTCACCCGTTCCCGGGTCCACGAACGGCGTCGTGGCCAGCGACTTCAGCCCGAGGCGGACCGCCATGTCGACGACGTCCGGGACCCCGGTGGACTCCTCGAGCTTGATGAACGCGGTGTTCGGCGACTGCGCGAGCGCGTCGGTCATGCTCATGCGTGGCGGCAGGCCCTCGCTGGCGTTGGCGACCGGGATCGGGCGTCCGCTGCCGTCGACGTAGATCGGCGAGGCGTAGCCGGAGGGAGGCACCTGCATCGAGTAGTTGATGCCGAGCCCCTTCTCCAGCGCGGTGGCTGCGGTGAAGATCTTGTACGTGGAGCCGGCACCCAGGTTCACCGGCTGATACGGCAGGCCGAAGCTGGTCTCCTCGGCGTCGGCGTCGAGGCCGAACGTCCGGCTCGACCCCATCGCCAGCACCCGGTGCGCGTCCTGACCGGGCTGCACCAGCGACATCACGTTCGCGACGTTCGGGGTCCGCGGCGGGACCTCCGCGTCGAGTGCCCGTTTGACCTCGCCCATCGCCCGCCGGTCCAGCGTCGTCCGGATCGTGTAGCCGCCCCGGTTGATCTGTTCCTCGGAGAAGCCCGCCTCGGTGAGGTACTGGACGACGTATTTGCAGAAGAAGCCGGTGTCACCGGCACCGATGCAGCCGTTCGGGATCCGGACCAGCGGGTCCGCGATGCCGAGCGGCGCGGCCGTCGCCTGGCGGGCCTGGGCGTCGTCGATCATGCCCTGCTGGCGCATCTGCTCGATCACCAGGTTGCGCCGCTCGGTCGCGGTCTCCGGGTTCTGCACCGGGTCGAACTGGGTCGTCGAGCGGACCATGCCGGCCAGCAACGCGGCCTGCGGCACTGTCAGCTTGTCCGGCGTGGTGTTGAAGTAGGTCCGGGCGCCCGCCGCGATGCCGTAGCTGCCGTTGCCCAGGAAGACGATGTTGAGGTAGCGGTTGAGGATCTCGTCCTTGGACAGCTGGCGCTCCAGCTGCAGCGCGATCCGCGCCTCCTTCAGCTTCCGGGCGGGGGTCTGCTCGGTCGCCTTGAGCCGCTCGGCCTCGGTCTGGGCGTCGACGTAGAGCATGTAGTTCTTGACGTACTGCTGGGTCAGCGTCGACGCGCCCTGCACGACATCCCCGGACGTCGAGTTCGCGACGACCGCACGCAGCGTGCCCTGCCAGTCGACGCCCTGGTGCTCGTAGAACCGGCGGTCCTCGATCGCCAGGATCGCCGCCTTCATCGTCGGCGAGATCTGGTCGTTGGCCACCTCGGTGCGGTTCTGGTCGAACAGATAGGCCAGCGGGCGCCCGTCGGAGTCGGTGACCGTGGTCGTCAGCGGCGCCGGGTTGTTCACCAGGTCGGCCGAGCTGGACGTGACGCTGTCACCTGCCTCGTTCGACAGGATCCCGAGGCCGCCGACCACCGGGAAGGCCATCCCAGCGACCACCACCCCCAGCAACACGCTCAGCCCCGCCAGCAATGCGATCGACCGGCCGACCGGGCCACTGAGGATGCGCACGCCAGATCCTAGACCTCGAAGGGAGCCGGACCCGCCGCCACCCGGTCTGGGGAGGGAGTCGGCGACGGGTTCATGGCACAACTATCGCCCATCGAACTGTGATGTTACTGAGAAGAACCGGGTACGGCGCACTCTCTCGCGACCACCCGATAATTTTTACCGTCGCTTTAACTTCGGTTGCACTTCCGCTGCACGACGCCTCCTAGCCTCCGGTACCGAGGATGGCGGAGCAGCCGCTGCAGAGGAACTACCCGGAGACGCGGAGTGACCACTTCTCCCCAGACCGTGCACCAGCAGATCATCGACACGCTCATCGACGACCCCATCCTGGCGATGCTCGGGTTCGACCACCGGACAATCGGTGAGGAGCGGACCGGACGCAACCCGCGGCTCATCGTGAGCTGGGCGGACGAGTGGTACGGCTCGGCGTCCGACCTCCTCGGAACGGTGACGATCGAACCTGTCGGCACCGATGATCGGACCAGGACGGCCGTACTCGACCGGGTCGAACGAGCGCTGGCCGCACTGCGCGCGGGACGACCGATCATGCGTGTCCGCCGGTCGGGGGGACGCCCGTCCAGCAAGTTCCACGTGCTCGCACGCGTTGCGCCGCGCGAGACCGGATCCATGCCCGCGCTGGCCCGGCCGGCACCAACGGTGACGCTGCTGTACATCGAGAGAGACGGCACACCTTCTCTCAGCGAGCTGCGCAGTCGCGTCGTCCTTTGCAACTTCTGGGCCTCGTGGTGGGAAGAGGAGCACTCCGCGTCGGTCAGCGTGGCCGAACAGGACCGCGACGCCGGGGTCACGCTCGTCGGAATCGACTACCAGGACGGCCCGGACTCGGCGGTGGCGTTCCTGGATGCGAGGGGGCGCGGCGGGGACGACTACCGCTATGTGACTGACCCCGGCCCGCGCGCCACCCGCGACAGCGGGATCTTCGGCGTGCCGGAGACCTTCGTGATCGATCCGGCCGCCACCATCGTCGCGAAAGCTGTCGGACCGACGACCTACCCGCTGCCGGCCCGTGCGGTGCTCGCCGGCCAGCGCCCACAGCCGCGGACAGCGGTGCCGGTGCAGCCTTCTTCCGGGGCGCCGCTGGGTTTCGGGAGTTGAGATGCTGCGGACCGGCGTGCGCTCGGAGCTGCTGTGGACGATTGTCGTCGTCGTGCTGGCGATCGTCGGGATCGTGGCGTTGTGGCCGCAGGACAGCGACCCCGCATCCGGCGACCCGCAGACGTCACAGTGGCGGGTGACGGGCGAAAAGCCGTTCATCGCGATGCCGCCCGACGCCGAGCTGGCTCCACTACGCTCCCGGGCGGACCTGGCACCATGTCCGACGCCAGGGGACGTCGGGCCGCCGCCCGGGGGGCCGCTGGCCGACATCACGGTCCCGTGTCTCGGTACTCCCGGCACGGTCGACCTGGCCGCTGCGCTGGCAGGGCGACCGGCGCTCCTCAACGTGTGGGCGTCCTGGTGCACACCCTGCCGCGAGGAGATCCCGGTGCTCAACGCCTACGCCGAGCTACCCGGCGCGGTGCCCGTGGTAGGCATCGATGTACGCGACGACGCCACCTCGGCCCTGGGCCTGCTCGCCGATCTCGACGCCCGCTACCCCTCGGTCGTCGACACGCGCGGCACGCTGTGGGCCGCCCTCCAGGTGCCCAATGCCATCCCAACCAGTTACGTCCTGCGACCCGACGGATCAGTACGCCGAGTGGCCTCGCCGGTGGTCTTCACCGAACCCGGCGAAGTGGCCCGGACAGTACAGCGGTACCTGGCAGAGCCGTAAGCGGCCGCTTCGTTACGGATCGTCACCAGACACGCCGGAGTGATTCATCGACCGGACAGCAGCAACCGTGGCGAATGGACCACGGTTCTACCCCGCGCACAATCGCCGATTGGCTTCTCATCACGCGGAGGGATCTTGTACACAACCAACCCCGCGGACGCGGCCCGGTACGAGCCGCGTGATGACGGCCCTGCGGCGGCACGCCGCAGTCATATCCGCGCTCATCATCGCGGTCGGCTTTGGGCCCATGCCTACGGCCGGCGTCAGCAGGCCTTCTCGCACGTGAGCGACGCCGACACGTGACTTCCGTCCAGCTCCGACGAAGAGCCACAAGCAGGCTCCCTCATCCCCTCCGCAGAAGGTACGTGGCCGATAGCCGGGCGCCGGACCGAGCCGCACATGTTGGCCGAGAGCATCGGTTCGCCGAGCGGCGACACCGTCGACCGGCGAGGTGTGGCGGAGTGCACCGATGAACCGCCCCGGCGTGTCGGGAGACTTGATCTTCTGAGGAGATGGAGTCATGACACGTCGTTCCCAGCCGCCGTATCCGCCGGAGTTGCGTGAGCGGGCGGTGCGCATGGTCGCCGAGGTCGAGTCGGACTACGACTCGCCGTGGGCGGCGATGAACGCCGTCGCCACCAAGCTCGGGGTCGGCACCGGGGAGACGGTGCGCAAGTGGGTCCGTCAAGCCGAGATCGACGGTGGTGTCCGGCCGGGCACCACCACTGAGGAGTCCGAGGAGGTCAAGCGGCTGCGCCGGGAGGTCGCGGAGCTCAAGCGGGCCAACGAGATCCTCAAGGCTGCTTCGGCTTTCTTCGCGGCCGAGATCGACCGGCCACACAAGCGTTGGTGAGGTTCATCGACCAGCACGCCGCCCGCTCCACGGTGGGACGACGGTGGGGTGTCGCGTCGATCTGCGCCCAGCTCGCCGAGCTGGGCGTGGCGATCGCCCCGTCGACCTACTACGCCGCCCGCGCCGCGGCGTTGAGGGCCCCGAGCAGACAGCAGGTGCGTGACGAGGAACTGACCGCTCAGATCAGCAGGGTGTATGCCGAGAACTATGGCGTCTACGGCGCTCGGAAGGTCTGGATCCAGCTGGGCCGCGAGGGCATCGACGTCGCCCGATGCACGGTCGAGCGGCTGATGCGCGCGGCGGGGCTGGCCGGGGTCCGCCGCGGACGCCGGGTCCGCACCACGATCGACGGTGGTGGGCCGCGGGCCGGTGACCTGGTCGAGCGCCGGTTCGACCGGCCGGCCCCGGACCAGCTCTGGGTTACTGACTTCACCTACGTGCCGACGTGGTCGGGGATGGTCTACGTCGCCTTCGTCATCGATGCCTGTTCGCGGCGGATCCTGGGCTGGCGCGCGGCCACGTCGATGCGTACCGAGCTGGTGCTCGATGCCCTCGAACACGCGGTATGGACTCGCGCCCGACAGGGCCATAAGGACCTGTCCGGGCTGGTCGCACACTCGGATGCGGGGTCGCAATATCGGTCCATCGCCTACACCGAACGACTCGCCGCGGCCGGCGCGGCGCCCTCGGTCGGGTCGGTGGGCGACGCGTATGACAACGCGTTGGCGGAGTCGACGATCGGGCTGTTCAAGACCGAGCTGATCAAGCCGAGAGGTCCGTGGCGCACGGTCGAGCAGGTCGAGATCGCCACCCTCGAGTACGTCGACTGGTTCAACCACCGACGGCTGCACTCCGCTGCCGCGGACCTGCCCCCGGCCGAGCTGGAGGCCGCGCACTACCGTCAACACATCGGCCAGCCCGAGTCAGAGCACTCAACCCGATAGCTCTCCGGACACGCCGGGGCGGTTCAGACGGACGGGCAGGTCAGAGCGTGTGCGGCGTGGCGTGACCTCGAAGGGGTGAAGCTCCTGGTAGACGAGCGGTTGCTGAGACCAATCCGTCCGACCAGGAGCTTCAAGGTGCTGTCCTACCCGTCCGGGATGACCGTGTCCACCCACACGCTGAAGATGGTCAGCACGCTGCTGCGTCGTCACCGCCGCGAACGCGCGACCCGCTGGCGCAGGCTCACCCCGGGCCGTCAAGCCCTGCTGGTCGTGGCGCACCTGCGCACCGGTGACACCTACGCCCAGCTGGCCTGCGGATTCAAGGTCGGGACCTCCACGGTGTACCGCTACCTGCGCGAGGCCATCGACCTGCTCGCTGCGATGGCCCCGACCCTGGAGCAAGCGATGCAGGTCGCGGCGCGCAAAGCGTTCGTGATCATCGACGGGACCCTGCTGCGCATCGACCGGGTCGGCATGGCGAGCGGCTATGACCGGGGGTTCTACTCGGGCAAGCACAAATGCCACGGGCTGAACGTGCAGGTCATCGCCGACCCGGTCGGCCGGTTGGTGTGGATCTCCCCGCCGCTGCCCGGGGCCCGTCACGACATGGGCGCAGCCCGCGAGCACGGCATCATCGACGCGCTCACCGAGTACGCGATCCCGGCCGCCGGCGACACCGCCTACCAGGGTGCCGGGCCTACGGTCGCGGTCCCGCAGCGCCGTCGGCGCCTCGACCCCGACACCGGTCGTTACCGACCCTTGTCGGTGAACCAGAAGGCGGTCAACGCCGCGCACGCCCGCCGTCGCGGGCCGGGCGAGCGGGTCAACGCCGAGCTGAAGACCTGGAAGGTCCTGCGCAAGATCCGCTCCAGCCCGAACCAGGCCGCAGCGCTCATCGCCGCAGTTCAGACCCTCATGATCGCCAACACTTGATCAGGTTGGCAAAGGCTCAGTGGCGTTTCTGGCTGTGCGGTACCCGCCGGGCCCCTGTGAACCCCTGCACGGATCCGCCCACCCGCAGGCCTTGCGGTCACCTCAACAGCGAGCGGGTACCGAGCGCCCGTCGCAGGTAGTTCGGATGAGCTCGTGCCGTCTCTGGTGTGCTCGCCGGATCGGGTCGTGGTTCGCCTCGGACACGTCCTGGACGGGCGGGATGGTCCACGATGCGGCGGATGAGCAGCGACGTCGGGTGGGTCGAGCCGATGCTGGCGACCGCCGGTCGGCTTCCGGCCGGGCCGGACTGGGCGTATGAGGTCAAGTGGGACGGCATCCGGGCCACCGTCGCGGCCTCCCGGTCGGGTCTGCGGCTGCGCTCGCGCAACGGGTCCGACCTCACCGGCCGATACCCCGAGCTCCTCGCGCTGCAGCTGCCGGCCGGGTTGATGCTCGACGGCGAGATCGTCGCCCTTGACGAACACGGCCGCAGCGACTTCACGCTGCTCCAACAGCGGATGCAGCGCACCCAACCCAGCCCCGAGCTGCTGGCCAGCGTGCCGGTCACCCTCGTGGCGTTCGACGTCCTCCGCGCGGCCGGTGCGCTCCAGACCGGGCTGCCCTACCGCGACCGCCGTGCCCTGCTGGCCGACCTCGCCCTGCCCACCGGACCACGGATCTCGGTGCCCGGGAATTTCACCGACGTCGCACCGGATGACGTCCTGGCCGCGGTCGACACGCAAGGACTGGAGGGCGTCGTCGCCAAGCGCCTGGCATCGCGCTACGAGGCAGGGCGGCGTAGCCGCGCCTGGATCAAGCACGCCATCCGGCACATTCTCTAGGGTCCGAGCGATGTGCTCGCTACGTCGTGGCTGGTCACATCGGGAGCGGGCGACGCCCCGTTCTGCGACAGGCGTCGCATGCGGTTGTACGGAGCGGGAACGGAGCAGAGGAACAGCATGGCTCCGGGCGACGACGTCAAGACCAGGAACCGCGGGCCTCAGCAGCGATACGAGCGGGCCGTATGAGGCCGGTGCAGGACCTGCGGCGTGCAGTCAGTCCGTTGTCAGGTGGGTGGTCTGGCCGGACAGGCTGAGGTCGTATCCGCCGAGGGCATTGATCCGGGTTCGGAGATCAGCACGGGCAAGGGCGGCCACGAGAGGTTGGGCAGGCGGCAGCGACTCGGCGGGCAGCACGAGCTCGTAGGGCTCCCACGCGACATGCACGAAGTCCAGCCCGAGGTCGCGGGCTGCCGAGCGCAGCCCGAGCGCGGTGTCCGCGATGCCGGCGACGACGGCGAGGCCGCATTCGAAGTGAGAGGCCAGCTCCGGTCCTGCGATGTGTTCTGGGGATGTCCCTGCCTCGATCAGGAGCTGGTCGAGCAGCACCTTGGTACCTGCGCCGGTCTCGCGTCTGGCGATGCGCAGTCCACCTACGTCGTGCGCGGTGCGGATCCCGTCCGGGTTCCCGGGTGGCAGCAAAAACCCCTGTTCTCGTCGCCACAGGTGGATCAGGTGGGGATCACGGTGGCGCAGCAGCGCCCGACCGAAGTGCTCGTTGTAGACACCTGCGCGGTCGCGCAGGTGGATCGCCGCGCCGTCGGCGTCGCCGCGCTCGAGCGCGCGCAATGCGTGGAAGCTTCCGCGCACACCGCTGCCGGTCACCGCGTGCCCGACGGCATCGAGCAGGAATCGCAGCGCCGGGTCATCGCTGGCGGCCAGGCGGAACACCCGGTCGGAGTCGAGGAACCGAGCGGCGGCCACCCGGCCGGTGGGCGGCACTCGAGCCGGCCGCCGATCGGCGAGAACGATCACGTCGCCGTCGGCGAGGTGTCGGTAGGCCCGGGTCACGGTGCTTGCGGTGGTCCCGTGCTCGCGAGCGAGCTCTCGGACGCTGGGCAGCTCGGTACCTGACGCCAGGTCGCCGGAGTGGATGCGGCGGGCGATGCCGAGCGCGATGTCGCGATACCGCGTCACGGCACCACACGATAGCTGTGTGGGCTGTTCCGCTTCGTGGCAGAACAGATTGGCACAGTGATCATGATACGCAGGTTTGTTGGGCATAAACAGACTGTTGTTGCGGCGCCGAATGCACTGAACTGCTGCGTATGCGGTTGGTGATGGGTGGCCCGTGGGTCAGTGCCCGCGGCGGCACGAGGAGCATATGAGCAACGAACCCGCCTCCAGATCGGCCACGGCGTCTCACGGCGGCGGATGGCTGCGAGCAGCCCAGCGACGGGTGGAAGGTGATCGAACCATCGCGCACGTGGCCGGTGGGCCCGCGACCATGGTGCTGGCCTTCGTTTCCGGCGGTGCGGTCGGCGTGCTCGGGGGGATGATCGGCCTCGGCGGGGCCGAGTTCCGGCTTCCCCTGCTGATCGGGTTGTTCGGGTTCGCCGCGTTGTCCGCGGTCATCCTGAACAAGGCGATGAGCCTGGTGGTCGTGCTCACTGCGCTTCCCGCCCGGCTGGCCACCGTCGGGTTCAGCGAACTCAGCGCGCACTGGCTCATCGCGGCGAACCTGCTCGCCGGCAGCCTGCTCGGTGCGTGGGCCGGCGCGACCTGGGCGACCCGGATGCGCACGACCACGCTCTACCGCGTCCTCGCGGTGCTCATGGTCGCCATGGCCGCAGCGCTCGTGCTCACCCACCTCACCAGCCTGCCGGTGCTCGACATCCCCGCACCGCTGCTAGTCGTGACCGGGGTGGTGGCCGGGTTCGGTATCGGCGTCGTCGCCGCGATCATGGGCGTGGCCGGCGGCGAGCTGCTCATCCCCACCATCACCCTGCTCTATGCCGTCGACGTCAAGCTCGCCGGCAGTCTCTCGCTCGCGGTGTCACTGCCCACCATGCTGGTCGCCTTCGCCCGATACAGCCGCGACCAGAGCTTCCAGGTACTGCGCTGGAACCTGAGATTCACCGCCGTCATGATCGCCGGATCAGTCATCGGTGCGCTCGTCGGCGGTCTGCTCCTCGGAGCCGCCCCCGACCTCGTACTCGTCCCGATCCTCGCCGCGATCCTCCTGATCTCCGCGGTCAAACTCGCCCGGCACTGAGCTCGCCGACGACCGAGGTGGCCACGCTCAGGTCATGGTCTCCCAACGACGAGACTGGCCCGTGTCAGCGCCTCGTGTACGCACAGCTGGAGGCGTGGATGGATCCGGTCGGCTTCCCTCAAGCATCTGAAGGTTGTGTCCTAGCCCCAGGCACGGTGAGCCTCGCGCCTGGACCCTCCTGGCGCCTGCCCCGGGACACTGTCTGATCCGCGCCCTGCCCAGAGTGGCGGTGCAGCTGCGGTCGCGGCACCACGTCCAGCAGGTCGACCCAGCCTCGGTCACTCTTGTGGTCGGCGTCTTTCGAGGAGGACGGTGTCGCGCCAGTTGCCGTGGTGTTCTCCGATGCGTTCGCGGACGCCGAGGGTGCGGTAGCCGGCGGTGCGGTGCAGTGCGAGGCCGGCGCGGTTCTCGGGGAAGATCGTCGCCTGCAGGGTCCAGAGGCCGGCATCGTCCGCGGCGCATACTTGTTGGCGGATGAGCGCTCTGCCGACGCCGCGGCCGCGATGGTCTTCGGCCACATAGATTGCGGCGTCGGCGACGCCTCGGTAGATCGGCCGGGCCGACACGGCGCTGAGGGCGGTCCAGCCCACGACCCGGCCGTCGATCTCGGCGACCCATCGGTGCCCGTTCAGCCATGTGGTGTCGAGGACGGCGCGGTCGGGGACTTCGGTGTCGAAGGTGGCGTCTCCGGTGTCGATGCCCTCGCCGTAGATGCGCTGCACGGCGGTCCAGTCGTGCTCGGTCATCGCGTGCACGGTGACGTCGTCGGGGATGTCGTTAGGGCAGCAGGGGCGGGGGGCGAGCAGGCCCATGACGGCGTCGGCGGCGTGCGGGAGTCCGGCACAGCAGGTGGGATTGACGCTGACCTGGGTGGTGGTGCCTTCCTTGCGCAGCGCGACGAAGCCGGTCTCGGCGAGTTTGCGCAGGTGATGTGAGCAGGTGGCCTGGCTGATCCCGACCAGCTCGGCCAGGCGCCCGACCGGGACGGGCCGAGCAGCCGAGGCGATGGCGTGCAGCAGCCGGACGCGGACCGGCTCGGCCAGACACGCGAACCAGGACGCGTAGGTAGCGGCGTCGTCGTGGGGAAGCTGCACCGCCTGCGGGTCGGTCGCGAGCACGCTCATGCCCTCAGTATCGACCACGATCGATGGTTGCGTCCATCCATCCACGTCGATAGATTCCGAGAGAACGATCGATGAGTATCGATGGAGGCGTGATGGGTGTGAACGAGGGACTGCCGGTCGTGGTGATCGGGGCCGGGCCGGTGGGCTTGGCGGCCGCGGCCGAGCTCGCCGAGCGGGGGTTGGAGCCGCTCGTGCTCGAGGCTGGGCCGACGGCGGCGACATCGGTGCTGGAATGGGGGCATGTCCGGCTGTTCTCGCCGTGGGGGTGGCTGACCGACCCGGCAGCGGAGCGGCTGCTCGCCGGCGCCGGTTGGACGGTTCCGGACCCGCAGGCGTATCCGACTGGTGCCGAATGGGCCGCGGGCTATCTCGCGCCGCTGGCCGCGGCGCTGGGAGAGCGGGTGCGGGCCGGGGTGCGGGTGGTCGGCGTGACCCGTCGGGGGCGGGATCGGGTCGTCGACGCCGGTCGCGAGACCGAACCGCTGGTCGTGCACACCGATGCCGGTGAGCGGATCCCGGCGCGTGCGGTGATCGACGCGTCGGGCACCTGGACCTCGCCGAACCCGCTCGGGGGTGACGGCCTGCCCGCGACAGGGGAGGCGGCGGCGGGGGATCGGGTGCAGGCTGCGATCCCGAATCTGGCCGACCCGGTCGAGCGGGCCCGGTTCGGTGGGGGGCACGTGGCCGTGGTGGGTTCCGGGCATTCGGCGTTGACCGCGTTGGCCGGCCTTGCCGGTCTGGCGCGGGAGGTGCAGGGGACGCGGGTGAGCTGGTTGCTGCGCCGATCCGGGTTCGGGCAGGTCTTCGGCGGCGGGGAGGCCGACCAGCTCCCTGCTCGGGGCGCGCTGGGGTCGCGGGCGGCGGAGGCTGTCGACGCGGGTCTGGTGACACCGGTGTTCGGGTTCCGCACCGAGCGTGTCGACCCGGTGGCCGAGGGGCGGCTGAGGCTGGTCGCCGACGACGGACGCGAGGTGGACGACGTCGATGAAGTCCTGGTGCTGACCGGGTTCCGCCCCGATCTGAGCTGGCTCTCGGAGGTGCGTACCGAGCTGGATCCGGCGCTGCAGGCTCCGGTCCGGTTGGCGCCGTTGATCGACCCGAACGCGCACTCCTGCGGGACGGTGTACCCGCACGGTGCTGCGGAGTTGGCTCATCCGGAGCCGGGGTTCTACATGGCGGGGATGAAGAGCTACGGGCGGGCGCCGACGTTCCTGGCCCGCACCGGTTACGAGCAGGTCCGCTCGATCGCCGACGCGCTCGCTGGTGATCACGAGGCTGCCGCTCGGGTCGAGCTGGTGCTCAACGAGACCGGCGTCTGCGGCGGTGCCGGGCTGTTCGACTCCGACGAGTCGATCGCGGAGACCGAGACCGGCAGCGGGTGTTGCGGGTCCGCTGTACCGGCGTCGGTGCCGTCCTCGGCGGGCGCAGTGTCGTCGGCTGGCGCAGTGTCGTCGGCGTGAGCCCGGGGCGGGCCCGTCCCGCTCCCGCGGGTGGGGGGCGGGCCGACGTCGCGGGCGACGGGTTGTCCCGGCGCGGACGACAGCGAGTACTTCTGGTCCTGTGCCTGACCCAGATCACCAGCTGGGGGGTGCTCTACTACGCGTTCCCGGTGCTCGCGTCCTCGATCGCCGCCGACACCGGTTGGTCGGTGCCCGAGGTCACTGCCGCGTTCTCGGCGGGGCTGGTGGTCTCGGCGGTTGTCGGTCTCCCGGTCGGACGGGTGTTGGACCGGCACGGTCCGCGTTGGGTGATGACCGCGGGTTCGGTGATCGCAGTGCCGGCGACGCTGTTGATCGCCTTCGCAGGATCGTTGCCGGCGTTCGTGGCCGCGTGGCTGCTGGCCGGGGTCGCGCAGGCGGCGACGTTCTATCCGCCGGCGTTCGCGGCGCTGACACGGTGGTGGGGTGCCGACCGGGTCCGGGCGTTGACGGTGCTGACCCTGGTCGCCGGGCTGGCCAGCACCGTGTTCGCTCCGCTGAGTGCGGCCTTGCTGGATCCGCTGGGGTGGCGTGGCACCTACGTCGTGCTCGCCGTGGTGCTGGGCGCGATCACGGTCCCGGCCCACCTGGTCGGGCTGCGCGGACCGTGGCCGGACCCGGTGGCCGATCCCGTCCTCGGCGGTGGCGCCTCAGCCGTGGTCGACGACGACCCGGAGCGGATCCGGTGTAGCCGCGCGTTCGTGCTGTTGGTCGCGGTGGTCACTCTCGGCGGGTTCACCTCGTTCGCCGTCACTGTCAATCAGGTCCCGCTGCTGCTCGAGCGAGGGTTGTCGACCGAGGTCGCGGCGTGGGCACTGGGACTCGGTGGCCTGGGCCAGGTCCTGGGGCGCCTGGGCTACGCCCCACTGATCCGGCGCAGCTCCGTGCGTGGCCGCGTGGTGATCATCATGGGCGCTCTCGCGGCGACGTCCGCGCTGCTCGCCGTGCTGCCTGGGCCGGCCTGGGTGTTGATCGCTGCGGCGATGTTGGCGGGCGCGGCCCGGGGGGTGTTCACACTGCTGCAGGCCACGGCGCTGTCGGACCGGTGGCATCCCCGCGCCTACGGCAGACTGAACGGGATCGTGTCCGCACCGGTCATGATCGCGGTTGCGGTGTCGCCGTGGGCGGGCAGCGCGCTGGCCGAACCGTTGGGCAGCTACACGCCGGTGTTCCTGCTGCTCGCCGGCGCCGCGTCTCTCGCGATGCTGCTCGGCGTGTGGACCATCCCGGCCGCCGCGAACCCGGAGCCACCCTCGACCGGTGAGGGGAACCGATGAGCGCGGGTACTTGCACTGGAACCACCGCACACCGGAGAATAGACATATGTCTAATCAGCGAGCTGTGGAGGTCGTGGACTCGGCATGCGATTCGGTGCTGGTCGACCGGCCGCTCGACGAGGCACGGTCGGGTGAGCTGGCTCGGACGTTCAAGGCGATCGGGGATCCGGTTCGTCTGCGTCTGCTGTCGCTGATCGCCTCCCACGCCGGCGGCGAAGCTTGCGTGTGCGACGTGTCCGAGGTGTTCGACGTGTCCGGACCCACGATCTCGCACCACCTCAAGGTGCTGCGCGAGGCCGGTCTGATCACCGGCGAGCGGCGAGGGACCTGGGTCTACTACCGGGTGGTACCCCAGACCCTCGCTCGCCTGTCCGCGCTGCTCGCGCCGCAGCAGCGGGTCGACCGCGCGGCGGAGCCCGCCTCCGCCTGAGACGTTGATCGGTCGCGGCTGTCCGGCACCCTCCGGGCCCGATCCACAGAGGCGGCAGCCCCGCAGTGGCTCGCCATGCCCGCTCAGGGGTGATGCGTGCGCGCGGGCTTGGTGAAGCGGCGCGCCGCCGCCACCAGCCAGCCCACCGGCAAGCACAGCACGACCATTCCGGCGCCTTGTACGAGTCCACGATCCACTGTGAGCAGGCCGAATCCCAGCAGCATGGCAGCAGTGGCGACCAGGCAGCCCGACACGGCGAACGCGACCAGGTCACGGGGGCCGGAAGCCTGCCGCTCCCACGACCGGACGAACCCGGGATCCGAACGTCGAAGTTCCTTCTCGATCTCGATCAGCTCCGCCTCGGACGACATACGCCCCTCCACCACCTTGAATCGACAGGTTTCGATCCAGGTCATCGTGGACCTTATTTCGAAGAGCGTCAACTTAGGCAGCTGTCGAACCAACATCGAGGTCGACGTCGCTGGATCCCCCCACCCGCGGATACCCGTACTTGACGGCCGAGGCGCGGTGCCGGGTGGTGCTCGGGAGGAGCCGGGCGGGGTCACGCCGGTTCGGCCGGGTCACACCTGCCACGGGGTCGGAGCGCCATGGCCCTGCGTCGGACGATGTCCACGACGTGTCACGTGCAGTCGGTGTCGAGATCCTTGCACCGGGACGGTCGGCTGTGGTCGGTGCTGATGAGCTTGGGGTTGTCGGCGTGCTCCAGGCGCAGCAGCTGGTGGAACAGCCCGTCCAGGCTCAACGCGTCGTTGATCTGATCGACGAAGTCGGGTTCGAGCCGATACCAGCTCCAGGTGCCGCGCCGTTCACGCGACATCACGCCCGCGCGAACGAGGACCCGTAGATGGTGGCTCAGTGTGGACTGCGGCTGTGGGAAGACCTCGATCAGGTCGCAGAAACACAATTCGCCGCCGGGGGCCTGGCCTGCCAGCCCGACCAGCTGCAGCCGCAGCGGGTCGGCGAGCGCCTTGAACAACGATGCGGTCGCATCGGCAACGGTCTCGACCCGACCGACCGGGGTGTCGTGCGGATCGTTGTCGAGTGGCGCGTCCTGGTCCCCCATCGCCTGTCAGGATACTGCGATGCTCAGGAGTTCGGCGTCGCGGTCAGCTGATAGCCCAGACCGCGGACGGCCTCGATGCGGACCTCGGAGCGTGCTGCGGCCAGACGCCGCCGCAGCCGGGTGACGTGCACGCTCAGCGAGTTGTCCGAGCCGGTGCTCTGCTCGCCCCAGATCGCGGCGACCAGCTCGTGGCGGCTGATCACAGCGTCCGGGCGCGCGGCGAGGTAGCGGAGCACGAGATGCTCGCGCAGCGGCAGCCGGATCGACGTGTCGTCGAGCCAGATCCGGGGAGCGACGCTGTCGATCCGTAACCGACCCACCTCGATCGGCAGCGGACGAGCAGTCACCACGCGCGCGTTACCGAGCGCGGCACCGATCAACCCGAGCAGCGCCTCAGGGGCGAACGGACGGGCGGTGACGGTGGCGCCCAGCGCGACCGCCCGGGCGGCCAGGCCACCGTCGTCGTCCCCGCCGACGCCGACGATGATCCGCAGGTCGGGCTCGAGAGCGTGGAGCACGTCGAGGAACTCGCCGGGCGAGAGCCGACCGTCGGTTGCTGCGAGTACGACCGCGTCCGGGCAGGTGCGGCCCACGACCAACAGGGCTTCGGCGGTGTCGTGGACCGGGTGCAGGTCGAAGGGCTGCCCGGCCAACTCCCGTTGCATCGCTGTCGTCTCGACCGGCCGCGCGACGAACAGAACCACCGCCGGGCTCGCGTGGTCGTCGCCCCCGGCCAGGCAGGCGCGGCGGCGGATCTGTACGGGAGAGCGGCCGTCGGTCTCCCAGGCCTCGGTCATCATCGACGGAAGCCTCAGCCGAACTTGCCCGAGATGTAGTCCTCCGTACGGGAGTCGGTCGGGTCCTCGAAGATGGTGCGGGTCTGGTCGAACTCGACCAGCGTGCCCACCCGGTTGCCGTGATCGTCGGGCTGGGCGGTGAAGAACGCGGTGTTGTGCGAGACGCGGGCGGCCTGCTGCATGTTGTGGGTGACGATCACGATCGTGAAGTCCTCGACCAGCTCGCCCATCAGGTCCTCGATCTTCGAGGTCGCGATCGGGTCGAGCGCCGAGCAGGGCTCGTCCATCAGCAGGACGTCGGGTCGGGTGGCGATGGCCCGGGCGATGCACAGGCGCTGCTGCTGGCCACCGGAGAGGCCGTAGGCGTTCTGCTTGAGCTTGTCCTTGACCTCGTCCCAGAGCGCGGCGCCGCGCAGTGCCTGTTCGACGGTGTCGTCGAGGTCGCTCTTGGCGCCGGTGACGCGGGGGCCGTACGCGACGTTGTCATAGATCGACTTGGGGAACGGGTTGGGCTTCTGGAAGACCATGCCGATCCGGCGTCGGACCTCGATCTCGTCGACGCCGGGGGCGTAGATGTCGGTGCCGTGATAGGTCACCCGGCCCTCGACCCGGGCTCCGGGCACGAGGTCGTTCATCCGGTTGAGGCAGCGCAGGACCGTGGACTTGCCGCAACCCGACGGGCCGATCAGCGCGGTGATGCGGCGGTCGTCGAACTGCAGGTCGACTTCGCGCACGGCGAGAAAATCGCCGTAGTAGACGTGCAGATTCTCGGTCGTCATAGCCGCGCCGGCCGACGGCGGGCGCTCAGCTGTGTCATCGCCGACGGCGACGTGGACGCCCGGTGCCGGTGTGGAGTTGCCGGTCTGGTTGCTGTCCTGAGGGGCTCGGGTGTGGGGGGTGGTGCTCATGGGCTGGTCCCTTTCTGGGTTCACCATCGGCGGGCGAACCGGTTGCGCAGCATGATCGCGGTGCCGTTGAGCGCGAGCAGGATGACGATCAGCAGCAGGATCGCGGCGTAGGTCAGCGGGACGAACGCTTCGCGCGACTGGAGGGCGAAGTTGAAGATCTGGACGGGCATGACGGTGTAGCGGGAGAACAGCCCGTCGGGGGTGAAGGTGATGAAGGTCGTGGCGCCGACGAGGATCAGGGGTGCGGCTTCGCCGACTGCCCGTGACAGGGCCAGGATCGAGCCGGTCGCGATGCCGGGCACCGCTGCAGGGAGGAGCTGACGCCACACGGTCTGCCAGCGGGTCGCCCCGACTGCGAGCGAGCCGTCGCGGATCTCGCGCGGCACCGCACGCAGTGACTCGCGGGTGGCGATGATGACCACCGGCAGGATCAGCAGGGCCAGCGCGATCGAGCCCGACAGTGCCACGGCGCCGAGGTTCAACGGTGCGCGCACGACGAAGGCGAGCACCAGGATTCCGAAGATGATCGAGGGCACGGCCGCGAGGTTCTGCACGTTGAGCTCGATCGCCCGGTTGAACCAGCGCTGCGGGTCGGCGTACTCCTCCAGATAGATCGCCGCGGCGATCCCCAGCGGCAGCGCGATCAGCGCGGTGACACCGACGACCAGCAGTGTGCCCACGATGGCGGGCTGCACCCCGGCCGTGGACGGACGGATCGTGGAGGGCGCTTGGGTGAGCAGGTTCGCATCGAGGCGACTGATCCCGGACACGACGATGGTGAGCAGGACGTAGAGCAGGAACAACGCCGCGACCAGCAGACACGCCCACAGCACGCAGACGAACACCGTGGACGCCCCGTCGCGGCGTCGCCGGCCCGGGGTGAGGGTGGGGCCGGTCGCGGCGCGGGCCGGTAACTCGGTGGAGGTCATCAGTACACCTGCCGGAATCGGCGGACCAGCCGGATGCTGATCAGGTTGATCACCAGGGTGATCGCGAACAGCAGCGCTCCCACGGCGAACAGGGAGTAGTAGACCGGGCTGCCCTGTGGTGCATCGCCGCTGGCGATCTGGGCGATGAACGCGGTCATGGTCTGGGCCTCCTCGCGGGGGTCGCCGGTGAGGCGGGCGAGGTTGCCGCCGGCGACGGCGAGGATCATCGTCTCGCCGACCGCGCGCGAGAGCCCCAGCACGACGGCGGCGATGATCCCCGACAGTGCCGCGGGGAACACCACGCTCAACGTGGTGATCCGCCGGTTCGCGCCGAGCGCGTAAGAGCCGGCGCGCAGCGCCTGGGGCACCGCGGACATGGCGTCCTCGGACAACGACGCGACCGTCGGGACGATCATGAACCCCATGACGATCCCGGCGACGAGCAGGTTATAGATGTTCGGGATGCCCAGCAGCGGCTGCAGAACCGGTGTGATCGCGGTCAGGGCGAGGAACCCATAGACGACCGTCGGGATCCCTGCCAACAGCTCCAGGATCGGCTTGACGACCTTGCGGACTCTCGTGGTCGCGTACTCGGACAGGAACATGGCGATACCCAGACCCACCGGGATCGCCACGGCCAGCGCGATACCGGTGGCCATGAAGGTCGCCGATACCAGGGGCAGAACGCCCCAGTCCTTGTCCCAGGAGTACTTGTCGCCGAACGAGGCGGTCCAGGTGGTGCCGGTGAGGAACTCGATCGGACTGACGTTGGCGAAGAAGGTGAACAGCGGGACTACGAGGGCAACAATGATACCGACGGTCACCAGAACCGAGACTCCGGCCGCGGCGGCCAGCAGACCCTCGATGAGCTTCTCGCCGATCCGGGGTGAACGGGGGGTCAGGTCACGGCCGGGGCCGCCCGCGCGCGAGGGCGGGCGGCCGGCGGTGGTCACCGCCATCGGTTCAGCCTCCGGCCTGCTGGCGGAGCTGGTCCAGCTTGGCGGTGGAGTCCTGCTTCTGCTGGTCGGTCATCGGCACGAACTGCGCTGCCTGCACGATCTCGTCGTTGCGCTGGAGATAGAACTCCAGGAACGACTGCACCTGGGGCTTACGCAGCCCGGCATCCGAGGCGTAGATGAACAGCGGGCGCCCCAGCGGGGTGTAGGTCCCGTCCTGCACGGTCTGCGCCGACGGGGCGACGCAGCCCTGCCCGCCGTCGACCTGCATCGCCTTGAGCCGCTGCTGGTTCTCCTCGAAGTAGGAGAAGCCGAAGTAGCCCAGCGCACCGGGCGCGCCGGTGACGCCCTGCACGGTCACGTTGTCGTTCTCCGACGGGCTGTAGTCGGTCCGCGACGAGCCCTCCTCCCCGACGATCTCGTCGGTGAAGTAGTCGAAGGTCCCCGAGTCCGCGCCCGCGCCGAACAGACCGAGCGGCTCGGCCGGGAACGACGGGTCGACCTGGTTCCACGACCTGACCTGCGAGCCGGGTGCCCACATCGTCCGCAACTGCTCCACGGTCAGGCAGTTCGCCCACGTGTTCGCGGGGTTCACCACCACCGTCAGTGCGTCGTTGGCGACCTGCAGCTCCTCGAAGGCGATCCCGTTGGCCTGGCACTGCTGGCGCTCGCTGTCGGAGATCGGGCGCGAGGCGTTGGAGATGTCGGTCTCGCCGTTGCAGAACTTCTGGAACCCGCCGCCGGTCCCCGAGGTCCCGACGGTCACGTTCACATCGGGGTTCTCGCCCTGGTAGAGCTCTGCCGCCGCAGAGGACAGGGGCTCCACCGTGGAGGATCCGTCGATCAGCACCGGCCCGGCGACCTGTCCACCACCCTGGCCCTGCTGTTGGCCACCACCGCCGCACGCCACCAGCGTGACGCTCGCGGCGATCGCGACCAGGGCAGCGGATGCCCGGTGCATGTGTCGAACTCTCACGTGAACTCGGCCTCTCTCGTCGGGGTCGAGACGACAGCCCGCACACGTGAGCTACCGCCGAAGACGCCTGGATCGAACAATGTCGATATGAACGAGGCCTGAACACGGGCCGAATTCGGAGTCTTGGATCCAGAAAGTTCGATGGAGCTGGCAGGGCGACGGGACGCAGCGACCCCTGTGCCCCGGCCCGCGGGGAGGCTGGACGAGCGACTCGGGCGATGGGGTCGCGGCACGCGACGGTCTGGAGTCGATCCGCCGAGGTCTCGCCCAGCCAGTGCTTGCTCATCGATTCGATGGCTGTCAAGATAGACGCATGTCGAATCACGATGTGCCTGGTTCAGCACCGCGGTGCTGGAGCAGGCTTGTGGGCGAACCGCTACCGGTCGAGCACGCCGCCGAACTCGCTCAGACGTTCAAAGCACTGGGCGACCCAGCTCGACTGCGGCTGCTGTCGTTGATCGCCTCACACACCGATGGAGAGGCCTGCGTCTGCGACCTGAGCGAGGAGTTCGAACTGTCCGGTCCCACCATCTCGCACCACCTCAGGATCCTGCGCGAAGCCGGCCTCGTCACCGGTGAGCGGCGCGGTACCTGGATCCACTACCGAGCCGTCCCGGCACGCCTGGAACGGCTCTCCGATCTGTTGACCCCGACCCTGATCACGGCGGAGGCCGTCGCACCATGAGCACGGAGAACACCACAGGCGCTGCCCAACAGGCCGCGAACGACCCGGCCGAGGCCGGCGTCGTCGCCCGCCTGTCCACCCTCGACCGGTTCCTTCCGGTCTGGATCATCGTCGCCATGGTCGCCGGGCTCCTGCTCGGCCGCCTGGTCCCCGGCCTCGCCCCCGCGCTGGACGCACTGGCCGTCGACGGCGTCTCGCTGCCGATCGCGCTCGGCCTGCTGATCATGATGTACCCGGTCCTGGCCAAGGTCCGCTACGACCGTCTCGACACCGTCACCGGCGACCGCCGGCTGCTCATCACCTCGCTGGTGCTGAACTGGGTACTGGGCCCGGCGCTGATGTTCGCCCTGGCGTGGCTGATGCTGCCCGACCTGCCCGAGTACCGGACAGGTCTGATCATCGTCGGTCTCGCCCGGTGTATCGCCATGGTGATCATCTGGAACGACCTCGCCTGCGGGGACCGCGAAGCCGCCGCCGTGCTGGTCGCGCTGAACTCGGTGTTCCAGGTCGTCATGTTCGGCCTGCTCGGCTGGTTCTATCTGTCCGTGCTGCCCGGCTGGCTCGGGCTTCCGGTCACCGATCTCGCGTTCTCCACCTGGGACATCGTCAAGTCGGTGCTGGTGTTCCTCGGCATCCCGCTGCTCGCCGGCTACCTGACCCGCCGCTTCGGCGAACGCGCGAAGGGCCGCACCTGGTACGAGGAGAAGTTCATCCCGCGGATCGGGCCGTTCGCGCTCTACGGGCTGCTGTTCACCATCGTGCTGCTGTTCGCGCTGCAGGGCGAGGCCATCACCTCCCAGCCCCTCGACGTGGTCCGGATCGCGCTGCCGCTGCTGGCCTACTTCGCCCTGATGTGGGCCGGGTCCTACGCCCTGGGCCGCGCGGTCGGCATGGGCTACGAGCGCACGACGACGCTGGCGTTCACTGCGGCGGGCAACAACTTCGAGCTCGCCATCGCCGTGGCGATCGGCACGTTCGGCGTCACCTCCGGGCAGGCGCTGGCCGGGGTCGTCGGGCCGCTGATCGAGGTCCCGGTCCTGGTCGGCCTGGTCTATGTCTCCCTGTGGCTGCGCCGGCGCCTGTTTCAGAGCACCAAGGCCGCAGCGCACACCGCGGTGCCCCCACGGCCGACTCCGCCCCGCACGTAGTGGCCGTGACATGGACGAGCGCTCCGCGTCTGCGCACAACGACCCCGGCCCCGCCGTCGCCGACATCCTCACCCGACGCCCGAGCAGCGGCCGGGACCTGGAGAGCTTCGCGGTGCACAGCCCGAACCCCCGGATTCACCGCGGCGTCGACGAACTGTGCCGCCGATTCCAGGGGGTGTTCGGCCGCGAGACGATCGAGGCCGTTGTCCTCGACATCTTCACCGAGCTCGCCCTCACCGCCCGCATCACCACCCACCTGCCCGTCCTGGCGACCCGCTACGCCCTCGAGCGGCTCGACGCCGCCGTCGCCGAGCAAGGAGTTCCCGTGACAAGCGCCCCCGCGGTCCCCGAAGTGCTGTTCGTCTGCGTCCACAACGCCGGTCGCAGTCAGATGGCCGCCGCTCTGCTCGCCCACCACGCACGCGGCACCGTCACGGTCCGCTCCGCAGGCTCGGAACCGGCCGACTCGATCAACCCAGCCGTCCGACAGGTCATGGCCGAGATCGGGCTCGCCCTCGACACCGAGTTCCCCAAGCGGCTGACCACCGACGCCGTCGAAGCAGCCGACGTGGTCATCACCATGGGCTGTGGCGACGCCTGCCCGGTCTTCCCCGGCAAGCGCTATCTCGACTGGGAACTCACCGACCCCGCGGGCAAACCCGCCGAAGAGATCCGGCCGATCCGCGACGACATCGACGACCGCGTCCGTGCGCTGCTCGCCGAGCTGACCGGCACCCCCACCCAGGCGGCCACGTCGTGACCGACACGCCCTCGGTGCTGTTCGTGTGTGTGCGCAACGGCGGCAAGTCCCAGATGGCTGCCGGCCTGATGCGTGCCCAGGCCGGTGACCGTGTCCGCGTCCACTCCGCCGGCACCGCTCCCGGTGAGAAGGTCAATGCCCTGTCCACGCAGGTCCTCGCGGAAGTCGGCGCGGACATGAGCGGGCAGACCCCGACCGCGATCGACCCCGAACTGCTCAAGCACGTCGACCTGGTGGTGACCCTCGGATCCGAGGCCCACATCGACGGCGGCGACACCGAGGTCCGCAACTGGGACACCGATGAGCCCTCCCAGCGCGGTATCGAAGGGATCGAACGCATGCGCCTGGTCCGAGACGACATCGCCGCCCGCGTCGAGTCTCTCCTCACCGAACTCGTTGGGCCCTATCGAGCCCGATGACCGAGCACGGCACCTCCACCGGTCGTGCCCCGAACGACCTGCCCGTCGTCGTCATCGGCGGCGGGCAGGCCGGGCTCGCCGCTGGCTACTACCTGCGACGCGCGGGCGCCCGATTCGTCATCCTCGACGCTCAGACTGGTCCCGGAGGCGCCTGGCGCCACGGCTGGGACTCGCTGCGGCTGTTCTCACCCGCCACCCACAGCACTCTGCCCGGCTGGCCCATGCCCGCCCAACCCGGCGAACCGTTCCCCACCGCCGGGCACGTCCGCGATTACCTGACCCGCTACGAACAGCGCTATGACCTCGACGTCCAACGCCCCGTCGAGGTCACCGCAGTGCACGCCCACGACGACCGTCTCGTGGTCAGCGGCCCCAAGGGCCAATGGGACGCGTCCGCGGTCATCAGCGCCACCGGAACCTGGCGCCGCCCCCACGTTCCTGACCTGCCTGACCGCAGCACATTCACCGGCCGCCAACTACACGCCGTCGGCTACCACCACGCCGAGCCCTTCCGTGGCCAGCACGTTGGTGTCGTCGGCGCCGCGAACTCCGCAGCCCAGATCCTGGCCGAAGTCTCCACCGTCGCCACCACCCACTGGTTCACCCTCGCCGAACCCCGCTACCTACCCGACGACGTCGACGGTCGCGTCCTGTTCGACCTCGCCAGCCAGCGCGAAATCACCCGACGCCAAGGACTACCCGACCACGGCGGAATCGCCGCCCTCGGCGACATCGTCATGGTCCCCATCGTCCAGGACGCCCGCGCCCGTGGCGCACTGCACGCACTACCGATGTTCGACCGCATGACACCTACCGGAGTGGTGTGGGACGACGGCAGCAGGACAGAACTCGACGTCATCATCTGGTGCACCGGATTCCGCCCCGACCTCGCCCACCTCGCACCACTCGGGCTGCCCCTGGACGCTCGGAGCCTCCCGAGAACTACGAACGACACCCAGAGCCTCGACGAGCCGCGACTGCATCTCCTCGGCTACGGCGACTGGACCGGGTCCGCCTCCGCCACCCTCGTCGGAGCCGGCCGCACTGCGCGCCAGTGCGTCGAGCGAATCATCGGGAGACCAGCGCGTCGGCCGAGAGCCGCCGCGCATCAGCACGCCCTGTGACCCTGTGGCTCCGCCTCAGGACGAGTCCGGCTCCTCTGACGGTGGTCGCGGTGCGTTGTTGAGTTCCGCGACCAGGCGGCGGTTCACCGCTCGAGCAGCGTCGAGCTCGTCGGTGCGCTCGCGCAGCGCCACGACCAGATCGGCCACGCGCTGGACCAGCGCGTCCCGTTCACGCTCGACCGCCTCTATATCCGGGCCAGCGCCGAGTCCGGAGACCTGCCAGATCTGGTGACCCAGCTGTCGAGACAAGCGCGCCTCCAGCTCACGTACCCGCACACCGGCCCGTCGTGCACGATCCTGGCAGTGAGCGAGATCGGCCCGCAGAGACGCCTCGGTGACCCGGTCGGCAGGGCTCTGGCCAGGCTCGGGACCACGGGTGCTGATCTCACGAAGCAGCTGAACAAGATCGGGATGACGGTAGACGTAGCTTCGGTGCACCCCGGCTCTACGGGCGATCGCAGAGACCGACGCGTCGAGCTGGCCCTCGGCCGCTTGGGCGATCACCGAGGCCACGCGCCGATGCCGCCGCTGCGCCGCGTCGCCCGGGCGCGCTGGAAGTCCGACTGAGCTTTCAGTCGCCATGGCTTATTCCCGCGAGCGAAGTCTGGCTGTGGCGGATGGTCGGCATCCCGAGACCGACAGTGGCACCGCGGGCCCGCCGCACGACGGTGACCGCATCGCGTAGCGCTGCCTGTTCGCGCTCACCGAGATCGCCGAGCTGGTGGGTGATCTGGCTGATGAGGGCGCGGATCCTGGTGATCTCGGCATCTGAGGGGGTCGCCTCGCTGATGGCCCAGCTGTCGGCACTCGTCAAGCACGCGAGTCGCTCGCGGTTGCGCAGCAGATCGGCCAGGTAGGCCTCGAGGTCGGGGAGGTAGGAGGCGTCGGTGCGGAAGTGGTCGCAGCCCACGCAGCGGAACCGGACGGGGCAGTCGTCGCCGCCGGCGGCGACATTGGTCGGTTCAGTGCAGATGCCATACGGCACGGCGACCTCGCCGACGGCGCGCCGAGCGCGTTCGGACTCGAGTAGCGCGCTGGCGTGGTGCCAGGTGCGGTGTCCGTGGCGGTCGAATTGCAGGGCGGTGACGCGGTCGACGGCGTCTCGGCGACGAGTCTCGGAGACGCGGTAGTAGCCCTGGGTGGTGGCCATGCTGGTGTGGTCCATCAGCTCGCACAGCACGTCGACGGCGATACCGGCGTCGGCGTGGCGTTGAGCGTAGGTGTGGCGCCAGGAGTAGGGCTGGATCCGCTCGCGCGGGAACGGCAGCGCCCGGGTTCGGGTGTGTCCGTCAACGATCTCGGCAGCCAGCGCGGGGAGCTCGGGCAGCGAATTGGCCCAGCGGCGGTGGTTGTCGCGCAGGTAGTAGATCGTGATCGGGCGGCGCCCATCATGGTTCTTGAGTGGGGACGGCAGCAGGACCAGTTCGCTGGCAGGTGTGCGCGGGAAGCGTGCCCGGACTCGGGCTTGCTGAGTGGCGATGATCGTCGCGGTGGCCTCTGGGATGGGCAGACGGCGTCCGTAGCGGCCGGTCTTGTAGTTGTCCCACAGCAGCACGGGTTTGTCGTCGGTGTCGTGGTCGAGGCACTCCAGCCTGAGGGCGACGATCTCACCAGGACGGCGGCCGGTGTCCATCAGCAACTCGACCGCGACCCGGAACTCAGTGCTGGTTGCCGCCTCGAGTGCCGGCAGGGTATCGATCAGGGCGGTCACGACCTCGGGGGGAAGGTCCCGGCTGGCCGGGTCACGATGGTGAGCCGGCATGTCGTCGGGTTCGAGGGCGAAATCATCGGCGAGCCCGTGGAGAGGGCCGGCAGGGCGAGTCAGACCACCGGAACGCATCCGGCGCAGGACGAACGCGATGTGGGTGCACTCGCGGTGACGTGTAGTCCGGGTGATCCGACCGGTCGCCTGCAGGTGGCCCATCCAGTTCAGGAACTCCACGACGTCGTGCCGCCCGAGTCGGTGCAGGTCACGGCCGTGGTCGTCCCGGTGGCGGACCAGACTGGCCGACAGGCGGACGATCGCGTTGACGTGGGTCTGCATCCGCGTCGCCGCGGTGCGGCTTCGGGCCTTGGGCAGCTCGGCGAACACCCAATGTTTCGCAGCCTCACGCAACCAGTTCTGGGTGATGCGGTCGAAGCGGACCGCGCCGGCGTGGCCGACGCTGTTCAGCGACCATCGGTCTGAGTCCCAGCAGGTGAGCGGATCGCAGTCGCGGTCAGCGACGGCGGTGACGACGAGGTTGCGTACAGCGCGGGTCGCGGTGTCGAGGCCGACGTCCGGCAGGTCGGAGGTCCTGATGGCCCCCAGGCGTAGCAGCCGTACCGCGAGCCCGCGGAAGATGCGGAAGCTGGTCTTCGTGCCGTTCTCGGTCCGATGCTGGAGCCCGTAGAGCAACTCGGTCACCACCTGGTCGGCTAAGCCGAGCAAGCAGACCGCGTTGTCCTCCGAGACCGCCGGCTCGGTACGCCGCCACCGCTGCTCGTCAAGACCGGGGTCAAGCCGGCGGTGCTTCCGCAGCCGCTCCCGATGCGGGCCGCAGTACGGCCCGCTCGTGGCCCGATCGCGCGGGCACGCCCCGACCTGGCACTGCCCCCACCGCGCCAGCGGGGTGACCCGCGCATCGACCAGGAACGCCTCCAGCTCCAGACCCAGGTGACGGCGCTGCCGCAGGTGGCTCCGGCACAACGCACCCGGCTCGGTCAACCAGGGCCGTTCACAACCCGCCACCCGACACGGCCGGACACCCCACGTTCTGCGCTCTCGGTAGGTAGTGGCGATGTAGGTATCGAAGTCCGGCCGGCCGGCGGCGCGATAGTAGTTCGCGCAGTTCGCACACAGCGGGATCTGCGATGCCGTCGGTTTCCCGCACCCGCGCACGCGACACGGCGTCCAGCCCAGCTGCGGGTGCTCGGCCGGGAACACCACGGTCCGACGCGACCAGTCCCAGCCGATCAGATCCAGGAACTGCGGCGACAGGCTCTGCTCCAGCGGCTCCGGGCCACTCCTGCCGCCCGGCAGCAAGGTGCCGGCAACGGTACGAAGCGCTGCGGTCATCGACGGACCAGCTCGATGCGTCCCGACAGTGCTGGGACCCGAGTCACGGCCGCCCGCAGACGGTCGCGGTCAGGATGGATGTAGACCTGCGAGCTCGACGGGTCGGCGTGACCGAGCAGACGCTGGACCTCGTCGACGCTGCCGCCGGCATCGATGACGTTCGAGGCGAACGCATGCCGCGCCATGTGCGGGCTCACCGCCCGATCCAGCCCCGCGCTGCGAGCCAGGCGCGTCATCAGCTCGTTGACCGCGCCCAGCCGCATCGGCGCGCCCACCGGAGCCCGCCACAGGTTCACCAGCAGGAAGTCTGAGGACGCGGCTGCCAGACATGACCCACGCTCGGCGGCGTAGAGATCCGCGGCGGCAACCACGAGCCCATCCACCGGCACCTGCCGAGGACGACGGGACTTCGCCCGGGCGCCGTTGCTGTTCTCGCGCTGCACGACGTGCACATGTGACCCGCCAACCCGACACCCGAGAGACGCGTTGTCGACCAGCAGATGCAGATCCCCCCGTCGTAACCCGACGACCTCGCCGCGCCGAAGACCCGCTCGCGCCATCAGCAACAGGAGCAACTGATCTCGCGCACACCGGGCGGCACCGAGCATCGCCACCACTTCGGCGTCACTGAGTCGCTCTACCGCCCGCACCGGCTCCCGCATCCGGTGCAGCGCCGCCAACCGGACGGTCAACTGCGAATCTTCCCCACGGGCAGCGCCCGGGAGATCGCGAGCATCGGCGACCTCATAGAGCTGCCCGACGACGTCGCGGTCTACCTCACCTGCCCGCACGGCAAACAGATAGAAGCCGCGGACCGCGATCAGCACACCATTGATCCGGCGCTCGCCGCGTACCGCTGCGGCACCGGGGCCGGGCCGCGCTACCTCCCCGCCGCTCGAGCCAACAGGGGTGTAGCGCAGCCAGAGCATGAACGACGAGACCTCGCCCGCGGCGAAGCGCCAGTCCCGCCCGGTCCGGCCGCACCAACGTAGGAACAGCGCCAAAGACCCCGCGTACGCCTTCGTCGTCGACTCCGCGCGGTCTCGTCCCAGCCGCAGATGCCGGAGGTAGCGATCGACTGCCTCCACCGGATCCCACTGGTCATCGATCACTGTCCAATAGCAACAACCGGATGGCAGCCGTACAGGGAATGCGCGCATCGGCCCACGCCTCGCTCTCCCGTGGCGTCGCTGCCACGTTGCGCGACGTAGCTACACCCCTAGAGATCCGTCGCACGTTCGCCACGCCGGATCGCTCCTGCGACATCACACGACAGGGATGCCACCCCAAGAGAAGGCACACCTGTCTCGTCGCAGTGGTCGGGTGGACAGCGAGCCGAACACGACAGCGCGACATGGCCGCACTGACCCTGGCACTGCCCGATGAGCACGGACAGCTGCACTTCGCCGGCGACGTGGGCACTGGCTTCACCGCCGCAACACGACGAGAGCTGCTCGAACTTCTGGCCGAGCGAGCGCAGCCCTCCCCCGCCATCGCCGTACCGACCGGCCGCAGCCGATGGGCCAGCCCTACACCGATGCACCTGCGCCGCTGGGTACGGCCGGGGCTGATCGGAGAGATCGCCCACCGACAGCGGACACCGGACGGCCGCTTCCGGCACCCCAGCTGGCGCGGGCTAAGACCCGACCGCGACCTGGACGACCTCGACCCCGTGTAACCGTCAGACCCGAGATCAGAGACCGGCAGCAGTGGCGTCCAGGGCACCCGAGCCCAGAGCGCTCGGCTGGGCCCGCCGGCCCGGTGACGGGTGATGACAGGATCGGGCAATCGTGGGCGAAATCGTGCGGGTCAGGTGTTGCGGCTGGGAGTGGGTGGGAACCGACCGGGCCCACTGCTGCCGCCGCTTCGGCGGCTGCGGGGCCGTCTTCGACGACCCCGAGCTCTGGGACACCCACCGGCCGGCCGGGACCTGCCTGGATCCTCGAGAGCTGGGGCTGACCCAGACCAAGAACGGCATCTGGCGGCGTCGCCAGGACTGTCCTCGGGCGTGAAGCAAGTCCAGCCGAGCAGTCGGGATTCGGGGGCTGTTGCGCTCCCACCCCGCAGGGCTTATCGTTCTTCGATAATATCGATTTGCGATAAGGAGGGCATGCGATGAAGCTGACTCAGGCGAGCGCGAGCCTCACCGTGCTCCGGGTCCTTCTGGGCATATCCCTGCTGTGGCTGGTCGTGGTCGCCCCGCTCATGCTGCTCACCACGGTCATCGGCGCGACGGTCGGCTACGGCGCCGGCGGAGCCGGCCTTCGGGTCCCGGTCGCGTTCGACGCTCCCGCTCGAACCGGGTTGGCGCAGCCCCCCATCGGAGCCAACGTCTTGGACCCGCGAGCCTCGCTGGGCAGCGCGGAGATCCCCCTCGCCACCACTCCCCTGTCGGTTGCCCTTCCCGCTGGCATTCTGCTCGTCCTGGCCACGCTCGCTGTCGTTCCTGCGGCCATGCGCGCCTTCGGGATCACCGGGCGGATCACTCACGGTGGAGTGGACCGACGCGTCGTCGTCCTCGCGCGTCAGCTGCCTCTCTTGGTGGCCGGTGGAGCGCTGCTGTGGTCGGTGTTCGCTTCCGCAGCGTCGGTCGTCACTGTGAGCGGTCTCGGAGATGGCTCCCTACGTGCCGTACTCAGCCTCGCGCCCCTTGGCTGGGGCCTCGCGACGGCCTTGCTGACGGCCGTACTGAGCGAGTCCCTGCGGGTCGGCCTCGAGTACAAGGAAGAGAATGACTTCACCGTCTGAGCAGGACGAGCCGACCGTGACAGTCACCCTCGACAAGGTCCTTCGCAACCGAGAGATGACCTTGACCGAACTCTCCCAGCGCGTCGGTATCACGATGGCCAACCTCTCGAACCTCAAGACAGGAAGAGCCCGTGCGATCCGCTTCAGCACGCTGCAGGCACTCTGCCGCGAGCTGAACTGCCAGCCAGGCGATCTGCTGCTCTACACCCGCACCACCGCATCCGGCGACCCAGACACGTCCTGAACCTCCGTCCGGTTCTGGCACCAGTTCGCGACGTGGGGCGATCCCCCGCCAGCGTCGGACCGTGGGTGCCGGGGTGAAGTCCGAGTCGCTGCCGGTATCCAGCCCCACCCTTGCGGTACCCGAGCGGACCGCCCTGTTCGTTCGGGCTCAACCGGCGCCCGGGCGGGAGGGAGGCTCACCGAGCGTGTTGGCGGGCAGCGTCGTGGATCTCGGTCAGCGCCTGCTGGAGGTGGGTGACCGCGCGGCGGACCTCGATCGGTAGGGGGCGGCCGTTGGACAGCTCGACCCGGGCCGCGGTCAGGACGTGCACCACCGCCGAGCGCAGGCAGCTCGGCAGCTCGTGCAGCGTGCCCGCGAGGTCGGCGGCCTGCTGATAGCCGCGCATCTGCTCCTCCAACAGCCCATCGCGCGCAGCCGGTGCCGGGCCGCGCTGGTCGGCTCGCTCGGCCGGCCGCCGCGGCCGCGGTGGTGGGCCCGGGTCCTTGCGGTGCGCGGGCGTCGGGGTGTGGCGGGCGGCCCAGGCCAGCGCGCGGGCGTGGAGCTCGACCGCGTCACGGCCCACCGCCATCGGCGCCGCCGGGGAGTCTGCGGGGCCGGCCTGTGCGCGGCGGCGGCGGCGAGCGGCGCGCTCCTCGGCGTCACGGGGACGCAGCGGGCGGGGCGCGTCGAGCTGATTGGCGTGCTCGTCGCAGGCGAAGCACAGGAACAGCCGCGGCTCGGGCTCGAGGACCAGCCGCAGCCCGGCACGGGTCACCGGGCACCGGCAGGCCCGGGGGTCCTGCTGCCCCGCCGAGGACAGCGCACACCCCGCGACATCGGTCTGGAACCGGGTGGTCGGTGGTGTCGGCAGGCCGGTCACGATCGTTCCCCCTCGTCGCCGCAGCATGAGCTGAACGCGCCGCGGGGGAGCACGGAGCGACCCGGTCACTCTACGAGCCGGCCGCGCCCGCGCCACCTTGCGGCTGCCCGCTGAGCGGCACCGCCGCTGGCAGGGGCGCGCGCTAGACCGAGACCCTGAGCCGAGGAGGACGACATGCCCACACCCCGTACCACTGCGGGCACCCAGCCCGCTGGTGTGCACGGTGCAGGATGGCCAGTGTGAGTGAGGAGACCGCACCGCAGGACGTTCCGACCGTGAGAGACCGGCTCGCGTGGCTCGGCGAGGACGCCATCGCGCAGCACTTCGCCGCGGGCCGTATCCACCTCGACGGGGAGCAGGTCACCGACCTGGACGCCCCGGCACCGAAGGGGACGCGGCCGGTGCTCAAAGCGAGCTGAGCCCGTCTGTCGTGGGCTACGTCTCCCGACCGACCTGTGGACATCCAGATCTCAGACCGGCCCCGGGGCATCGCTGACCGCGCCACGCTGGATCTTCCCTGCTGAATCCTATAACCTCTCCCAGTATCACAGAATGGATCGCAGGATGAGGGGTCAGCCGCGTCGTGGGCGTGCGCGGATCGGCGTGGCTGTTGGTGCTGTGGCGGTCGCCCTATCCGTGCTCCCCGCCCAGGAGGCTGGGCCAGCGGTAGCGCGGGTGGCGGCTGTCGGCGCCGATCGGGCCCCGAACGGGGCCACCTCAGCTGTGCTGGCGGCGATTCCGCTGGGCGGTCTGGAGGTCCCCGATCCGCTCGCTCTGGACTCGGGTGGTCGCGTCACCAGCGTGCGTCAGTGGGAGCGGCAGCGTCGCCCGGAACTGTTGAATGCCTTCCAGGAGAACGTCTACGGCACGACCCTGCCGGCCCCGACCGGGACGACCTACCGCGATGCCGGCGGCAACGGCTCGGCGAAGAAGGTCACGATCACGGTCACCGGGCCGCAGGGCAGCGCGAGTTTCACCCTGCGGATCTTCACTCCGTCCTCGGGTAAGCCGAAGGGCACGTTTCTGCTGATCGACCACCGCGGCTCGGTCGGCGACGATCCGAGCTCGGGCGGGTACGCCCCGGCTTCGAAGATCACTGGTGCCGGGTACGCGCTGGCCGCGCTCAACGCCGAAGAGGTAGCTCCGGACGACGCAGGGTCCTACCGCGACGGTGTGATCAATGCGTTCTACCCGGCAGGGCAGGATCTCCCGGCCGATGCGGGCCGCACGATCAGCGCGTGGGCCTGGGGCGCCAGCCGGGCGATGGACTACCTGCAGACCGCCGACGCCGCGAGCACGGGCATCGACCCGAGCAAGGTCGCAGTGATCGGTCACTCCCGTGGCGGGAAGGCCGCGTTGTGGGCCGGCGCCCAGGACCCCCGGTTCCCGGTGGTCATCTCCAACAACTCCGGCTCGACCGGCGCGAAGCTCGCCCGTCGTGACTCGGCCGGTGAGTCGATCTCGGCGATCAACTCCCAGTTCCCGCACTGGTTCCCCGAGACCTACAAGCGCTTCGACGGCAACGCTGACGCACTGCCGGTGGACCAGAACGAACTGCTCGCGCTGATCGCGCCCGGCCGGGTCGTGGTCGCCTCCGCCGCCGACGACGGCAACGCCGACCCCCAGGGCGAGTTCCTGTCCTACCTCGGTGCCGCCCCGGTCTACGAGCTCTACGGTCTCGGAAACACCGGCTTGTCGAGCACCAGCTGGCCACCGGCCACCGGGAAGAGCTTCCGCGGCCCAGGCATGAGCTACCACCTGCGCTCGGGAGGGCACGGACTTGAAGACGCCGATTGGGACATCTACCTCGGCAGCAACCTGTTCACCCGCTAGACCCCGGCGCCACGGCCGCCGTCTCACCGCGGTGGCCCTCGCGGGGGTCATCGCAGTGGCCGTCGCTGGGGCGTCAGTCGCCTGCACCGCGACCAGGCCCGCCGCCCCCGCTACGCCGTCGCCTGCCCCCAGGCAGGAGTTCGACCCGCCGACCGTGTTCGGCCCGGCGCAGCTCACCCTCGCCGGCCGCACCGGGCTCCCTGCACCGCAGGCCCTCGACGGCGTCTACGGCTGGTCCCTGACCGACGCCGGCCTGACCCGGGTCGACCTGACCACGGGCGAGGTGATCGTGGGCGGATTCCCCCGGGCTCCGCTGTTCCGCGGACTGGACCTGTCCCGACCGACCGCGATCGGCGCTCCGGAGATCCTGGGTGCACCGGTGCTCGCTGACCTGCCCAGCGGACGGCGTGTGCTCGCAGCGTGGCCGGTCGAGCAGCCCGGCCAGGGCACCACCCCGTCCCAGCGCGGTATCGAGCTCATCTCGGCCGACCCGAAGACCGCCCAGACCCTCACCTCGACGACGGTTCCGTTGCCCCGATCCTGGCTCGAGGAGTCGCTGACCGGGTTCACCGTCTACGTCACAGGTGTCGTCGGCACCACCGCGGTCGTCAGCGCCGCGGCCGCCGATGCCGCCCTCACCGCCGCGGTCGACCTGCCCACCGGTCGGCTGCTGTGGTCGACCCCCGACGTCGCCGCACAGCTACTCACCGACGACACCGTGGTCGTCAGGCTCCGCGACCTCGCCCGCAGCGAGCTACGAGGCCTGGCCCTCGCTGACGGCCGGCCCCGCTGGGCCGGGATCGCCGGCAGCTCCGTCTCGCCACTCGGCACCTCCCGGGCCCTGGTAGACCTACGCACCCTCGACAACGCCTGGGGCGGCAGCCAAGTCATCGACACAGCCACCGGCCGCGAGCTCGACAGCCCGCTCAACGGACAGCCCGGCTGGACCTGCCGCCGCGACCAACAGTCCCTCACCGTGTGCTCTCTAGCCCCCTACAACGACACCGACGCCGTACTCGGCTTCGACGACAACGGCACCGAGCTGTGGCGCATCACCCGAGACACAGGACGGGTCGTCCCGACCGTGACAACGGCCTGGCACGGCATGGTCTACGGCTACACCGACAACGGCCCCGTCGTCCTCGACGGCCGCACCGGAGCCGACCACCCCACCCCGTCGCCCGACGCCCCGATCCTGGTCAACGGCTACTTCGCCATCACCGCCGCACCAGCGGCCACACCAGAGCAACGACCGAACTACCGCCACCCGTCAACCCTGGTCGCTCGACCGACGGTCGGGTGAATGGGGCCTTAGGACCGCGCTGCCCCGGCACCCGGATCGTCCCGAGGGTCACGATCCTCTTCTGCCGTGCCCTCGCGGTGTGGCTCGATCGAGTCGAGGTCGCCAGTGGAAGGGGCCCCGTCGTCGTAGTTGCGGGCGCGTCGTTCGGCTTCCCGAGCGATGGCGGACTGCCACCTGGCGGCGACGTGTGCGGGGACGTGGAGCGGCTCGTGGGCGTTCGGCGGATCGGGGAACTCTGCTTCGACCTCTGCCAGCGCCTTGGCTATGCGGGCGGCGAGCTCGGAATTCTGCTCCATCGGGATGGTGAGCCGTTCCTCGTGTCGAGCCGCGTCGTGGTCGCGCGATCACCTCGGGCCCGACTGTGCCCGGAGCGAAGAACGCTCGGGTGCGGTCGTGGGCGGTGATCTCACAGCAGTGGCGGTGGATGCTGGTCAGTAGGGGAGACTCTCGAACGATGCTAGATGGTTCCCGGGGCGGCGCTGGTCTTCTGAGCCCGTTGCTTCGCACGGGCGGCGTTGGCACGGTTGATCCGGCTTCGGACGGTCCCGATAGGAATGTCGAGTACTTCAGCAGCCTCGGCGTACGACAGTCCGTTGATCTTCACCAGCACGAAGGTCCGCCGCCATTGAAGGGGGATCTGCGCAAGGGCCGAGGCGATACGTTCCCGGTTTGCGACGATGACTGCGGGATCGCCGCCGACCTGTTCGGCTTCAGCGAGTTGCGTCCCGTCGATCTGGACCACGCGATTTTGATCGCGGCTGCGGCTGCGCGCGGCTGTGCGCGCAGTGTTTTCGACGATGGTACGGAGCCAGGCCCCGACCGAGCTGCGCCCGGAGTAGGTATGCGCGCTGCGAAACGCACGTATGAGACTGTCCTGCACCGCGTCGTCGGCGTCGTGATGGTTCTCCAGCACTCGCAGCGCCACGACCCGCAGAAGTGTGCGGTGACGCCGGATCAGCTCGTTGAACGCCTGGGGGTCGCCAGCGAGATGGGCGTGCATCAGCATGCAATCGTCATGAGAGGCACAGGTTTCGTGCGCGGCTGCGGCAGCCAATGCGGCGTGGGCAGGCCGCGATGAGCAGTGCCTCTTCGTCAGCGGCTCACTGCTGCGAGCCGTCGGAACTAGTTCCTCTGGCGTACTCGGTGCTCGCGTTCGCGCGAGTGTGCTGGTGCAGTTGGGCATGTGGGGCTACCTCTGCTTATACGATCTCCTCCGGGGCTGCTCAGCGTTGCGAAGCGGGGACGCACGGTGTGCGGTGTCAGTCCGAGGTGGAAAGATCTTGCAGGCTGCGGCGGGTGAACTCACTGATCACTGAGAGCGCAGCGGGCAGTGTCCGAGCTCGCCGCCAGACGAGGTTTCACGCCCCGATCCAGGCCGGGCCTGCGCCCGACCTGATGGGCGAGAGCTGGTAGGTCAGAGGTGATTGCGCAGCTCAGAGCCGGTGAACGTGTTGCTCAGTGAGAAGGTTGGTGGGGTGTAGGTGGCTGCACCAGAGTGGTTCGTGGGCTACCTGGACGCGTTGCGGCGCGTTCCCGGGTCCCGGCCGGCTTCGGCACGTGCGCTCGCTGAGTGGGCTGCGCAGATCGGCGATGACGAGGCGCCCTCGCGTCCGACGGTCAACCGCTGGGTAAGTGAGCCTTTGCCAACCTGATCAAGCGTTGGCGATCACGAGGGTCTGAACTGCGGCGATGAGTTCGTCGGCCCGGTTCGGGCTGGAGCGGATCTTGCGGAGGACTTTCCAGTTCTTCAGTTCGGCGTTGGCCCGCTCGCCCGGTCCGCGGCGGCGGGCGTGCGCGGCGTTGACCTCCTTCTGCGCCCGCGACAGCCGCCGGTAGCGGCCGGTGTCGGGGTCCTTGCGTCGCCGGCGCTGGGGAACCGCGACGGTCGGGCCGGCGCCCTGGTAGGCGGTGTCGGCTGCCGCCCGGATCTGGTGCTGGTCCAGAGCATCGATGATCCCGTGCTCGCGGGCGGCTCCCATGTCGTGTCGTGCACCGGGCAGCGGCGGGGAGATCCACACCAACCTGCCGATCGGATCGGCGATGACCTGCACATTCAACCCGTGGGCCTTGTGTTTCCCCGAGTAGAACGCGCGGTCGTAGCCGCCGGCCATGCCGACCCGATCGATCCGCAGCAGGGTCCCGTCGAGGATCACGAACGCCTTCCCGATCGCGACCTCGATCGCCTGCTCCAGGGTCGGGGCCATCGCGGCGAGCAGCCTGATCGCCTCGCGCAGGTAGCGGTACACCGTCGAGGTCCCGACGCCGAATCCACAGGCCAGATCCGCGTAGGTCTCGCCCTTGCGCAGGTGCGCGATCACCAGCAGGGCCTGGCGGCCCGGGGTGAGCTTGCGCCACCGGGTGCGGCGCTGGTTGCGGTGTGCGCGCAGCGCGTCGGACAACACGTGCAGGGCGCGGCTGGACACGGTCATCCCGGACGGGTAGGACAGCACCTTGAAGCTCCTGGTCAGGCGGTCAGATCTAGTCAATCGCCCGTCTACCAGGAGCTTCACCCATCTCAGGTCACGCCACGCCGGACACTCGCTGACCAGTACGAACACGAGGTTGGCAAAGGCTCAGTGGCACGACGTTGCCGACCGATTTCCGTGCCCTCGAGCTCGTGGTTCAGGGAGTCAAGGAGCACACGAAGAACCCGACGCGCCAGCAGCGCGAGACGCTGCTCCGGCCTGCGTGGTGGCGTGAGGCCTATCAGAAGGCGGTCCGTGAGTCCGGGCGAGGGAACGGCGGTGAGCGCACTCCCCAGGTCGTCTATCAGGGCCTGGAACCGTTCGGACGCGACGACGCCGCCCGGTTCTTCGGGCGCGACCGGGAAATCAAGGCGATGCTCGGACGGCTGGATGCCCTGCAGCGCTCGCCGGATAGCGCTGTGCTGGCCGTCCTCGGGCAGTCGGGGATCGGGAAGAGCAGTCTGCTGGCGGCGGGTTTGCTCCCAGCGTTGGAAACGCGTGGCCTCCCATCGAGCCCAGAGGTTGCCTCCTGGCCAGCGGCTGTCATCACGCCCGGCTCGACGCCGCTGCAGAATCTACGGGAATTCTGGGAACGCCACGCCGCGTCGTCGGACAGCGGAGATGAAACGGCTCCGAGGAACGGATCGATACTCGTTGTCGACCAATTCGAGGAGGTTTTCCAGCTCGACCACGTAGTTCGACAGCAATTCGTTGCAGAGCTTTTTTCTGCCGCCTCCTCCCCGACTGGAGGCGGCGAGAGCGACCCCACCGCGCTTGTAGTTATCGCCTGTCGCAACGAGTTCTATCCGGAACTTCGACAGCTCGCCTTGCTCAAGCCCGCGGTCACGTCCGCGGAGCTGGTGTATGAGATCGACTCCGCGTGATCTTGGTTCAAGTTTAGGCGGTCATCGCCTCGGTTGTCATCGGCGCGCCGGTGGCCTGTGCGGGTTCGGTGCTGATGATGCGGATGCGGGACTTGGCGAGTAGTTCCAGGCCCATGTAGCGGCGGCCCTCGGTCCACTCGTCGCTCTGCTCGGCGAGCACGGCACCGACCAGGCGGATCAGGGCCGGGCGGCTGGGGAAGATCCCGACCACGTCGGTCCGGCGGCGGATCTCCTTGTTCAACCGTTCCTGGGGGTTGTTCGACCAGATCTGGCGCCAGATCTCCCGCGGGTAGGCGGTGAAGGCCAGCAGCTCGCCGCGAGCGGCGTCGAGGTGCTCGGCCGCCTCGCGGTACTTGCCATCGAGGGCGTCGACGACACGGTCGTACTGGGCGGTGACGGCGTCGGTGTCGGCCTGGTCGAAGATGGTGCGGACCTGGGTCGCGACGTGCGGCTGCGCGGACTTCGGGACCCGTGTGAGCAGGTTGCGCAGGTAGTGGGTGCGACACCGCTGCCAGGCCGCGCCTGGCAGCGCCGACCCGATCGCGGAGACCAGCCCGGGATGGGCGTCGGAGGTCACGAGCTGGACCCCGGACAGCCCGCGCGCGACCAGCCCGCGCAGGAACGCCAACCAGCCCGCGCCGTCCTCGGCCGAGGCGACGTCCAGGCCGAGGATCTCGCGATGCCCGTCGGCGTTGACCCCGGTCGCGACCAGAGCGTGCACGTTCACCACGCGGCCGTCCTCACGGACCTTCACCACCAGCGCGTCGACCCAGACGAACGTGTAGGGCCCGGCATCGAGCGGGCGTTCCCGGAACGCTGCGACCTGCGTGTCGAGGTGGGCGGCCATCTCCGAGACCTGCGAGCGCGACAGCGACTTGACCCCGAGCTGCTCGGCCAAGCGTTCCACCCGACGGGTCGACACTCCGAGCAGGTAGGCCGTGGCCACGACGGTGACCAGAGCCTGCTCGGCGCGGCGGCGGTGAGTCAGCAACCAGTCCGGGAACATCGAGCCCTCCCGCAGCTTGGGGATGGCGAGCTCGACGGTGCCGGCGCGGGTGTCCCACTCCCGGGCCCGGTAGCCGTTGCGGCGGTTGGTCCGCTCGGGACTGCGTTCGCCGTAGCCGGCGCCGCAGACCTGATCGGCCTGCGCCGACAGCATCGCGTTCGCGACCGTCGTGACCATCTGCCGCAACAGATCCGGCGACGCGTCGGCCAGCTGCTCCTCCAGCAACCGCGCAGGGTCCATCATGTGTGGTGCGGCCATCGTGGTGATCCTCTCCGTGAGTTCCTTGGTCGGTACTCATGAAGATCACGCGGTGGCCGTCTCACGTCACGACGCCACGCCGCTCACCAGCGAAGAACCCGTACACCACCTCCGGGGACGTGACCAAGCCCGCCCTCGATGCACCGTTCAACCTGGATCCTCTAACGGGGGAAGCCCTGGCCGAGGCCATCCGTGAGCCGGCACGCCGGGCGGGGATCACCGTCGGAAACGATCTGGTGAACCGATTGCTCGCCGACGCGGGGGTCAGAGACGGCGGCCTGGTCGAGGGAAAGTTGCCGCTCATCTCTCACGTCTTGCGTCTGATGAACCAGTCCGGGCCAATGACGGTTCGTTCCTACGAACGAGTCGGGGGCATCGACGGGGCGGTCGCGCACACCGCAGATCAGGCCTGGGAGGAGCTGCGGCAAGCCGGGCTCGAGGACGCCGCGCTGGCGTTGCTGGTTCGCCTGGTACGAGTCGGCGAGTACCCCGGCCATGACACCCGCCGCCCTCTGGATCGCGCCCAACTACCCGGCCTCGGTGATGGCCCCACAGGCCAGGCCCTGGAGATCCTGGCCCGGGCGCGTCTGATCACCATCGGCGAGGACACAGTCCAGATCACCCATGAGGCCCTCATCCGGGCCTGGCAGCTACTGCGCGACACGATCGACTCCGAACGAGCTGACCTCGTGCTTCGTCAGAGCATCGCTTTGCGCGCGCGGCAGTGGGACGAAGCCGGACGGCCACCGGAACAGCTCCTCCGCGGAACGGTGCTTGCCGATGCTCATCGAGTCATCGACACAGGGGTACACGCCACCGTCGCCGACGACATGGCGCGCCAGTTCCTCGATGAGGCTGATCGGCAGGAACAGCTCGCGGCGGCGCGTCGCCGTCGCCAGTGGATCGCTGTCGTCGCTGCCGCGGTCCTCATCGTGGCGGCAGGCACCGTGGCCGTCATCTCGGGCATCGCGGAGCGACAAGCCTCCCAGCGGGCGATCCTCTCCGAGGTGATCGCACACGCCAAGCAGCTCGCCGACACTGACACGTCGATGTCAGCGCAGCTGTGGCTGACCGCCTACCGGATGCAGCCCACCCCCGACCTTTACACCGCCTTGCTCAGCACGGAAAACACGCCTCTGTCCCGGCAGCTCCTGGGCCACACCGGCAACGTACGAGCCGTCGGACAGATCGACAAGACGATCATCAGCACGTCCGCAGACGGCACCATCCGGCTCTGGCCGTCTACGCCTACAGACGCTGCACCGACGACACTGAACGAGCCCGGCCCGGTCACCAGCATGGTCACCGTTCCCCAGCGACACATCATGATCACCGGGGCTGGAGGGCGGAACGGTACGGCTAGCACGATCCGGGTCTGGGGCATGCGCGATGGTCAGCACCCGGAACCGCTGTCTCCGGAGCTACCCGTCGAGCGCGGCAAACAGGTCAGCGGCCTGGCCACCAGCACTGACGGTCGTCTACTAGCCATCGTGACCACCGACGGCAGTGCTCGTCTGTGGGAGATCGGTAACCCCGCGCGCCCCGCCGACCTCGGCTCTCGCCTCCCAGGCACAACCACGGCCGTCTATGGCAGCAACGTCGCCATCAGCCCCGATGACCGCACACTGGCCGTTGCCGGGCCCGACGGCTCGACCAAGCTGTGGAACATCACCGATCCACAGCGCCCGGCAGAGCTCTCGCCGCTGCCCAGCGGGACGGGGATCGCTCATGCCGTGGCGTTCAGCCCCACCCGGAACATCCTGGTCACTGGCGGTGGCAATAGCTCGCTACGCCTCTGGGATGTCGCCGACCCCGCGCAGGCACGGCTGCTCGGCGCCTCCCGAGGGGGGCCAGACGCCTCGCCCTCCATCCTGTCCTTGGACATCAGCCCCGACGAACAGACCGTCGCAGTGGGTGGTGCAGACAACATGGCGACCCTCTTCAACATCAGTGATCCGACGCGCCCCTTCCCCCTCGGCGAGCCACTGGCCGGGCATGAACGCGGGGTGGCCACCGTGGCCTTTGCCGAGGGCGGACGCACCCTGATCACCGGGAGTGCGGACGACACCGTGCGGATCTGGTCGCTTCCCACGACACGCCTGGCAGGAATCGCTGGCAATGCGACCGCGGTGGTGTTCAGCCACGACAACAAGACATTGGCCGTCGGAGGAGGGAAGGGCGACCGCTCAGTCCACCTGTGGGACGTCACCGACCCCACGTTGCCGAAACGCGCGTCCGGCCCGCTGCCGGCCGACGGCGACGTGGACTCCATCGCGATCACTCGGGACGATAGCGTGCTCGCGGCGGCCAGCGGCCCAGTAGTTCGAATGTGGAACATCCACGACCCTTACAGGCCGGTTCGCGCCGGACCAGACATCAGACTCCCCGCTGTCGCGGCTGGGCTGGCCATCAGTCCGGACAACCGGACCCTGGCGGTCGGGTCCACCGACGGTCTCACCCGGCTGTTCGATCTCAATGACCCAGCACGGCCGACTCAGCTGTCCGAGCCCCTCGTGTCCACCCCTGGCGAGTTGGTCACGACCGCCGCATTCACCCCAGACGGCCGGATTCTCGCTACCGCGGGCAACGATCACGACGTGCGACTGTGGGATGTTTCGGTGCCGTCGCAACCACGACCTGCCGGAATCCTCCGCGGCCACACCGACAACATCTTCAAGATCGCGATCAGCCCCGATGGAACACGGTTGGCCAGCGTCGGCGCCAACCACACCGTCCGTGTCTGGAACATCGCCGACCCTGCGCAACCACGCGAGGAGCCTCCGCTCCTTGAGCAGACCGAATCGGTCGGTGGGGTGGCGTGGAGCTCGGACAGCGCCCTGCTCGCCACTGGCAGCAGCGACACCACGATTGCATTGTGGGACATGACCAATCCGGACGGCGGACGCCTCGTCGGGACGCCGATCACCGGCCACACCGACAACATCTACGCCGTCAGCTTCGGTCCCCCTGGTGTCCTGGCCAGCGGTGGCCGCGACCGCGTCGTCCGTCTATGGGACCTGAGCGTCGATCGCGCGATCAGCCGAATCTGCTCAAGTACCGCCGATGCCCTTACCGAACGGGCGTGGGATACGTTCGTGTCGCCAGATCGCTCCTACGACCCGCCCTGCCCAGCCTTCGCCAAGGCCGGCCATACCTCCAACGCCTGGCGGTAGGCGACCGGAGCGCCGGGCGCCGGGTCCACCCGCCACACCTTGTCGACGTCGGCCTGACGTACCGGGGGCAGACGGTTGCTGAGATCAGAGACGACCACCGCATCACGCCACTGCGGGTCGCGAGCCAGAAGCTGTACCGCCACGCGTGCTTCGTTCAACTCGCCGACACATTCGAATGGCTTATGCCCACTCATCCCGACGAGCTCCCGATAACCGGAAATCTGCTTGGAGTCATCGAGCAAATTGCGCCCCTGAATTGAGACCAGGCGCTCGGCAGACATGAACGGAGCCAGTCCTAGGAAGACGAACCGGCATTTCGCGCAGTCGTTGCACCATCGCCCACCGCCCGGCCGCCGAGCTGCAACATTGCAGCTAGTCACAACGTTGTCGTATCGCGACGTCGCAGCGAAGAGTCGAGAGATCACCAACTCCGACATTCCACCGAGCAACGAGAAGCTAGCATGGTCGATCCCCGCATGATCTCGGACCGCCTCATTGAGCAGCTGCTCAGCCTCGAACGTCTTCGACCACTGATGATTGATCGAGCGGCCGCACCAGACTGTGTTTGCCTCGCTTGCCGACCGCTCGTTCGCCATTACGACCGGACCTAGCCCGTGGAGCACGGAAAGAGCCACCCCAGCGATGGAGTTGATCGCAGTCACCGGGACGTGGCCGATGCGCAACGTGTTGTTCGCCAGCTTCCGCAGCATGTCCTCATCAGGACGTCGTGTGACCGCGAAGGCACGACCGCGAGTCGCTCCCGCAGAAAGGGTGAGCGGTCTCGCGCCACGACCGCGTTTCTCCACCATGAAGGTTGCAGGCTCGAACCCGGCAGCAGACAACACTTCGAGGGCGACGAGAGAGTCCCGGCCACCTCCCATTCCAACAAGCGGCGGACGCCCGGAATCTGCATGGTCACAGCGCGGGGATAGAGATTCTTTGAAATTGGCTTTGAGTGGCACCTCTAGCACGTGTTCCAGCGACCAGCGATATGCGAACTCGGCTAGCCCGTCGCGATACAAGTGCTGGGCCCACCTCACTGCTGCCGGGGCGAGTGAAACCGACTCGACAGAAACTGACCTCGGCGCCACTGCTTTATAGTAGATGGTCCCGGTTGCAATATAAAGCAACTCAAGAACGCGCTCGAATGTCTCTCTCTGCTCCTGTGCGGGAACGGCCTCCGGAAGAGGAAAGACGACTACGTCGGTAAAAGATAGCTCCTCATGGTCGCCCTCGTGCCGAAAGTTGAACTCTGCGACTCCGCTAGTCCAGTCAAACCGCAAGCCTACGTATACAAAAGTGTGAATTCCTGCGAATCGACTCTCATCCAGCAAGTCCATGGTCCCACCCACTTCGTCGTCCCCCCGCAGCACACTCCGAGCCTCGGGTAGCTGCCGGTGACCGGCCAGGCCAGTTCTCGATCACGCTACCGCCCTCCGCCGGGCCCGCACTGTCCTACAGCCGTCGGCCCCTCACCGCGAGGTATCTCGCCAGCACCGAGGGCCATGGCTTAGGCCCTGCGCCATGTCGCTCTGCTCGAAAGGTCTTGCGTCGCGGGAACTTTCGGCGCAGCGACTTGAGTCTCCTCGTGGACCACCCCCTCCGGCTGCACCTCAGCGGCACGGAGGCACGAGCAGGAACGGAGGAGGAATGCGCCAGCCAAGTGCTGCGTTTCGGGGCTCCCTGGGCCGTTCTCACCCGTCTGCTCCCCGGCAGGAAGCGACGCGTCAGCTTGATGCAGTGCCAGCAGCCCTGCTCAGCCGGCTAGAGCAGGAGCTGACATCGCTATCCAGCCTCACCGTCCACGCGCTGACATCAGTTCGTGGCGCAGTTGGATCGAGTCGGAGCGCGCGTCCTAGCCCACCGGGTGAGACCACGGGGCAGTGGCTGGCCCTTGCCGCCGAGGCCCTCGATTCGGCTATCGCAACCCACCAGGCGTTGCTCGGAGGTACCGCAACCACTCAGGACGAGCGATGAGCTTGTTCGCTGGTCTGCATCCGTCGCAGGTCCTCAACGATGCGTGCAAGGGACCTGCGGGTCTCGGGGCGCAGCTCGCTGATGCCGCTGACCAGTGCGGCGAGGTCGGGGTCGCGCAGCTTCGCCAGAAGCTCGTGCTCTTGAGCCGTCGCAATCGGGTGTGGGTCGTCGAGGAAGTAGGAGACCGAGACCCGGAAGTACCGGGCCAGCGCCTCGATGGTGCTTCGGCGGGGGTTGGTGTTGCGCCCGCGCATCAGGGTGTTCAGCGTGGCGCGCGAGACCTGGCCACCTACTCCGGCGATGCCCTCGACGATCTCGTCGAGGTAGAGGGCGCGGGTGCTGCCGGGTGGTCGGGCGAGACGATTCAGCTTGTCAGCCAGCGTCCGCGGCGCGTCACTAGCCAGCGCTTCGTCTGCCACCAGGTCACCCCCACATGCGCACGCCGCCTCGCGATCTCGACACGAGATGTCGTGACGCTAGCGGCGCCCAGCCACGGATCCCAGCCGGGGCGCTCCGCGACCGGATAGAGCCAGGAGCACTGAACACGATCGGTTGACGAACGGTCACCGTGCGCGGATAGTATCCCGCGGATCTTATAAACAAGATAAAGAGCTAGCTCTGAATCTAGAAGCATGAAGGAGTCGTGGTCATGGCGCTTCGGTCGCGGCGAGACTGTGCAGGGCGGAGGGCGTGATGCCGATTCGTTCCCGTCCGGTGCCGACCAACGGTGCGCCCTGGCGGACAGCGCCGGGGCGCGGCTCCGATGGCGCTGCGGCCCCGGCGCCACAGCCGGGCAGCCCCGCTCCCGACCGCTACACAGATCTGCACACGCACCGAGACGTCGACGACCACCACGGTCCGGCCCCCACGCGGCTCCGACCGTCCACGCCTCACCAGGCTCCCGACCAGACATCTACTGCGAGCCCCACCGACTCGCCCGTCCGCGACAGCTCTCAGAACACCGCCCCGGCCCCTGTAGAGCCCGTAGCAGAGGACGTGGCGGTCGAGGAGCAGCCAGCAGCGACCGAGAGCAGCCATCGGCACGCCCCCGAGTCCGAGCCCGAGCCCGAGCCTGCCGATGAGCTTGCCCGGCCCCAGGTCCGGCTCAACGCTGACCTGCCCCGGGCCAAGCCCTCGCCCCGGGCCGCCCGAGGCGCCGGCACCACCGCGGTGGTTCGCCGTTCTGCGGGCGAGGAGTTCTTCTCGCGCTCGGTGCGGTCGCTGGAGCCGATCTCTGATCTTGAAGCGGCCAGCTTCGCCGGGCGTTTCGCCACCGACTTCCAGTCCTTCGATGAGGACGTCCCGAGTCGTCGGGCAGAGGTGCTGCGGCCTCTGCTCGCTGACCCCCAGGCCAGCACCTGGGGGTGGTCGGGCGCGGGCAGGCAGCGCGCCGACTCACCACTGCCGGGCCGGATCTACCGGCCCGGCGACACGGTGGTGTTCGTCGAGGTGATCGTCCGGGTCACCACGTACGCGCGCGCCTGCCCGCCGCCCGAGGCCCCGCGCCCCGCCGGGTCCGCAGAGGTGGAGCTGTCCGGGCTGCTCGGCCCGTCGTGCGCCCCGCCCGAGGCGGACCCGGCGTGGACGGCGGTCGAGGCGAACTGGGTCCGGATGACGGTCCCGATCACCCGTGACGACGGCGGCCACCTGGTCGTCGACCCGCACCTGCGTCCCACCGATTCCTCCTGACCCCCACCACGAGGTAGCTGCTGATGTCCTCCCCCACGTCCTCACCGAACGGCACCAACAACACCCCTGCCGCCCCGTCCTGGCTGGACGCGGGCGCGGCGTGGGCCGCCCCGGCCACCGGACACGACGGGGCCCAGGTCCCCGCGACCAAGCCCCCGGCCACGCAGGCGAGCGCGGCGACCACCTCGCCAACCACCGGGCCGAGCAGCCCGCCGTCCCGCCCCGCGCCTGCGCCGGAGCGCTTCCGCGACGAGCCACCGCTGACGGACGCGGCGCCCGCTGCCGAAGCGGCCCGGCCGGCGCCACCGTCTGCGCCGGCGGCGGCGCCGGCGCCGGCGGCCCCCGCGTCCCTCCCCGCTCATCAGGGTGCGGGTCCCTCGGAGGATCAGCAGGCGTTCCGCCCGGCGTGGGATGAGCAGACCGGGGTGCTGTCGGGGGTGGTCCGCGAGCGTCGTTCCCGTCCTCAGCAGGGATGGCGCCACTTCGCCTACCAGCTGACCGGCGGCCGCTGGAACCCCGGACTGTCCGAGGCCGAGGCCCGGCTGCGTGACCAGCTGCAGAAGATCCGGACCCCGCTGCCCGGCCCGCACAGCGTCGTCGTCGGCTCCATCAAGGGCGGGATCGGCAAGACCACCGTGTCCGCGCTGCTCGGGCTCGCGCTCGCGGAGTACCGCGGGGACCGGGTCATCGCGATGGACGCCAACCCCGACGCCGGCACCCTCGGCGACCGCCTCGTCGGCGAGACCCTGGCCGCGAAGACCACCGTGCGCGACCTGCTCTACGCCCTGGACGAGATCCGCGCCCACACCGACCTGGCCGGCTACACCCATCTCGCCGGGCGCCTGCAGGTCCTCACCAGCGAGCAGGAACCGGAGCTGTCGGAGACGTTCTCCGCGGGCGACTACGAGGCCGCGCTGCGGCTGCTGGCCCGCTACTACAACGCGATCATCACCGACTCCGGAACCGGGATCGTGCACTCGGCGATGCAGGGCAGCCTGCGCCACGCCGACTCCCTGGTCATCGTCGGTGCGCCGACCAACGACGGCGCCTCCCGCGCCGCTCGCACCTTCCGCTGGCTGGCCGCCAACGGATACCGCCACCTCACCGAGGACGCGGTGGTGGTGCTGTCCTACGACCGCCACAGCCCCGACATCGACGACCGCGTGATTCGCGACTTCTTCGCCGAACGCTGCCGCGCGGTGATCGTCCTTCCCCCGGACCCGCACCTGCAGGCCGGCGGGATCATCGACTTCGACGCCCTCACCCCCGCCGCGCGCGACGCCGCGCTCGAGCTCGCCGCGACCGTCGCCGAGGGCTTCCAGGGCCGGCGCACCCACGGGCTGGCCAGCCACGGGTTCCGCACCCCGCCGACCGACCCCGGTGGTCCCCGGTGATCAGTCCCCAGCTGGTCGTGGGCGCCGCGCTGGCGCTCACCACCACCCTCACCGCGTCCGGGCTCGTGCCCGCCGCGGCGCCCGAGGGTGGCGTCGAGTGCGGATGGCGGATCACCGCGGTGCACGTACTCGCCGAGCTCAGCGGGGACACCTCCCCGCGTGCGGAGAAGCTGCGCCGCGCACTGCTCGACGTCGGCGCGAACAAGCCCGGCTTCATCCCGGCCCAGTGCTACGAGCCCGGCACCGGCGACTCAAGCGGGTCCGGCTCCGGCGGGTCCGGTGGGTCCAGCAACGACTCCAGCGACACCGGCACGGCCCCGAGCACAGGCAACGGCTCGGGCAGCAACGACTCCGGAGGCACCGGCTCCGGAGGCACCGGCTCCGGCGGCACCGGCTCCGACCCGGGGAACAGCTCCGGCGACGGGACGGGCTCGGGCGGCGGAGCTGCCAGCAAGTGCAAGACCACCGCGGCGGACACGCTCGGCTGGGGCGAGCCGAAGGTGGCTGATGAGTTCGAGGGCACCTCGATCTCCGGGGACTGGAACGCCTACGACGGACCCGGCCACGGCGGCAACGGCCGCCGGACCCCGGACGCGATCAGCGTCGCCGACGGGCAGCTGACCATCACCGGCTCGGAGAACGGCGACGCAGGCGGGATGGCCTGGTCGCCCCACAGCCAGCAGTACGGGCGCTGGGAGGGCTGCGCCCAGTCCCCGCCCGGGGCCGGATCGCTGCACACCCTGTTCCTGCTCTGGCCGACCGCGGAGAACTGGCCCGAGGGCGGCGAGGTCGACTTCATGGAGATCTCCGACGGGACCCGGCAGAAGGTCGAGGGCTTCCTGCACTACGGCTCGGACAACTCCCAGACCCAGGGCTCGGTCGAGATCGACGCCACCGAGTGGCACGCCTTCGCCGTCGAGTGGACCCCGGACAAGATCACCTACCTCGTCGACGGCGAGCCGTGGTTCACCGACGACGACAAGTCCCACAACCCGCCCGGGCCGATGCACCTGACCATCCAGCTCGACTACTTCGGCGGTGACACCTCAGGCGGTGCGGCGATGCACGTCGACTGGGTCCGCCAGTACGAGCTCACCGGCGGCGGCGCCTCGGTCGGGGTCGATGTCTCGGCCGGGCAGGACGGCGTCGACGCCGGCGCCGATGTCTCCCTCGGCGGCGGTGACGGCGACTCCACCGGTCAGAGCAGCGACGACCGCAGCGGCGGCGGCTCCGGCGGCGACAGCGACCGCGGTGGCGATGGCGGTGGCGACCGCGGTGACTCCGGTGGCGGGTCCCGCGGAGGTGACTGACCGACCGACCTGCTCGTGAGACAGCCCCCGGATCACCTGACAGAGGACCTGTGACATGCCCTGGAACCGCACACCGCGCCCCTCGTGGGCCGAGCACCTCCCCCCGTCCTCGCGCGGTCCTGCCGCGCGCCGCGCCGCGGTCGCGGTGCTGACCGCCGGAGCGCTGGTCGGGGTGACCGCGTTCTCGCTGAGCCCGCTACCCGCCCAGCTCGGCCTGACCGCGGTCGGCTGCAACGAGGGCAAGGCCGTGCGCCAGCTCGCCGCCGCCCGCGAGACCCGCACCCAGACCCGGGCGTTACTGGCCGATCTCGCCGTCAGCGACGACACCAGGGCTCAGGGGCTGGCCCGCGAGATCGCCGGGCTCGGTTTCACCCCCGCGACCCAGCCGCCCGGATGGCGGCAGAAGGCCGTGGACGTCTCCGACCAGCTCAACACCCTCGACGCCGCCGATCCGCACCTGCAGCAGGTCGCGGCGAAGCTGGCCCGCGCCGGGTTCGGCCCGACCCCTGCCGACCTGCTCCCCAAGGACCCGCCGCCGCCCGCGCCAGGCCCGGTCGCCGAGCTGGGCGAGTCCCTCGGCAACGCCGCGGACAGCGCCGTCGGTGCGGTCACCTCCGCAGGTGAGGCGGTCACCGAGATCGGCAAGCCCAAGCCCACGCCCAGCAGCGCCGGGTCCGCCGGCCGACCTGCCGCCTCGAACCCCAAGCGCCAGGCCGAGCCCGCGCTGCCCCAGACCTGCATCGACCACGCCGGTGCCACCGCAGCCCCCGCCGCCCCTCCGCCGGCACCGGCGGCGCCCGCAGAGTCACCGGACCCCGCGCCCGAAGAGGACTCGCCCTCGGACGCGTCGCCCGACAGCGAAGACGCCGTTAGCCCGGGCACAGGCGAGACCGGCTCGGACAGCCCCGCCGACGACGGCGACGCCGCCGAGCAGCCCGATACCGGCGCGCCGAGTACCGCCGGCGGACAGGACCCCGATCCTTCGCGCCCGTCGGAGCCGGACTCCTCGGACTCCAGCAGCTCGGCCTCCGGCGATTCGGACTCCGGCTCGTCCGACGATGACAGCACCAGCAGCACGGACGACACCACGAGCGACACCGGTGCCGGGGCGGGATCAGACAGCTCGTCGGGCACGAGCGAGTCCGCCAGTTCCTCCGGCGGTGGCTCGGCCCAGGACCTGGAGAAGGCTCGGATCGCGTTGCAGCTGGTCGGTGAGCTGATGCAGGCTCTGGGTGCCAGCTCCGACGCCGACGCCGGGCAGGTCCGCGACTCCGTGCTCGGGGTTCTGGACCGTGAGCAGCTGGAGAAGCTCGGGGCCGACCCCGCGGACCTGGCCAAGCTCGACCAGCTCGACGACCTGGGTTCCGGGGGCTCCCCGGCCTCATCAGGCTCCGGGTCGAGCGACACCGGCACGGATACCGGCACGGCCGACTCCGACGGCACCGGTTCGGGCTCCTCGGACACCGACTCGTCGACGACCTCGGGTGCGGGGGACTCGTCGACGACGTCGGCGGGCGGTGGTGAGTCGTCGTCCTCGACCGAGCAGGCCAGTACCGGGGGCGCGGGTGATGCGTGGGAGGCCGGGGCGGAGAAGCTGGCCGAGCAGGTGCGCGACGCCGCCGACGCCGACCCTCTGGCTGAGCAGCTCGCCGAGAAGCTCGCCGCCGCGGGGATCGGCTCCGGCCCCGACACCAACTCCGGCACTGGTTCCGACGCTGGGTCGGAGGCCGGGTCGGGCTCGGCCCAGCCCGATGAGCAGAAGAGCGGCAGCGGGGGGCAGGGCGAGACCGGCAGCTCCGGCCAGCCCTCCACCGGCAACGGCGACGCCGGTGCAGCGGACGGGTCGGACACCGGTTCCGGCAGCGACGCCACGGGCGACAACGACGTGCTGAGCCCGCAGGCCGGAGACCCGATCTCGCGACCCGGCGCGGAGCAGACCGACCAGCCCGGTGACCAGCAGGGCGACAGTGCCGGAGAGGCCGGGCAGACCGGCTCCGACGAGCAGGGAAGCTCCGACGGGCAGAGCGCCCCGGATGCGCAGGGCGGCTCGGCCGAGGACGGGGAGCAGCCCCGGGACCCGGAGGGATCCGAACCCGCACCGGTGGCCGGTGGCAGCGCGCAGGCCGCGACCTGGGACCGGCTCGCCCAGTGCGAGTCCGGCGGGGACTGGGCGATCGACACCGGCAACGGCTACTCCGGTGGGCTGCAGTTCGACCAGGCCACCTGGGCGGCCTACGGCGGCACCGGTTCGGCGCACGAGGCAAGCCGCGAGCAGCAGATCGCGGTCGCGGAGAAGGTCCGCGCTGACCGGGGCGGCTACTCGGCCTGGCCGGCGTGCTCGAAGAAGCTCGGTCTGGCCTGACCCATGACCAGCAGCAGGTGGCGCACAGCGCAGACGACCGCAGTGATGACCGTGGCGATCGCCGCGACGGTCACCGCGGCCGTCGCGCTGGCGTCGTGGACCTCCGAGGCCCCGCAGGGCGCTCGGGTGGTGGGACTCGGGTCGGCCGCGCCGTGGGGGTCGGCCGACCCGAGGACACCCACTGCACCCGCTGCACCGTCCGATTCGGCAGTGCAGGCGCCGGTGCGGGGCCAGGCCGGGCCGGTCGTCGGCGGGTTGTCGGCGACCTCGGTCGGGGTGCTGGTCGTCGACGGCGGCCGCCACCAGTGCTCGGCGGCGGTGGTCGCCTCGCGGTCGCGGCGGGTGCTGGCCACCGCGGCGCACTGCGTGTGGCTCGACGGCGGCTGGCGGGTCGACGGGGCGTTCTTCATCCCCGGCTACGCCGCGGGTGAGGAACCGCTGGGCCGGTGGACCGTCGACACCGCCTACGTGCCACCGGCCTGGCAGCAGATCGACTCCCCCATCAACGACGTCGCCGCCGACACCGACTTCGCGTTCGTGACGCTGCTGCCCCGCGACGGGGTCCTGCCCGAGCAGGTCCTCGGCGCGCAGGGCATCCGCTTCTCCACCCCCGACCGGCTCCCGGTCGCCGCGCTGGGCTACCCGGCCACCGGCGTCTACGACGGGCAGTCGTTGCGGGGCTGCGACGGCCCCGCCGCGGTCGAGACCTTCACCCGGCCGGACCGCGACGGCGGGCAGGTGCTGGCGATGACCTGCGACATGACCGAGGGCGCCTCGGGCGGGCCGTGGCTGGCCGGCCCGGACGCCGCGGCCGGGCGCGGGCAGGTCGTCGGGGTCGTGTCCGGCGGCGATGCCACCCAGCTGGTCTCACCCCGCTTCGGCGCCGCAGCGCGCGAGATCTACGAGGCCGCCGACTCCGCCGCCCTGATCCCCGACCAGTCCACCGCGCCCGACCCCGCGCTCGCCCGGACCGCCCCTCGAGGAGGGACCAGCTGATGACCTCACCCCGGAACGCGGCCGACCCGCACCACCGCTGGGCAGGGCCGGGGGCGTCGCCGCCGCGCAGCCCGTACGAGCTCAATCACCGGCTCGGCGCCGCCGCGCGCACCCGCGCCCCGGGCGGGCTGGGGGTGGTCGACACCGAGAGCATCGTCGACACCACCTCCGCCGCAGCCGCCGTCGACCAGGGCCACGGTCCGGACCCGGTCGAGGTCGCCGAGCAGCTCGGCGCGGCCACCGACGCCGCCCAGGACCGCACCCGCACGGTGTTCCCCGAGTCCCGCCCGGTGTCCTGGGCGGCGTTCGGGCCGCTGATCCCGGTGCTGGCCGGGTCCGCCGGGGCCGGCGCGTCGTGTGTCGCGGCCGCAATCGTGGACGCGCTGCAGCAGGACCAGCGGTGCGCGCTGCTGATCGACGCCGACGACCCCGCCCGCTCCGGGCTCGCCGGTGCCTCCTCGGTGGACGGCCCCTGGACCCGGCAGGTCAACGACCACCTCACCGTCCGCTACAGCTGGCGCGCCGACGCGCTGCTGGCCCGCCTGGAGACCCGGAACCCGGCGGCGCTGCCGACCATCACCCCCGGGATGGTGCCCCCACCCCCGGACTGGCTGCCCGACCCGGCACCCGACCCGCTGCACGCCACCGTCGTCGACCTCGGTCACGGCGGCTGGCGGGCCGCCGCGACCCCGATCTACGGCGCCGGGGGCTGGCTACGCCGCGGACTGCCGACCCAGCGCCCGATCCTGGTGGTCCGCGCGACCCGCCCGTCGCTGCGCCAGGCCGAGCAGCTGCTCGCCCGCCTGGACCCCTGGGTGCAGCGCGGCCTGGCCACCCCGATCTACCAGCTCGTGGTCAACGGCGCCCGCAAATGGCCGACGGGAGTGGCCGGCGCGGCCGGGCCCCGGGTCGCGGCACTGCTCGACGAAGCCCTGTTCGTGCCACACATCCCGGCCTGGGAGGTCGGCGGGGTGACCGACGAACCCAGCCCGGCCCGGGCGGTCGACGCCCTACGACCGCTGCTCGCCTCCTGGCAGCTCATCACCTCACCGAGGCGCCGCTGACCAGCCGACTGGTTCGACCCGCTGCGTCCGGCCCCCCACCCCGGCGACCAGCCCGCACACACCGCCACGCCCACACCGTTCGTCCCACACCACCCTGCGGAGCACACCCCATGTCTGTCCCCCACCTGATCAGCGAATCCTTCGCCCACGCGTTCCTGCTCCCCCTGCAGGACCCGCCGCCGAAGCCGCCGCGGATCCCCGAGGTCAACGCGGTCGCACCACCCGGGAACGAGATGTTCACCCGGGTGGTCGGCTTCTTCATCTGGATCGCCGGGGTCTGCGTTCTGGGGTTGTTCTTCGGCGGGATCATCGCCTCTACCGCTGGACGGCTCTATGACCACCACGGTTCCGGACGCCGCGGCGCACAGATGATCGTCTCCAGCCTCGTTCTGGCCGTTCTGCTCGGCCTCGGTTACACCCTGATCACCTCATTCGCCGCCGGAGCCAGCTGATGGCCCGCCTGATGAACCCCCACGACCCCCACCTGCGCTCGGGTGGCGGGCAGCGCCGCGCCCTGCTCATCCTGGGCGCGGTCACGGCCCTGGTCCTGGTGGTCGTGGTCGCGCTGATCGTGTCCTTGACCGGCGTCTTCACCGACCCGCAGCGCGGCCCGGAGTCTGCTCCCGCGCAGCCGGCCCCGATCGGCACTGGCGACAGCGGCTCCGGACCGCAGGCCGAGGCCGAGCTCGCCGCCCGCCCGATGTTGCAGGTTCCCCTCGCCGCGATCCAGCCGCACGCGCTCTCCACGCGGACGGCGGGCCCGCCGATCGTGCTCCCCGCACCCCAGCAGTTCGTCGCCACGCTGGTCCCGACCGGGTTCCCCGACACCCCGGAGGGCGCGGTCGCGCAGCTGGTCGAGCTGATGAAGGCCGGTTTGTCCGGCGGCGACCCGCAGGTCTGGGCGCAGATCTATAACTCCCTCGCCGAGCCCGGCGCCCAGCCCGCTGACCGGACCACGACCAGCAACGACCTCGCCGACCTTCGTCGCGGCGCGCACCTGCGCCCCACCGGCCCGTCCTCGAGCGGGCTGCGGATGTCGTGGACACCGACCAGCGCCATGGTCAAGGGCAGCACCGCCGACGGCACCTACGTTGTGGCCTGTGCGCTGGGCGAGTTCGTCGCCGACAACAACGGCCGGGTCGTCTCGTTTGGCTGGGGCGACTGCCTCCCGATGCGGCGTGTGGGTGACCAGTGGAAGGTCGCCTCCGGGCCGACCGCGGCCATCGCACCGAGCGCCTGGCCCGCCAGCGACGAGGCCGTCGCCGCGGGATGGCGAGACATCCAGCGATGACCTCCATGATGCTCGCCCGTTATCCCACCCCGGTGCCGCCCCCGCTGCCCGAACCGTCCCCGGGCGGGGGGGCATCCGGGAAAGGCGACTCCGGCTCGGGTTTCCTGGGCTCCATCGTTCAGTCCGGCTTCGACGCCGTCATGCAGAAGGTGTGGGACGCCGGGGTCTGGGTGCTGCGGGCGGGGTTCGAGCTGGCCGACCAGGTGTCCTGGGTCGACCCGAGCACGATCACCGGCAAGGCCGAGCAGCGCCCGGACTCCCCGAACCCCGCCACCGCCGTCGACGCGGCCACGGCCGGAGCTGGTGGGCAGAGCTTGTCGTTGTGGTCGTCGCTGATCTGGCTGGCCACCTTGATCGCGCTGGGCCTGTTCTTCTACCAGCTGATCTCGGTCGCCCTGCGCGGCGGGCGGGGCATGTTCCGGGCGTTCACCGGGCCTCTGCAGTTCGGGATGGCGATCGCGCTGACCTCCGGCATGGTCGCGGTCCTGCTCGGCGCCGCGGACGGGCTGACCACGTTCTTCCTGTCCCAGCTCGGCGGCGACGGCACCTTCGGCGCGACCCTGGCCAACGACACCGTCACCGCCCGGGTCGGGGACAACCCCGACCTCGGTGACACCGAGGACAACGTCCGGTCGATGATCCTCGGCCTCGCCGCACTGTTCGGGGTCATCCCGGCCGGGATCGGCTTCGCCCTACAGATGATCTTCCGGCAGGCCGCGATCCTGGTCCTGGTCGCGACGATCCCGCTGCTGGCCGCGATGCTGGTCGCCGACTCCACCGCCCCGTCGTTCTGGCGCGGCGTGCGCTGGCTCCTCGCCGCGATCCTGATGAAACCCGCCCTCGCACTCATCCTGCTCATCGGGGTCTCGGTCATGGCCCGCGCCGAGGGGGTCGCGGGGCTGCTGGCCGGGGCGGCGGTGCTGCTGGTGTCGCTGTTCTGCCCGATGGTGATCTACCGGCTGCTGGCCTTCGTCGATCCGGGTACCGGTGCGGGGATGGCGCTGCGCTCGGGTGGTGGTGGGCGTGGTTCGTCGGCGCCGGGTGCGGATGGCGGCACCAGTGAGTCGATCAACGTCGCTCGCATGGCCCGCTCCGGAGGCGGCGGTTCGGACGGTGCCGCCTCGGCCGGGGGTGGCGGGGAGCTCGGTGGCTCGACCGCCGCGTCTCCCGCGGCCGCCGGCCGTGCGGGCGGTGCTGGTGCCGGTGGCGCTGGTGGTGCGGGTGCTGCCGGTGGTGGGTCGGCCGCGGGCGGCGGCGCAGCCGCCGGTGGCGCGGCGGCGGGGCTCGGCGCGGTGGGGGGTGTCGCGGCCGCGGCGGTGGTGGGCGGCTACCTGGCCACCAAGGCCGCCGCGGGTGCCGCGGGCGGCTATGGGTCCTCCCAGATGGCCCAGACCGGTGTCGGGCACCCCGGACCCGCGCCCGCTCCCAGTGGCGGGGACATCGGCTCGGCCGCCGGGGGCGCCTACGCGGGGGCGACCGCGCCGTGGGGCGGGTCCAGCGCGGCCGCCGGGGGTGACAACGGCCCGATTGAGCCCGACCCGACCACCGGACCCGAGCCTGGGCCCGGGTCTGAACCGCCAGTGGTCGATCCCGGACCGCCCGAGGCCGGGCGCCCCGACTCCGGACCCGGCACCACGCCCATCCCCACCGCGTGGACCCCCGAACCCCCGACCACACCGGCTGCACCTGCCGGCACCGACCGCGAGGACGACACCCCATGAGCGCTGTCCAGGAGGCCCACGGCCCGCGGGTGTATCGCGGGCTGAATCTCAAGGAAGGGATGGGCTGGATCGCCGGCCTCACCCCGGTCCAGGCGTTCCTGGTGATCGCGGTGTGTGCTCCGGCGCTGATCGCGATGTCGCGCAACCAGTGGTCCACCGCGCTGAGCTGGGGAGTGTTCGCTGCGATCACCGTCGTGTTGATCGTCGTGCCCGTCCACGGCCGCCCCGCGTTCCGCTGGCTGGCCGACCTGATCATGTTCCAGACAGGAGTGCTGATGCGCTGGTCCCCCTGGCAGTCACGCGCCGCGGCCGGGCTGGCCGGTGATCGCTGCGAGCCCGACCTGCCCGGCGTGCTGTCGCGCCTGGAGTTCCCCGACGGCCCGGAGTTCCACGGCTCGCGGATCTGCCTGATCCACGACACCGACCAGGGACGCTGGGGCGCCACCGCTCGCCTGACCCACTCCGGTGTCGGGATGCTGTCTGACGACGAGTGCGCCGAGCTCGCCCGCCGCCTCGGCTCGATGCTCGTCGGACTGGGGCATCGCGAGGTCGTCGACCGCATTTCGCTGCTCGTGCGCACCGTTCCCGACGACGGCACCGAGTACGCGGTCTGGCGCGAGCGCCACCAGCGCGCCGACGCCCCCACACTGGCCCGGCAGGTGACCGCCGAGATCGACCGCGACGTCGCCTCGGTCAGCGTGCGGACCGAGCTGTTCGTGACCGTGTCGGGCACCGAGGACGCGCTGCGCCGCCCGGCCAAGGCCGCCGGCGGCGGTGTCGCGGGCCGCGCGTACGCGCTCTACCGCGTCCTGGAAGCCGTCGCCGACGGTCTGCGCGGGTTGGGCGTGCAGTCGGTGACCTGGCTGACCTCCACCGGGGTCGCCGAGGCCATCAAGACCGGCTTCAACCCCGCTACCGCCGCCTCCCTGCAGTACCAGCACCTCATGCGGCCCGACCCGGACGGCTCGGTGGGGCTACCGATCTCCCAAGCCGGCCCCGCCCTCGCGCCCGCTCCGGCTGCCCGGGCCTATCACCACGACGGGTTCTCCTCGGTCTCCTACGCGGTGCAGCCCCCGGAATCCGGGACGATCTTCGGGTCGCTCGGCCCGCTGCTCGCGGTCCGCACCGCAGGAGAGCGCCGCACCCTGCAGATCCACTACGAGATCCTGTCCCAGGCCGCCGCCGCCCGGGAGGTGCGCTCCCAGCGGTTCCGCAACAACGTCCTGGTCGATGCCAAGGCCCAGCGCGGGTTCAACACCACCGCCGTCGACACCCGCCGCCAAACCGGCGCCCGCGAACAAGAAGCAGCGGTCGCGGCCGGGCACGCCCTGGTCCGCTTCACCGTGGCCTCCTCGCTCACGGTGCCCGCCGAGTGGAACCTCGAGGACCACGCCGCCCGTCTGGAGAACGACTCCTCGGGCCGGTTCCGGCTGCTGCGCCTGGAACTGGCCCAGGACTCCGCGTTCGTCGCCGCGGCCCTCCCGGTCGGGATCGGGCTGCCCCGTCTGACCAGGGCGTTCGACTCATGAGCATCTTCGGTAAGCGCCGCCACGTACAGCCGCGCACCACCAGCGACCTGCTGAGCCAGTTCACCGACCTCGACGGCATCCCCGTCTCCGCACCCGCCGACCCCATCGGCCCGGACGAGGAGCGCGTCGACGGCCGGCGAGGCGGCCGGAGTCGGGTCAACCAGGCCACCGCCCCCCGCCAGGGCCACCGGGAGCCGGGCCGCGGATGGGCCGCCGTCGACGCTGCACGGCGAGCACCCATCTACCGCGCCACGACCGCCGAGGTCGGCGGACTGTTCCCGCTGCTGGCCTCCAACGGCGTCCCGGCCATCGGCGCCCGGCTGGGCTACGACACCCAGTCCGGGGGCGCCTTCTACGTCCACCCCACCGAGTGGGTGCTGCGCCAGATGGTCACCAACCCGAACCTGGTGGTGTTCGGCGAACCGGGCCGCGGCAAGTCCTCCACCGTCGTCGCTTTGATGCTGCGGATGATGCTCTTCGGCGTCCGCTCCCTGATCTCCGGTGACGTGAAGGGCGAGTACACCCCGCTGCTGCGCTCGCTCGGGATCACCCCGATCGCGCTCGGCCGCGGTAGCCACCACCGCCTCAACGCCCTGGACCTCGGACCCATCCGATCGAGGTGGGGCACCTGGAGCACCGAGCGGCAGCGCGAGGAACTCACCGGCATCCTGGCGCGCTGGACAAGGCTGCTGACCGCGCTGGCCGAGGCCCAGGGCTACGACCCGACCGTCACCGACGAACACGTCCTGTCCACCGTGCTCAACCGGCTCGTCGGCGCCGAGCACGGCGCGGACGAGCTACGCCCGATCACCATCCCCGACGTCGTCGACCAGCTCGCCCACCCCGACGACGACCTGTGGCAGGCCACCCGCTTCGCCTCCCACCGCCAATTCCTCGACCACACCCGCCAGATCACCGACGCCCTGTCCAACCTCGTCGTCGGCCCCCTGAGCGGGTTGTTCGACGAGCCGACGAACTTCGACCTCGACTGGGACGCCCCCGTGCAGTCGATGGACCTCTCGCTGCTGCGCAGCAGGGGCGATCAGGCGATCGCGGTCGCTCTGACCTGCCTCGGCTCCTGGTCCTCGATGATCACCGACCTGCAGGACGACGGCGACGTGCGCATCGTCGTGCGCGACGAGGTCTGGCGGCAGATGCGACTCGGGCTGCGCGCGGTCCAGGCCGTCGACTCCGACCTGCGCCTGTCCCGCGCCGAACGCAAGATCCAGCTCCTGGTGATGCACAAGCCCTCCGACCTGCTCTCCGTCGGCGCCGCCGGCTCCCAGGAGGTCTCCATCGCCAAGGACCTGCTCGCGCTGTGCTCGACCCGGATCCTGCTCGGCCAGTCCACCCGGGTCGGCGACGAGCTCGCCGACGAGCTCGGACTGTCCGAGCGTGAACAGGCCGTGCTCACCGGCTGGGCGATGGAAGGCCAGGGCCGTGCGCTGTGGAAGCTGGAGAACCGCCCCGGCATGAAGATCCAGACGGTCCTCTCCCCCACCGAGCGGGCCATCTTCGACACCAATGCCGGGCTGCGCTCCCGAGACGACCAGCCCCACGCGACACCGCAGCACCCCGCGCTCCAGGAACCCTCACCGCCGACCGGGCGCCCAGGCCGCCCACGGCTGGTGCCGGTGAGCGCCTCCACTCCCGACCCCAGCCTCGACGCCGCCGCGCCCGCCGCCGTCGAGCACCTGGCCGCGGCCGTCAGGATCTCGACCAACGGCACCGGCCACAACGGCCGTGGCTCCGGCGGCGCACCGCCGCGACGGTGACCTGACGGTGGACCAGAAGAAGAGCACCATCGCCCTGGCGGTCGGCGCGGTCATCCTCGTCTTCGCCGGCGCCGTGCTGACGATGGGCGTGGGCATGCTGACCATCGTCGCCGGGGGCGCGCTCCCCGGCGGGGACTGCGGCGGCGACGGCGGCCTCGGCGGCGGATCGCAGACGATCGGCGGCACCGACTGGAACGCCGAGCAGACCGACAACGCCGCCACGATCGTCAACATCGTCGCCCAGCGCGGCCTCCCGCGCCGGGCCGCGGTCATCGCGATCTCCACCGTGATCGTCGAATCGAGACTGGTCAACGTCGGCCACGGCGACCGCGACTCCCTGGGCCTCTACCAGCAGCGGCCCTCGCAGGGCTGGGGCTCACCGGAGCAGGTCCTCAACCCCGACTACGCGACCCGGATCTTCCTGGACCGGCTCGTCGCCCTGCCCGGCTGGGCGACCATGCCGCCGGGCACCGCCGCGCAGGCGGTGCAGCGCTCGGCGTTCCCCGACCGCTACGCCCCCCAGGAAGCACCGGCCGCAGCCCTGGTCGACCGGTTCTGGGTCGGCCCGGACAACCCCGCCCCCGCCGCGCCCGGTGCCGCACCGGACGTGCAGCTGGCCTCGACCGCGTTCGCCTGCCCCGACCAGGGCGGCGCCGGGGTCCCGCTGGCCCCGTCGAACATCGACCCGACCAAGCTCCCGCCCGGGTTCGTCCCGCCCACCGACCCCGCCCAGCGCGCCGCGGTCACCTACGCCCTGGCCCAGCTCGGCAAGCCCTACATCTGGGGCGCGAAGGGACCGAACGGGTTCGACTGCTCCGGGCTGATGCTCGCCGCCTGGGCCGCCGCAGGCGTCCCGATCCCCGCAGGGACGGTCAACCAGAAGAACGCCGGCACCCCCGCCGGCCCCGCGACCATCGCCCCCGGCGACCTGGTGTTCATCCCCGGCTCGCTCGGCTCCCCCACCAACCCCCGCCACGTCGGCATGTACGTCGGCAACGGCCTGGTCGTCAACGCCTACGACTCCAGCACCGGGGTCATCCTGCAGCCGCTCTCGGACTGGGCCGACAAGATCACCCACGTCCGCCACATCGCCGGCCCCGCCGGCGCATCGGCCGCGGCGCCCGTCCCCGCTGCCCGCGCTGAAACAGCCCTCGCCGAGGCCGCGGGCTCATGACCGCCGCCCCTCGCCTGACATCACCAGCAGCCGCTCCCCGGGAGGACCCGTGCTGATCAACCGACGGAAGTTCCTACGGAGCTCAGGGCAGGTCGGTCTCGGTGTCGCCGTGTCCGGCCCGGTCCACGGTCTGCTGAGCCGGGCCACAACCGCGGCACAGCCGGGTGCTGCAGCCGGGTACGGGCCGCTCGTCGACGACCCGAAGGGCATGCTCGCCCTGCCCGAGGGGTTCTCCTACCGAGTGGTCACCCAGGCCGGGAAGACCCGCCTCTACTCCGACCACGCCTCCCCCGGGATCCACGACGGTGCCGCCGCGTTCCCCGCACCGGACGGGAACGTGCTCGTGGTGCTCAACCACGAGGTCCGCGGCGGCCCCGACGACGACGGCGCCGTCCCGCACCTGCGTGGCTACACCTGGCGCGAGGACGCCGGCGGCGGCTGCACCGTCGTCAAGACCACCCCCGACGGCGAGCTCATCTGGGAGACCGTCGCACTCGCCGGGACCTCCACCAACTGCGCCGGTGGCGTCACCCCCTGGGGTACCTGGCTGACCTGCGAGGAGACCGACAAGGACGGTCACGGCTACGTCTTCGAGGTCGACCCGGTCGACCTGCAGGCCAACCGAGACCCGCAGCCGATCAAAGCCCTCGGCCGGTTCGTCCACGAGGCCTGCTGCGTCGACCCCGACACCCTCACCATCTACCTGACCGAGGACACCTCGAACCCCTACGGCACCGTCTACCGGTGGACCCCACCCACCGGGTTCCGCGGCCGCAGCGGCGCGCTCAAGGCCCTCGACGCGGGCGCCGGAGAGCTCGCCGCGATGGCGGCTGCCGACCGGTCCGGCAAGGTCGTCGCCGACCTCGACCAGGCCGACACCGTCGGCACCTCCTACACCGTCACGTGGGTGCCGGTCACCGACCGCGACGCAGCGCGGGGTCCGGTGCGCTCGCTCGACGGGATCACCCGGGCGAAGAAGCTGGAGGGCGCCTGGTGGGCCGACCACGACGGCGCCCCCGGCGCCTACCTGGTCTCCAGCTTCTCCGACTCCCACCGCGGCCAGATCTGGCACTACGATCCGACCGCCTCGACACTGACCCTGACCACGGTGTTCGCTGTGGAAGCGGATGGAGAGACCGTCGAGGCACCGGACAACATCGTCGCCGCCCCGTTCGGCGGGCTGATCGTGTCGACCGACGGCGACGGCGACAACCACCTCGCCGGCGTCGCCGATGACGGGACCGCCTACCCCATCGCCCGCAGCCAGATGGGCTCGGAGTTCACCGGCCCCACCTTCTCCCCCGACGGGACGGTGCTGTTCGCCGGGATCCAGCAGCCCGGCACCCTGTTCGCCATCACCGGCCCCTGGCAGGCGGGCGCCGAAGCCGGGCAGAGTGTCTCGGCGGAGAAGGGCATGCCGCAGGGCGCTCTATCGCAGGGCTCCAAGGCTGGCACCGAATGGGGTTCCACGAGCCGCGATCAGGGCGCGGCCCGCCGTTCTGAACGGGACGCGTCGTGAGGACCCGGTCCGGAGCTCCTCGTCCCTGGGTTCAGGACGTTGCCCTCCCCGTGACGGCTGTGGGGTTCGCGCTGGCTGTCGCCGTCATTGTCGAGCTGGCGGCCGTGGTCACTGGGCTCCTTCTCGGCGCGGCGTTCCCGATGTGGGTTGGGTTCTCCGACGTCGCAGACATCGTCCGGGGCTCTCTCGGTGCTCCGTTGTCTGCCGATGGCACTGCTGGGCGTCTTATGCGGCATTGGACGCTGTTCCTTGTTTGCGCCGCGGTGGCGGCCGTCGTGCTGGTCGCCGTGACCGCCTTCGCCGTCCGGTGGGGTGGTCGACGCTTCGCCCCGGCACCGGGCGGCCACGCAAGCGTCGACGAGATCAACGCGGAGCTGTCCGCCACGGCGCTCCGACGGAGCGCGGAACGGACCCGGCCGTCGTTGAGCCCAGGCGAAGTACGGAGCGTCCCGCCGACCGAGCTGGGCTTCCCTTTCTACCGGTACCGCAACAAGCAGCTATACGGATCTTTCGTCAACCTCACGGGCACTCTGGCCCCGACCCAGTCGGGGAAGTCTCGAAAAGACCTGGTGCACAAGGTCCTCGACGCTCCCGGGGCCCTGCTGTGCTCGACCACCAAGCTGGACTTGGTGGAGTTCGCCGCGCTGGCCCGCTCTCGTCGCCCCGTGGCTGGTCCTGTCATCGTTCACGACAGCACGGGCCGGCTGCGGTGGCCCGCTCCACTGCGTTGGGCCCTCATCGGTGGGTGCGAAGACCAACAGGAAGCCAATCGACGCGCTTACACCCTGGTCGAAGCCTCAGCGCTGCGAGTGGAGGCCGGCGGCGGTGGTGGTGCTGGCAACGATCGGGTGTTCCGGGAGCGCGCCGTCGTAGTGCTCACCGCCTACCTCGTTGCCGCTGCAGTTTCCGGCTCGTCGGTGGACACCATCCGTGCTTGGGCCACCGAGCCTCCTGAGGCTGACTCAGCCGCGCCGGCAGCGGCGGGTAGGCCAGGGGGCCGGCCCCCTACGGCGGCACCGAGGCGGAGGCTCCCCGCGGATCCGGCACCGGTCACGATTCTCCGCAACGCAGGCCGCGCGGAACTCGCCGCCAACCTGGCTGCGGAGATGGCGCTCGACCCCCGGACCGCGTCGGCGGTGTGGATGTCGGTGCGCCGCGTCGTCGGGGCTTGGACCGATCCCCGGGTCCGGGAGCTGATCAGCCCTGCCCACGGGCACGGTCTGGACGTTCGTCGTTTCATCGCACAGGGCGGGTCGCTCTTCCTGATCGCTGACCAGCAGCAGGCGGCCGAGGCAGTCCCGGTCTTGACAGCTCTGGCGGAGCACTGGCTGCGGACGGCTCAGGAGATGGCTATGGACTTCCCTGCCCGTCGTGTCGACCCGCCTGTGACGGTGGTGTTTGACGAGCTCGCCAACGGCACGCCTGTCCCCCGCCTCGCTGAGGTGATCTCCGACGCCGCAGGTCGAGGCGTGATCATCCACTGGTCGGCGCAGTCACTTGCTCAGCTGGAACGTTTGTTCGGCCCGGTGGGCTCTCGGGAGGTTCTGGACAACACCGTCAGTCTGAGTGTGTGGGGCGGAATCAAGGACGATCGCACGCTGCACGCGCTGTCCGACCTCTGCGGCACACACGAGACGTATCGGCGCCAGAGTCACACCGATGGTCTGTTCAGTAGTACGCGCCACTCGCTCAGTAGCGAGACCACCCCGGTCCTTCGTCCCGGCGACATTCGCAAGCTTCCACCGGGTCGCGTGCTGGTGATCCACCGCGGCATGCCGGTGTTCGTCGCCGACGCCGTCGACGTCACGGATCGATCCGACTATTCGGATATCGCCACCGACACAGCCATCCTGCGGGACAGGTCCAGCATTCCGATCGATGCTCGCGGCTACCAGTCGATTCACCCCGCATAGGCGCGCTCGACTGGTATCGGGGGCTGACAGGGTGGAGTGCGGCTCGATCACCCTGACGAGATCAATCGTACATATGTTCGTCGAATGTATGTTCGATGTTTCCAGCGGCGCGCGGAGGACGCCCCACCTGCACAAAGGCGTGGGCAGGGTCTGCCACGATGGAGGGGATCCGAAGTACCACCTGCCAGGTGGGAAGCAGACGGAGGGATTACTCCATGGCTCGCGTACATGTGGTTGCAAATCAGAAGGGCGGCGTCGGGAAGACGACCGTCACGGTCAACTTGGCCGCGGTCGTCGCGGACACCCTGGGCGGGACCGCAGAGTCGTCGCCGGTTCTGGGTGTTTCCACTGACCCACAGGCCTCGATGCTGGAGTGGGCCCAGCGGGTCGGGGACGACCTGCCGTTCGACTTCGAGCAGTGCCACGACAATCCGCAGTTGCTCGGCAAGTTGCGGGAGATCAAGCAGTACTCACACATCTTCGTCGACACCCCGGGGAGCCTGGAAGACGAGTCGATTCTACAGACCGTCCTGACACAGGCCGATGATGTCATCGTCCCGCTGGAGCCCGAACCAATGTCGTTCTCGCCGGCGACGCGCTCCATCCAGCGGGTCATCGAGCCCGCGGGGGTCCCGTGGCGCGTGCTGCTCAACAACTGGGATCCCCGCGACGGGACGGGCGACCTCGACCAGACCCGCGACTATGTGGCCGCGAAGAAGTGGCCCGTGTTCAACACGGTCATCCGACACTACAAACTCCACACACGTGCCTCAGCCGAGGGCGTCACCGTGGTCCAGTACGCCAAGAACCGCGTGGCCCTCGAAGCGCGTCAGGACTTCTTCAAACTCGCCCTGGAGGTCCTCGGCACTGGTGGTGAAGGGCCGCGACACGCGAGCGGTGTAAACGACGTTTACACCCCTGGTGAGGGCTGAGCCGTGGGTAAGCGCGTCAACCTGGCGGAGCTCGCACGGGAAGAGGTGCCCGAGGACTACTCGGCCCGCACGCCAGTCGAAGCATCAGCCGCCCCGGCGCCACCGCCGCCGACCGCCCCCCAACCTGTCGTGGAAGCGGATCCCGGTCCGGCCACGTCGATGCTCCCGGTCGGGGACATCGTGTCCAACCCGCTCAACCAACGCGCTGCCGCGGACGAAGAGGATGCCGAGTTCTACGAGCTCGTCGCGACGATTGGCAATCACGGGGTCTTGCAGCCCATCGTCGTCTGCTCGGCTGCTGCTTTCGTCGATCGGTACCCCGAGCAGCAGGCCGCTGTGGGCAGCGCCCGTTGGGTAGCGCTGATCGGCAATCGCCGGCTTCGCGCCGCTGGGGTGGCTGGGCTGCAACAGATCCCGGCTCTGGTCAACGACGACCGGGTCGCCTCGATGTACGAGGTCATGCTGGTGGAGAACAGCCACCGCAAGGCCCTTGGTCCACTCCATGAGGCAGAGGCGATGAAGCGCCTCCTCGAAGAGGCGAACATCAGCCGGCGGGCTTTGTCGACACGGATCGGACGCACTCCGATGTATGTCAGCCAACGGATGGCCCTGCTCGACCTGATTCCTCCGCTGCGGGATGCACTCGAGACCGGGACGCTCAAGCTCGAGCAGGCCCGCCAGTTCGGCACTCTGCCGATATCGGAGCAGGAAGCCATCGCCGCAGCCGGCCCCCCGTATCGGCGGCGGCCGGCGGGAGGCGCCCTGGGTAACTCCGAGTTGCCGAAGCGCACGCGCCGCAGCATCGCGGTGTCGAGCCCGGCTCGCGCCGCTGCGTCGATCCGGGAAGTGTTCACCGAGACCGAACGGGCCGAGCTCGTCCGTCTGCTCCTCGAGTCCACCACCGCGCCTGACGCCAGTCCTGCGGAGTGACGGCGTAGGACGAGCCAGATCCTCTGGCTCCGAAGTGCAGCGGCACCTGCACATGGTCTGGGTGTAAACGACGTTTACACCCAGGCCTTTCGCTGCCCATTCGATCCTCTGATGATCCACCGCCGCGGGTGTCGGCACACACGCGATCGGTTGGTGCCGACAGCTCGCACCAACGTTGTGCAGGTCCGCGATAGGGCGACCACGGCCCTGTCAAGCCCCACCAGTGAACCGCCCCGGCATGGCCGGAGACTTGATCTTCTGAGGAGATGGAGCCAGGACACGTCGTCGTTCCCAGGGGCACTACCCACCGAAGTTGCGGGAGCGGGCGGGCGGTGCGCATGGTCGCCGAGATCGCGGGTGACTACGACTCGCAATGGCCGGCGATGCGCGCGGTCGCGGAGTACTTGGGGGTCGGCTCGGTGGGACGGTCCGCAAATAGGTCCAAGCCGAGCTCGACACCGATGACCGGCCGGAACCCACGACCGAGGAGTCCGAGGAGCTCAAGCGCCTGCGGCGGGAGAACACCGAACTTAGACGGGCCAACGAGATCCTGGGGACGGCGTCGGCCTTTCTTCGCGGCCGGGATCTACCGGGCACAGAGGCGCTGGTGAGGTTCATCGACCAGCACGTCGCCCACACCACCGCGGGCCGGCGGTGGGTCGACCTGTGCCCAGCTCGCCGAGGTGGGTGCGGCGATCCTCCCGCCGACTTACTACGCCGCCCGGGCCGCAGCGCCGACTCGCCAACAGCAGCGCGACCGGGGGGCTGACCGCCCAGATCCGGCGGGTGCACGCCGAGAACTAGGGCGTCTATCGGGAGCGGAGGGTGTGGGCTCAGCTATACCGCGAGGGAGCCGAGATCGCTCGCTGCACGGTCGAGCGGCTGGTGCGCGAAGCCGGGCTAGTCGGGGTGCGCCGCGACCGCCGGATCCGGACCACGATCGCCAGTGCCCGGGCCCCGGGCGGCGGACTTAGAGGTCGTTGCAGAAGTCGGGGTGTGTCGGTCCTATGTAGATGGATCTGGTCGGGTGATGCTCGGGGTCGATGGCAAGGGCATCGACGGTCGAACGACTGGTCACCGACGAGCTGTGGGAGCTGGTTGAGCCGCTGCTTCCCCGGCCTCGGCCACGTCGGCGAGGCGCGCGGACGGGCCGGCCACCGGTACCGGACCGGGCCGCGCTGGCGGGGATCGTGTTCGTGCTGGCCACGGGGATCGGCTGGAACGACCTGCCGCCCGAGTTGGGCTGTGGATCAGGGACCACCTGCTGGCGACGGCTACGCGACTGGCAGCGGGCGGGGGTCTGGGGTGAGCTGCACCGAGTGGTCCTTGATCGGCTCGGCCAGGCTGGGGTTCTGGACTGGTCGCGAGCTGCGGTGGACTCGGTCAGCGTGCGCGCCAAGCGCCGCGGCGAACAGACAGGGCCCTCGCCGACCGACCGTGGGAAGGCCGGGTCGAAGTACCACGTGCTCTGCGACCGCAACGGCCTGCCGCTGCACGCGGTCGTGTCCGGCGCGAACACCCACGACAGCCGGATGCTGGCCGAGCTGCTCGACACCAATCCCGGCGTCCGCGAACGGTGCGGCCAGGCCGGACGCCCGCGGCGGCGTCCCGGCAAGCTGCACGCCGACAAGGGCTACGACTACCCACGGTGTCGGCGCTACCTCTCCGGGCGCGGGATCGGGGTGCGGATCGCTCGCCGCGGAGTCGAAGACTCGGCCCGGCTCGGCCGGGTCCGGTGGGTCGTGGAGCGCACGATGGCCTGGCTGCTGTCGTTCCGGCGGCTCGGGCTGCGCTACGAACGCTCCCGCACCAGCATCGAGGCCTTGCTGAAGCTGGCGTGCGCGTTGATCTGCTTGCGCCGTCTGCCCTGAACGACCCCTCGCGGTGGATCAGGACCGCGCCGTCGCGCTCGACCCGGCCAGCGGCGACCAGGCCAACCGCTCCAGCGCTCGGTCGGTGCCGGCGAGGTCGAAATGGTGCGGATCGAACTGGTCCGAGCCCCACCACTCGACCCGCTCGGCGTGCTCAGCATGATCGGGATCGGCGAGCGCGTCGACGAACTCCGGGTAGCCGAACACCCCGCCCACGTCCTCGGGTGGACATGCACCCTGCCCCTCGACACAGCGCGGGTAGCGCACCCCAGGCTCTGGAGTGGTGACTGCGTCGACGGTCAGGACGTGGTGCCAGTTGTCGCCGAAGTCGTAGACATAGCCCGCGTCCTGCCCGGCGGCCAGCACCCGGAACAGCTTCGTCTTGGCCTCGTCGAGCGTGCCGGAGTCCCAGTCCGGATCAGGCATCCCATAGCGCACAGCGTCGATCTCGAACTCGTGCAGGTGGGAGTTGGTCCAGCCCATCGCGTCCTGCACGACCTCGTGCAGGACCGCGAGACTGGCCTCACCCGGGACCTCGACCACCCGCCGCACGGTCGGTTCGACATCGACCAGCACGATCTCGATCCGGAAGATCTTCGTCTTCGTCGTCACCCGAGGCCTCGCCATGCCCGCGATGCTCCCACCGCCCCTGGGAGCGCCCGGTACCCGCTCCCGGACTTCTGCAATGACCTCTTAGTCGGGCGCCCGTGCGACCGGCAGCGCCCGACCGGTTGCCGATCGCTGACTTCACCTACGTCCCCACCCTGGTCCGGGATGGTCTACGTCGCGTTCGTCATCGACGCGTACTCGCGACGGATCCTAGGCTGGCGCGCAGGCACCTCGACGCGCACCGAGCTTGTGCTCGACGCACTCGAGCAAGCGGTATGGATCCGCGCACAGGACAGCCACGACGACCTGCCTGGGATCATCGCCCACTCCGACGCCGGGTCTCAACACCGGTCCATCGCCTACACCGAACGCCGCGCCGCGGCTGGAGCGGCACCCTCGGTCGGGTCGGTCGGCGACGCCTACGACAACGCCGTGGCTGAGTCCACGATCAAGCTGATCGAGACCGAACTGATCAAGCCATGTCGATCGGAACTAAGATCCCGTCTCTGCAATGGTGGGCGCAGGGACAAGGACGACCGCCCCCAGACCAGCGCCGACAGCTGATCGAGTCAGTGTCGGCTTCGCAGCCCGAGGCCTGTAAACGGCGTTTACCCCATCCTGCACGGTCGCGACTTCGCCCCGAGCCGAGATTCCTGGAGCGGCGACGGCTTCGAGGGCGAGCTAGATGCTGCAGCCCGACCCTCCCGCTTCGACAGCGGTGCAGACCTGACCGAGGTCCGGCATCGGTCAGGTGAAAGGACCTCCATCCCTGATGACTATTTACTGCCAGCCCTACCACTGTTGCAACGACTCCCCGCCGTGCTCTTAGAGCGTGTTTGAGAAGATCAAGTCGCGGGTGTGAAGACGTATTTCTGTTGGCGGGCGGCCGGCTTGCCGCGGGCGATGCGGCGGGTGATGGTGTTGATCGCGGCCCAGCGGATCATGGCCTCGGAGACGGCGGGGTGGCGTTCGTAGTCGCGGGCCAGACGGCGGTGTGCGGTCAGCCAGGCCAGTGTCCGCTCGACCACCCAGCGGCGCGGGAGGACGGCGAACCCGCGCTGCTCAGGCGGTTTGCGCACGACCTCGACGCTGGTGCGCAGGATCGTGTTCGCCCACTCCAGCAGGCGTCCGGCGAACCCGGCGTCGGCGTAGACGAACCGCACCCTGGTGCGCAGGTACAGGTCGAGCAGGATCGACTTCGCCCCGTCGCGGTCCTGCACCGACGCCGAGCACACCACCGTGGTCAACAGCAGGCCCAGGGTGTCGGTCACGATGAACCGCTTCCGGCCGTTGATCTTCTTCCCTGCGTCGAAGCCGCGCGAGTCCTGCCCGACGGTGTCGGCACCCTTCACCGACTGCGAGTCGATGATCCCCGCGCTCGGTTCCGGGTCCCGCCCCTCGTCGGCACGTAGCTGACGGCGCACGACCGGGAGGATCTTCTCGGTGACCTTCTGCTGTTCCCACCGGTTGAAATACCAGTAGACGGTCTGCCAGGGCGGGAAGTCCGCTGGTAGAGCCCGCCAAGCGCACCCCGCCCGCACGACGTAGAGGATCGCGTCGACCACGTCCCGGCGCGGGTGCTTCTCCGGACGCCCACCCGCCCCGGCCTCGGGCAACAGCGGTTCGATCAACGCCCACTGCTCATCGCTGGTGTCCGAGGGATACCGCCGCTGACGCCGAGCCACCCGTCCACGATGGACCAGAGCGCGGCCCGCGCGGCGCAGACACGCCGACCCTTCTCAAACACGGTCTTAGCGCGCTGACCGTAGGTCTCATGCTCTGCACTTCCCCCGCCCGCTGGCGGCGCCAGCTGCACACCCCGCTCAGCTGCAAGCCTCGCTGGATCTTGGCGCAACCGCTCGACCCACCACCTGGACCAGGCTATTTGCGATAGCCTGTCACTTTAGTGACTATCGAGCCTTTCCGGCTAAAAGCCCAACCAACTGGCTGGTGCAGAACTCTGACCGAAGAACTTCCCTTAGGCTAAGGGAGGGCCCCACCTGCACTTGCAGCGACATCGGGACCAGGGGCGGGGTAGGAGGCCAGGATGATTCGTGGTCGTTTTGGCGATACCCATGTCGCACCGGCACCGCTCCTCGATGTCGGTGACGCCCATGCGTCGCCGCCAGCTGACTCACATGAGGTGCAGTTCCGCATTCCTCTCTCGCTCTCGGCGATGCTCGACGGCATGGCCAGAGCCGGCTTGGACGAGGACGTCGCGGCGTGGGGGACGGCCTACACCCAGCTGGTGCAGGACCAGGTTCTGCGCCGTGTGCAGGAGGCGTGTGGCTACGCGGCTGATCCCGCGAGACCGGATGTCGGTCGCCCGGCGCGTCTGGAGTTGGCGGCCGTGGTGGAGGCTGCGGTGCCGGGGATCGACGCGACGCGGTGGCACTGTCACGTCTACATCGGGTCGACAGCTTGCGTGCTGGCCACGGGGGAGCGTTTCCCTGTCTACGTCCCGCAGATCGAGCGGGGTGTCTTCGGCCTTGCCCACAGCTTCCACAACGCCGACGTGCGAGAGCTCGCGGAGCGCGAGTTCGGTGTTACCTGGGGTGATCCAGGCCCGACGGCCACGGTCGAGGAGATCGTGGATCCGCCGTGGCACGAGCACGTCGATCCTTCGGCTGTCCGTGGGGTGTGTCTCGGGCCGTGGGAGGTCCAGGGTGTGCGTGTTGTAGCCGACGAGGAGAGCCTGCGTGTTGCTGCAGAGCAGGAGGGGTTTCTGCGCGCGGAGCTGGAGCGGCGGGAGTCCGAGCCCGAGCCGTCGCCGCCGACGCTGATGGAGCGGTACGCCGAGTTGCTCGGTGATGCGGCGGTTTCACCGCGGTCGCGCTGACCGGAGCCCGTCTGCGCGGCAACTGCCGCCGCTGTTCCACCGCGTCCGGGAAGTATCGACCGGGCAGGCTGCTGGGGTGGGGCGGGACACCCCCGCGGGGAGCCTCCGCGCTCTTGTGCGGAGGCTCCTGGCTTTTCGTCGGGCCGCCGGGAGGGCCGGTTGGGTTAGTCGTCGTAGCCGTAATCGGTGTCGTAGGGGTCGTAGTCCGCGCCGTACTCATGGCCTTGTTCGTGGCTCTGTTCGGCCTGGCCACTGTGGTGCTGGTGGCGTTCGTTCTCGATGGCGAGCTGGTCGCGGTGGGCCCGTTCGGCATAGCCGGTGTCGGGGTCGCGGTCCTGGTGGTGCTGGTCGTTCTGGACACGGGCCTGCTGGTGCAGCTCTCGGAGCTGCGACTCGCGGGTCACGCGGCGTAGATCATCCACTGCGTCGCGTGCCGCGCCCGGGTCGCGCTCGCCGATGTGGCGGGCGCCGTTGTCGGCGGAGGGTTCCTCCTGGGTTGCCTCGGGTGTCGCGCTCGCGCGCGGCTCCTGCACGTCCGGTTCGACCGTAGGAGAGTCGTCGGAGTGCCCGAGGTCCGGGGCCGGCGCCGACTCCGAGTTCGCGCCCGGACCCTCATGCTCGACACTCGACTGCGCGGCAGCTGGGCTGCTCTCGGGCTCTGCGGCCGCGGCGGGCTCTGGGACATCGGTGGACAGGATGAGTTGTTCCCCAGCCGCCGGTGTCGGGGTGTCGCGCCAGGCGGGAAGCTGGCGTCGTTCCAGTTCCCCGGCCGCGGCCTGGTCGGCCTCGCGCAGCGGAGCGACGTCGTCCCACCACTGCTGCCGGGCCTCGTACTCCTCGGCCAGGTCGGTCGCTTGGGCGTTGTAGGCCTGTGCGAGGGCGCGATAGCGGTCGGCGGCCGCGAGCAGATCGTCTCGGCCGGGTCCGTCGGCTGTGGCGTCTGCTTCGGCTGCGGTGAGCACGGCGTCGTCGTTGATCTCGGTGGCCAGCCGCTGGGTCGCGGCCAAGTCCTCACCGACGGCGCGGGGCCCGTACTCATCGGCGTGATACAACGCGAGCGCCCAGGCTTCGCGGGCCTGGTAGAGCTCGCTGTCGGTCTTGTGCTGCCAGGCCAGCGCGGTCGGGTCCGGGTCGAGAGCTTCGGTGGCTTCGCGCCACAGCGCGTAGGCGAAAGGCTGCTGGGTCGGGGGCGCCTGCCCAAGGGAGGACTGGTGCTCGGGGATGCCGCGGTACTCCCGGTACGCCGCGACCACTCCGGCGCGGTGCTCCCATGCGCGGCGGGCGTCGGTGTCGTCCTGGCCGGGGACAGCAGGGAGCCGGTCGAGCGCCCACTGCGGCGGGTCGAGAGCGATCTGGGTGCCGAGTTCGCGCTGCCGGTCGGTGGCCAGTTCCCCGAGCTGGTGGAGGTAGTCGCGGACGGGGCCGGGAGCCAGGGTGTCGGCGACCGCGGTCCAGTCGTGCTCCGGCTCGGCAGTTCCGTTCTCCGGTGCGCGGTCGGCAGTGAGCTCTCCGACGCGCCAGTGCAGAACCTTCGCGATGGACTCGGCGTCGTCGAACCCGCGACGCGCGACGGCCTCGATGAGCAGTGCGCGCGGGTCGTGTCCGTCGAGTTCGGCGGCGTAGACGGTGGCCAGCATGCGTCCGTAGGCGTCCTCGCCCTGCAGGCGTTCCATCTGCTCGTCGGTGAGCAGTTCCGTGAGGATTTCGGCGTTGCGGCCGCCGGAGGCACGCATGCTGACCTGGTTGATCAGGGCACCTAGAGTCTCGAACGAGGCAGTGTCGTGCTCGGCGACCTCGCGCACGGTCAGCGCCGCTTCCGCGACCTCTGTGCGCGCGAGGATGTCGGTGAGCCGCTGGGCGGGTGTGTCCTCGATGCGCCGCTGGTCGTGACCGTCCGGGGCCTGCTCGGTGACCATGTAGAGCAGGTTGGTCTCCCTCCCGCGGCTGATCGGCACATACACCGACTCGCGGGTCGCGTCGCGGTCGAGCAGGCCCCGCCCGACATCGACGGTCACGCCTTGGGCCGCGTAGGCGGTGACGGCGTAGCCGAGGATGACGTGCTTCTTGACGTACTCGGGGGTCAGATGTGCGACCGCGCCGCGCTGGTCTCGGGCCAGGATCGCGCCGGCGGGGCTCAGGCCGATGACGGTGTAACGCTCCTTGTTCAGGACCTCGCCAACGGTCCCACCAGGCGCGGGGTCCACGCGCAGTCGCCGGTCGTTGCGGGTCGCTTGGATCAGGTCCCCGACCCCAATCTTGTTCTCGACACCCCCGCGGTTCACTATCGCCAGGACATCGGGCGATACGCGCCCGAGATCAACGAGGGTCTCGTGGACCTGTTTCGACATCTCCGCCGCAGTTCGGTTGGTGCCGACGATGAGCAGGGCGTCCTTGCCCTCGATCATGTCGGCCATGTGCCCGCGCACGGCGTGCTCGCTCATCTCCTTCACCGTGCCCGTGCGCAACCGCCCCCGGTCGGCGTATGCCGCGACGGCTGCGACGTCGCCCACCCGAAGCTGCAGCGACGCCTCGGCCTCCCAGGCGTGGCGGAACCGGTGCACTGTGTCCAGCTCGAGCACGCCGGCCTGGGCGGCGAGGTGAGCGAACATGCCGCCTGCGCCGACCGGCTGGAGCTGGTGGTGATCGCCGACCAGCAGCACCTTGGCCCCGGCCGCCGCGGCAGCGTCACTGATCTCGGTCAGCTCGGCGGTGGTACTCATGCCGGCCTCGTCGACGATCACCAGGTCCCCGGCGCGGAGCCGATCACAAACCTCGCCGGTGGTCGGGTCGGGTAGGAACCGCTGCCGCCACTGTGCGGTGTTCATCCCCTCTAGGCCGAGCTCGGCCAGGTTGCGCGCGGCCATCTCCGCGGTCGCCAAGCCCAGCACTCGGCCACCTTGCTCACCCGCCCACACGGTCGCCAGGGCCCCGACGGTGTGCGACTTCCCGGTGCCCGCCGGCCCGACCAGGACGTCCACTGTCCGCGCGGACCCCAGCACCCCGGAAATCACCGCAGCCTGGTCTGGGGACAGCTTCCCAGCACCGAGTGCTCCCCCGAGTTCGGCGAGCCGCGCGGCCGGAAGCGGGATGAGGCTGTCGGTGCGGCTGTAGCCCAGCAGCCGCTCTTCGGCGGTGACCGCCGCGGTGGTCGCGTAGCGCTCGTCGATGTGGGCGCGGAACATCGATCGGCCGTCACCACTGGCGCCGAGGCGGCGCAGCTCGTCCGGGACCGGCACCGGATCGGACGCGGAGACCTGCACGATCCCGAACTGACCGGGTGCGGCCAGCACCGCCTCGGTGAGGGTGGCCATGAACGCCGGACGGGCGGCCGCCGCCACCCCGAGCGCGGCCGCGTGGTCGCCGAGGTGGTCGTCGATGGCCGCGGTCAGGTTTCCGACCGTCCACGTCGCATACCGGCTCTGGACATCGGCCACTCCGGCCTCGATAGCGATGGCCACTGCCCCCGCGAGCGTGGCCGCGCCCTCCCCGACAGGCGTGTTGTGGCCGGACACCGCTCGGCCGGCGCCGATGACCGCCAGGACCTCAAGCGCAGCCTCGCGTCCGTCGATGGCCTGTGCCTGGTCACCATGTGCGAACACCGGATGGGTGCCGTTGGCCGCCGCGGTCATCACCACCTCGTCGACCGCGTCCAGTGCGGCCGCGAGCCTGCCCACCCGCCCCGACTGTCCGGTCGTCCACGCCAGTACCGCGGCCGGGCCGGCCAGACCCCGCTTCGGTTCGCGGGTGCCCTTGACCGCCTGTTCCACCAACGCCCGCCGCGCCCGCGGCCCCGGGGCCCGCCCGTGCCGGGCTGTGTACGCCTCCACCAGCTCCGCGACCGCCGGGCGGACACGCTCCAAGGTGCGGGTGCTCGCCTGTGCCAACAGCTCCGGGTCGAACCCGGCGATCTCCCGCGCCAGCCCGTCAGGCCGCAGCTGGAACAGCACCCCCATTCGCTCGGTCAGCAGCTGCTGGTATGCCCGCGTGTAGGCCGCCGACAGCGCCTCCTTCACCGGCCGGAACGCCTGCCCATCCAGCGCGAGCACCCGCCCATCGGCGGTCGCGGCACGGTTGAGCACCCCGGCGTGCGAGTGCAGCTGGGGCTCACCGTCACGGTTGGTGTGGTGGCCATAGACCACGGCGGCCAGGCCCGTGGCCGCCTCCCACTGACCCACTGTCCGCCCCGACGGGCCCCGGCCCTCGTGGCGGCCCGAGCGGACATACGCCACGTCGGACTGCACCGACGACAACGCGATCCGCACCGCCTCGTCGTGCGCCCAGCGGACCGTCTCCGCGCCGTCGTTGTCGCCCGCGGCGAGCAACGCCGTGTAGTACATCGACACCGACTTCACCGGCGAGAACGTCACGTCGTAGTAGGCCGTCGGAGTCCGGGTGTTGCGGGTCGCCGCCGTCTCGATCTCGAATCGCCGCTCCGCCGACGCGGTCGGTTCTTCCTTGAGTGCGTCGGCCACGATCTGGGCTGCCGTGCGGAACTTCCGCGGCTTCGAACCGAGGTAGACCGGCGTCTTCTCGGTCGACCCCGCGAGCACGTGCTCTGGATAACGCAGCTGCCCGAACACCGCCCGAACGTCATCCGCTGCAGCCGTGTCGCCGGCCGCGAACGGCAGTCCGAGAGCCTCGAAACCGGCACCGAACCAGACGCCGTCGGGCTCGCCGCGCTCGGCCGCAGAGGTCAGATACTCGGCCGCCCCGGGGATCCGCTGAAAGCCATCCCCGGCGTTCTCGACACCCTGTTCTGAACCGTGCTCGTAGCTCTGTTCGGGGCGCGAATCGCACCCGTGGAGCAGGTACTCGACAGACCCGGGCGCCATCGCAGTGACCCGCACGACGCCCATGGCGAGAACGCTACGCGACCAGCACCGCATCCGGCAAGATCATTTGATGCATAGGTGTGAGGCCTTGAAGCAGGTGACGGAAGGACATGGGATCATGAGCAGGTGTTGAACGACGCTGAAGTGGCACTGGCAGACGACAGATAAGTGGCACGCGGCGACAGCTAAATGGCACGGAAGTGGATCATCGTCCGGGCGTCAGAGGTTGGTGACGCTGGCCGTCTGGGCGACGGCTGCGGCGAACGGCGCGGCGGGGTGGTAGCCGTAGAGCGGCCGGGCCGCCGGGGGCGGCCTGGTCCCGGTAAGGGTGCAGCCGCGGGCGACGCGGTGTGCGAGACGTTGAACGCTGAGGTGGAGGTCGCCGGGTTGGCCGAACAGCAGCTGTCCGGGCCCCGGGTTGTCGTGGGTCTCGATTGCGGCCCGCAGCAGTGGCCGGGCTGCGGACGGGATGCGGTACTGCCCGGCGAGCAGGGTGATCTGCTCGGTGTCCGCGCTGTGGCGGTGGTGGGCGAGGAATCGTGATGCTGCGTCGGTGGCCAGTGCAAGCACTACCGCGGCTGCGGTGACCGGACAGACGAGCTGGCGCAGCTGGGTGATCGTGGCCGGGTCGAACCGCGGCCCGAGGACGGCGAGGGTGGCCGGGTTCAGCTCGGGCAGGGTCAGCTGCCGGTGTTCGCTGGCGAAGCCGTCCTGGGCAGCGCGTAGCCGGATCCGGAGCTCCGCTGGGGTGGCGGCGTCGATGGTCAGGCGTTGCAGCAGCGCGCCGACGTCGCAGCCCGGCCAGGCGTGCGACGTGGGCGGGAGTCTCCACCCGAGCCGGTGTCCGTCGGGGCGCCAGGTGCGGGCTTCCTGCCTGGCCGCGGCGAACGCCGCGACGTACACCGCGTGCCCGGTCGGTGGGCACGGAGCGGCGGCCGTATCGGCGAGCAGCGCGTCCACCACAGCTGCCCACCCGGTGCGCGGGTGGGGCAGCGGCGCAGTGTCGCGGTGGTGCCAGACCGGCCACAGCGTGACGTCCGCGTCCGCGGCGAGTTCGACCAGCCGGGCCAGAACGGTCGGACAGAGTCGGTGTGCGCGCAGCACGACCAGGTGGCGGATCTGTTCGGCGCGCAGCCACACCCGCAGCAGGTGTGGGCCGTGGCGGGTGCAGCGTTCCCGTGTCAGCGCCTGCGGGTGCTTGCCCAGCGCTCGGAGCAGGTCCTCGACCAGCGCCGGCCAGGTCGCGCCGGGCCGCGGATGACACACCACCTGCCCGGCCGCCAGGTCGTGGAGATCTTGCAGCCCGCGCATGCAGGCGGTGTCGTCGCGCGGGTCGAGTGCCCAGGACACCCGAGGGCGGTCGGCGGCGACGGGCTCGGTCGCACCGCCGGGCACGGCCGCGACGACGGCCGGCGCTGCCACGGCTGCCGCGGCGAAGCTCACGCTGGCGCGCTGGTGGTGACCCCGCCACCACCGACGTCGACGACGCCGCCGTGAACGGCGAAGGCGTTGTGCACGATCTCCTCGTCGATCCGGTCGCGCGCAGCCCGGGCGCACAGGTCGGCGGCGGTGTGGGTGAACGCGGCCCAGTGCCGCAGGTTCCCGTGTCCGACGTGGTCGTCGATCAGCGCCAGCAGCTCGCGGTCCGCGCCGTCGTAGATCGGGTGGAACGAGCCCATCAGCTCGCACACCTGCGGCGCGGTCAGCGGGTCCAGCGCCACGCGACGGTAGACCCTCGAACGCAGCATCGGCTCGCGGGAGAGCACCGACCAGGCGTCATCGCCGCCGACCAGCAGCAGCGCGAACCGGGTCCGCCGGTCGTCGTGGAGGTAGCGCAGGAACTCGATGCAGTCCTTGGTCAACCGCTGCGCCTCATCGACCACCACCGCCCGCGGGCCGCGCCCGAGGGACTCGAGCAGCTCGTCGGTGAGCACGAACCGGCTGCGCCGCCCGGCCGGGTCGCGGGTGAGCTGCTCGAACAGAGTGGCCGCGACCAGGCGCATCGTCGGCCGGGACGGGAACTCCACCCACGACACCGCCACCCCGGCGTGGCGGGCCAGGGCCCGCTCGACCGCGTAGCTCTTGCCCAGCCCCGCCGGGCCGTGCACCACGCCCATCGCAGACGCCGCCACGACGTGCTCCACGGCCTGATCGGTCGCGACCAGACCCGGGGTGGGCAGCGTGCGCGCCCCGGCGATGTCCAGGAAGTGGTGACCCATCAGCGGCTCTCGCTCTCTGTCGGATCGGCCGGGTCGACGGGCTCGACGGCCGCGGCGGGGGCGGGGGCGGCCAGGTCATCGAGGTCGGTCGAGGTGGCAGCAGTGGCAGGGGTGGCGATGTCGGGGTTCCAGAACGCGAAGTCGGTTTTCAGGTCGAGCAGGCTGGTACGCGCCATCCGGCGCAGCGCCTCATCGTCGCGACGCCCCGCACCGGCCCGGCCGCGCGTCGGCTCGCGGCGGTCGGCACGCGCGGACGCAGCAGTGATGACAGTGGTGTCGGTGACCGGGCCTGGCTCGGTGATCGGGGCCAGCTGGGCGCGGGCCCGACGGCTCGCCCGGCGCTGGCGGCGCCCGAGCTCGGCGGCGTCCGCGCGGCGTCGCTCGAGCACCGCCGCGCGTTGCTCGTCGGTCAGCGTGTCCTGCGCGAACGCGGTCGCCAACCACACATCACCGCGGAACACCTCGATGCTGCGCAGGTCGTGGGGCATGTAGCGGATCTGGACCCGTTCGCCGACCAGGCCGTTGAGCTCCGGGGCCAGGAACCGGACCCCGTCGTGATGCACACCGTCACGGTTGACCGTGCGTTCCCGATCGGCCAGCAGCATCCAACGCAGCGCCTCGGCCGGGATCTCCCGCAGGGGGGTCGCGTCCTGGGCCCAGCGCTGCAGCGGGGTGCCACCCAGCGCGGAGTGCACCCGGCTGATGTTGTAGTCGGCGACCCAGGCGGCGAGCCGGTCCACAAACAACCCGAGCGTCATCGGGTCGGAGTCCGGGCCGAGCAGCGTGCCGTCGGCCGCGCGCGGCCCGCCGGTGTAGAACGGCAACCCGGACAGGAACTCCTGCACCAGCGTCCGGTTCCACCTCTCCACCTTGCCCTTCAAGTGCGGGGTGTAGGCCGGGGCCGGCACCAGCTCCACCCCGAGAGCCGCGCACGAGCGGCGCAGCGCGGCCGCGGTGAACTCCAACCCGTGATCGGTACGCAGCACCGCCGGGACACCGCCGAACGGGCCGCGCGCCGGGTCGATCACGATCCCGCCGCGCAGCGCGGCCAGCACGGTCCCCGAGTTGGGCCGCAGCGAGATCGCCCACCCCATCACCAGCCGCGAGAAGCCGTCGATGAACACCGTCGCCCACGGCTTGACCGGCCGCTGGGCCCGCGGCGCGAGCACCAGCACCGGCAGCTCGACGTGGTCGCCCTCCCACATCGCGTTGCGCGCCGGCGGCGCCCACCGCAGATACACCTCGTAGCGGCGTCGCCCCTCCGCACCGTCCACCAGCCCGGCCCGCTGGCCCGGAGTCAGCTGCGCGGCGAACGCGCGCTGCAGCCGGCGCACCGACAACCCGCCCGGACGACCGGCGTGCAGCTCGCGGTGCACCGCCGCGACATTGCCCTGCCACCGCGTGAACGCGTCCACATCCGCGTCGGTCAGTTCGTAGCGATCCGACCTGCTCTCCTGGTCGGTGTCGGTGAACTCCGCGACCCAGCGCCACACCGTCCGCGCGCCCACCTCGAGCTCCCCAGCGACGCGACGGACCTCGTCACCGATCGGCTCACCTGCTCGCCGGCGTTCCCGCAGCCGCGCCACCAGCAGCGCCTTGGCATGCGGGTCCACCCGAGTCATCGCGCCAGCTCACCGACACAGTCCGGGCACACCGGCCCCGACAGCCGCCACCCGGCGCTACTCATCCAGGCCTGCACCATCGGCGATATCCGATCGGCGCCGTCCGCGGCGGCCGCCAACTCTCCGCCCAGCAGGGGTCCGTCCCCGCACCGCACACACGCGAGGTCAGCGACCGGGCCGGGCGGCACGCAGCCGCGGCAGAACCGCCGCTCGACCAGCCCCATCGACTCCGCCTCCATCGACTCCGTGGTGTCCAGCAGCAGCCAGGTCATCGACACCTCCGCGCGCTCGATCGGGTTCCCCGGCGCCTGCCCGCACCCCGAACAACGCATCTCCACGCGCCCCGGATACGCCGAACTCTGCCGCCGCACCGCTACACCCGACCACTCTGCTGCACGGGCGTATCGGACGGTTTGCCCAGGTAGCGGTAGATCGTGGGCCGGCTGACCCCGAACTCGGCAGCGATCTGGGCCACGGTGTAGCGGCGCCGCCCGTCCGCACCGGTTTCCTCGTACATCAGCCGTGCCAGGTGCGCCTGGCGCGCCCCGAGCTTCGGTTTCTGCCCACCGGTACGCCCGCGAGCACGCGCGGCCTCCAGGCCGTCCTTGGTCCGTTCGGAGAGCAGGCTGGCCTCGAACTCGGCGATCGCGCCGAGCACCTGGAAAAACATCCGCCCGACCGCGGTGGAGGTATCCACACCCTGATCGAGCACCACCAGATCGACACCACGCTGCTGCAGCGTGCGGGCCAGCTCGATCAGGTGCTCCAGCGAACGGCCCAACCGGTCCAGCTTGGTCACCACCAGCTGGTCACCGGCCCGTACGACGAGCAGCGCCTGATCGAGCTCCGGACGGCGCGCGAGCTTGCCCGAGGCCCGGTCGACGAACACCTGCTCGCAGCCAGCCGCGCGCAGCGCGTCGTGCTGAGCTTCGGGATGCTGGTCACGGGTCGAGACCCGGGCGTAGCCGATGCGCACACCCGCACCGTATCGCGAACCCGCGAATGCGTTACGCAGGCGCGGACACGGGTTCCGTTACAAACGCGACCTGCAGGAACCGACCTGCTCCGCGAGTGTCTCGCGAACGATCATTTCCCGACACACACCCCCAACCGCGCACGCACGAGGTGCGACCCGGAACAGATACACCCGGGGGTATGTTCGTGAGAGTGGAGGTGGCGACATGGAGATGACTCCCGCCCTGGTGGGCGACGCTCTGGTCCGGTTGCGACGCGCGCAGGGCCAACTGGCCGGCGTGATCCGGGCGATCGAGGGGGGTGGGGACTGCGCGGAGGTGCTGACCCAGCTGGCCGCGGTCTCCCGTGCTCTGGACCGGGCGGGTTTCAAGATCGTCGCGAGTGGGATGCGGCACTGCCAGGCGGCCCGGGACCGGGGTGAGCAGCCGCCGATGACCGAGGACGAGCTGGAGAAGCTGTTCCTGTCGCTGGCCTGATCCGCGAGCCCCGACCTCCCGTGGCGTAGCCGTGGGTAGCAGCCAAGGCAGAAGTGTGTTTCCTGGATACCCCACCGGGTATCCGTGACCAGGAGGTGTTGCATCGTGTCGATGCGCGAGATGGACGTGGAGCAGTTCGCGGCGGGACGTCGTGAGGACATGGCCGTGGTGGATGTGCGCTCCCATGAGGAGTTCGTGTCGGGCCACGTACCTGGGGCGGTGAACATGCCGCTGGAGCGGGTGATCACCGATCCGGGCCGCTATGCCGGGCAGGAGTTGTACGTGATCTGTCAGTCCGGGGGTCGCAGCGCCCAGGCGGCGCAGGCGCTGGCCGCTGCCGGCGCGCAGCCGGTGTCGGTGGCCGGCGGGACCGCCGGCTGGATCAGCTCCGGGCGCCCGGTGGACACCGGGGCCCGATGAGCGCCCCGCCAGTCCGATCGAACCGACGAAACGAAGGAGATCTGTCGTGATCGACGTCAACGTGATCGAAACGTCCTCGCTGGGTGACCGCAGCTACCTGGCCACCGACGGGGAGGTGGCGGTGGTGGTCGACCCGCAGCGAGACGTGGACCGGGTCCTGGCCCTGGCCGGGCGGCTCGGGGTGCGGATCTCGCACGTCGTGGAGACCCACGTGCACAACGACTACGTCTCCGGCGGGCTGGAGCTCGCCCGCCTCACCGGCGCGGCCTATGTGATGTCGGCGCGCGACGATCTGGCGTTCGCCCGCACCGGCGTGGTCGACGGTGACGTGCTGGAGGCCTCGCCGCGGCTGCGGCTGCGGGTGCTGGCCACCCCGGGGCACACCTTCCATCACCTGTCCTACGTGCTGGAGGGCCCGGACGGGCCGCAGGGGGTGTTCACCGGCGGGTCGCTGCTCTACGGCACCACCGGGCGTACCGACCTGCTGGGTGACGAGCACGCGGAGGCGCTGGCTCGGGCCCAGCATGCTTCGGCCGCGTCGATGGCCGACGTGTTGCCCGACGGGGCGCAGGTGTGGCCGACCCACGGGTTCGGCAGCTTCTGCACCGCCAGCCCCGCCTCGGGCAACGACTCCACGGTCGGGCACGAGAAGGAGGTCAATCCCGTGTTGCGGTTGGCCCGCGACGAGTTCGTCCGCCACACGCTGGCCGGGTTGGGTGCCTACCCCGCCTACTACGCGCACATGGGCGCGCTCAACACCGCCGGACCGGCGCCGGTCGACCTGCGCCCGCCGACCATCGCCGACCCGGCCGAGCTGGCGCGCCGCCTGGCCGACGGGGAGTGGGTGGTCGACCTGCGCCACCGCAAGGCCTACCTCGACTCGCACCTCACCGGAACGGTGAGCCTCGGCCTGGACGGGCCGATGGCGACCTGGCTGGGCTGGATGGCCCCCCACGACGCACCGATCACCCTGCTCGGTGAGGACCGCGCGCAGGTCGCGCAGGCCCAGCGTGAGCTGGTCCGTATCGGCGTCGACCACGTCGTGGCCGCCGCCACCGGTGAGCCCGGGGACCTGGCCGACGCGGCCCAGCTGGCTGGGTTGCCGAGCGCGAGTTTCGCCGACCTGGCCGCGGAGCTGTCCGGTCGGCGGGTCGCGGACCTGCCGCCCGCTCAGGTGGTCCTCGACGTCCGGCTGGGCACCGAGTGGGCCGCCTCGCACGTCCGCGGCGCGGTGCACGTCCCGCTGCCCGAGCTGGACGCCCGGCTCGCCGAGGTGCCCGACGGCGCGGTGTGGGTGCACTGCGGCAGCGGCTACCGCGCCACCGCGGCCGCGTCGCTGCTGGCCCGCGCCGGGCGGACGGTGGTGGTCATCGACGACATGTTCGACGACGCCGCGGATGCCGGGGTCCCGCTGACACCCACCTCGTGAGCAGGTCCCGGACCCGTGGCCCAAGGCGGGCACGGTGATCCTCGCCGGCGTGTTCGGCCTGGTCATCGGCGCCGCGCTGGGGCTGCTCGGTGCGGGTGGCTCGATCCTGGCCGTCCCGGCCCTGGTCTACGGGGTCGGCCAACCGGTGGCGGCCGCGGTGTTCGGGTCGCTGCTGGTGGTGTCCGTGTCGGCGGCCGGCGGCGTGGCAGCGAGGTTGCGGTCCGGCATGATCCGGTGGCCGGTAGCGCTGGTGTTCGGCGCGGCGGGCATTCCCACCGCGTTCGCGGGGGCCGCGCTCGGCCGCCTGATCGCCGACCGGTGGCTGCTGGTGGCGTTCTCGGTGCTGATGGTCGTCGTCGCGGCCCGGATGCTGCGCGGCAACCCCGAGGAGGCGACCGGCGGCGCGTGTCGGATCCGCGACGGGCGGGTCGACTGGCGCAGCTGCCTGCCCAAGGCGCTCGCCGCCGGCGCCGGGGTCGGGGTGCTGACCGGGCTGTTCGGGGTGGGGGGCGGTTTCCTCATCGTTCCCGCCCTGACCCTGCTGCTCGGGCTGAGCGCCGCAGAGGCCATCGCCACCTCGCTGGTGATCGTCACGATCACCTCGCTGGCCGGGCTGTCCGCGCACGCCGCCGACGCCGCGAGCGTGGACTACGGCGTGATCGCCGTGTTCGCCGGCGCCGCCCTGCTCGCGTCGCTGGCCGCCGGGCGCGTGGCGAACCAGCTCCCGGCCGCGGCGCTGCGGCGCGGGTTCGCCTACCTGATCCTGGCCGTCGCGGTCGGCGTCGCCGCCGCCGCGCTGCTCGCCCCGGCCGCACTGAGCAGCGGCTGACACACACACGACCGACAACTTGACGAATGGAGCATTCGCAATGGACTACAGCATGACGATCACCCTGGATCTGCCCTACGACCAGGCGGTCCCCGCGGTCAAGGCGGCCCTGGCCGAGCAGGGGTTCGGGGTGCTCACCGAGATCGACGCCCGCGCCACCCTCAAGGAGAAGCTCGACCACGACATGGAGCCCTACGTCATCCTGGGCGCCTGCAACCCCCAGCTCGCCCACCGCGCCCTCGACGTCGACCGGCAGATCGGGCTGCTGCTGCCCTGCAACGTCGTGGTCCGCGCCGACGGCGACGACCGCAGCATCGTCTCCGCCCTGGACCCGCAGGTCATGGTCACCATCCCCGAACGCGAAGACCTGCGCCCCGTCGCGGACGAGGCCGGGGTACGCATCCGGGCCGCACTCGACGCACTCACCAGCGACTGACCCGCAGACCAAAACAGGCACGACGAGACGACGGGAGTGGAACGACCATGATGGACGGCTCGATGATGGGATGGTTCTGGATCTGGCCGGTACTGGTGCTGATCGGCCTGGTGCTGCTGGGCTACCTCGCCTACCGGCTCACCCAGAACCGCCGACCCGGCGCGGACACCGCCGCGGCGGCGGGGCCGACCTCGGCACGGCAGATCCTCGACGAGCGCTACGCCCGCGGCGAGATCGACGACGACGAGTACCGCAAGCGCCGCGACGAGCTGGCGTGACCCCGGCACCGATCAGCCGGCGCCGCGCGATCGTCCTGGGCGGGCTCGGCGCCGCCGCCGTCGCCACCGGTGCGACGGGCTGGATCGGCTCCGGTACGGGCAGCCGGCTGCGGCCCGCCGACACCGGCGCAGAGCTGCGCCAACCGCAGGTCCTGGACAGTGCGGGCGGGCGGCTGCAGGTCGAGCTCACCGCCGCGGCGGGGGTGCGGCTGGCCGGTCGGGACACCCAGGGCCTGGGTTTCAACGGCACCGCACCCGGGCCGACGCTGCGGGTGCACCCCGGTGACGAGCTCGCGGTGCGCCTGACCAACCGGCTCGACGAGCCCACCAACCTGCACACCCACGGGCTGCGGGTGTCCCCAGAGGGCAACAGCGACAACCCGTTCCTGCGGGTCGACCCCGGCACCTCGTTCGACTACCTCTACCGGATCCCGGAGGATCACCCGGCCGGCACCTTCTGGTACCACCCGCACCACCACGGCATGGTGGCCGATCAGATCTTCGGCGGGCTCGCCGGTGCGCTGCTGGTCGCCCCGGCGGGCGCCGACCCCGACCTGGCGGTGGTCGAGGACCGGGTGCTGCTGGTCACCGACACCACCCTCGACGGTGACGGCGGGCTGGTCGAGGTGAGCGCGATGGACCGGGCGATGGGCCGCCAAGGCGAGCTGGTCCTGGTCAACGGCCAGCACCAGCCCGTCATCCCCGCCGTTCCCGGCGGGACGCAGCGCTGGCGGGTCGTCAACGGCTGTGTGTCGCGGGTACTGAGCATCCGCCTCGACGGGCACCAGCTCGTCCGGGTCGCCCAGGACGGCACGTTCCTGCCCGCCCCGGTCGACGCGGACCGGGTGATGCTCGCCCCGGGCAACCGGGCCGACGTGATCGTCCGCCCCACCGGCACCGGCCGCTACCCGCTGATCGCCGACGCCGTCGACCGTGGTGGCATGGGCGCGATGATGGGCGGCGCCGCCGCGAGCAGCGGGCCCGTCACCCTCGCCACCATGGTCACCGCCGGGGCGCCGGTCACCGCACCGCCGCTGCCCACCGCACTGCTCGCCGAGGCGCCCGCCCCAGGGCCGGTGACCGGGCGGCGGCAGATCACCTTCCAGATGGGCATGGGCGCAGGCGGGATGGCCTTCACCATCGACGGCCGCGCCTTCGATCCCAAGCGCGACGACCAGACCATCGCCCTGGGCTCCACCGAGGAATGGACGATCACCAATCCCGGCCCGCTCGCGCACCCGTTCCACCTGCACGTCTGGCCGTTCACCGTGCTCGAGTCCAGCGACGCCACCCCACCGACCGGGGTGCCGCAGGACGTCGTGCTCGTCCCGGCCCGCGGCTGGGTCCGGCTCCGCATCCCGTTCACCACGTATTCCGGGCGCAGCGTCTACCACTGCCACATCCTCGACCACGAGGACGCCGGAATGATGGCCACCGTCAACGTCCGCCCGTGAGTGCGCCTCGACTCGGCCATCTCGCCGACCCGGGCCCGACCGCGGCGGCCGGCTCAGCGACCATCCATCCCACGACCCCTACCGACAAGGACGCCCCTGTGGCCCACGCCAGCCCCCGCCACGTCGACGCACGCACCGTTCGCGACTGGCTCGGCGATCCCGACACCGTGACCGTCATCGACGTGCGAAGCCCCACGGAGTTCGAGACCGTGCACATCCGCGGTTCCTACAACGTGCCGCTGGACATGGTCAATGAGCACACCGAGCAGCTCGCCGCTCACTTCGACCGGCAAGTCGTCCTCGTCTGCCAGTCCGGGACGCGGGCCGCGCAGGCTCACCAGCGTCTCGCCGGGGTCGGATCCGAGCGCGTGCATATCCTCACCGGCGGCATCTCCGCGTACTCCGGTGTCGGCGGGGACGTTGTGCGTGGCCGCGCCCGGTGGGCGCTGGAGCGCCAGGTCCGTCTCGTCGCCGGAACGCTCGTGCTCGCAGGACTGACCGCGGGACTGCGTGCGCCGAGGGCACGTCTGCTCGCCGGCGGAATCGGGGCCGGACTCACCGTCTCCGCGCTCACAGACAGCTGCACAATGGCGTCGTTCCTGTCCGCGCTCCCATACAACCGCGGGCCTCGCGACCGCACGCCGGCCGAGGTACTCGCGGAGCTTCCCGCCACCCGGAAGGCAGCGTGAACCGCAGGCACCAACGCAGCACCGAGTTCCTGTAGCTGGCCCGCGATGATCGACGTGACGAACGGTTACCCGAGACGGAATTGATCTCGATCCGCGAACTGCGGTCAGCGTGCACCAGGGCGTCGCGGGACTGCCATCTCGTGGCGCCGACCCGCTGTCGTTCTACTGTCGTTCCACAGCGGGGGCGCCGGTGAGCAGTCGGCGACGAGAGTCCCCGGGCAGCTCAGGGTCTCCAGCGGCGGCGACGAGGTAGCGAGTCGTGGTCGGGCTGGAGACGCGGTCGGGGCGGGGCTCCTTCGAGCCGGACCCGTCCGGTGTTGACCAGTTCGGCGACGAAGGGCCGTTCGGGACCGAAGTCGCTGCGCTCGAACGAGGGAGGCAGAGCCACCTCGGCGCGCCCGGCAACGCGAGTGATGAGGTTGGCCATGGCCTGCGCGCAGTACGACGTGTCGTCCGTACGCGTCAGGAACGTGTAGGGCGGGAGCCCGCGCATGCGGTGCTCGATCAGGGCGGCCCGCAGGATGACCTGGACCGATCCGGGGATGCGGTAGCGGCCCGGCAACAGGTCGACGTGCCCGCCGTCGGGGCTGACGCTGCGCTGCATGCACCCTGCGATGCGGCCGGGTCGGGCGTCGGTGGCCCACGTAAGCAGCAGCGCGACGGCGCTGGTCGGGCACACGATCCGGCGCAGCCGGGTCACGACCGGTGCCGGTAGGCGTGGACCGATCAGCTCCCGGAGATGTTGCGCGTCGGGCAGCACGAGGGTGAGCCCCTCGATGGCGAACCCGGCGCGCGCGGCGTCTAGGAGCAGGTCCAGCTCGGCCCAGGTGGCGGCGTCGATGCTCAGCCGCTGCAGCAGCGCCCCGAGCTCGCACCCGGGCTGGGTGTAGCGGCGCTGCCGGGGCGGGGCGACCCGCCACAGCCGGGCCTCGCGCCGGGCCTCGGTGACCGCCTCGCGGTGGATCGCGTCCACCGACCGCAGCCGGACCTGCTCCGATGACACCGGTCGGGCGCGGCCACGCCGGAGCGTGTCGACCGCCGCGGGCCAGGACCAGATCTCACCGATCCGGCCCGGCCCGGGTGGGTCGCTGTGGTGCCAGACCAGCCAGATCGTGGTGCCGGTCGCGGCGGCCAGCTCGGCGAACCGGTCGAGCAGCGGCGGCCGCAGCAGGTGCGCACGCAGCACCACCAGGTGCTCGACGCGCTCGGCGCACATCCAGACCTGCACCAGGCGCGCGCCATCGCGCAGGCGCCGTTCCCGGGCGAGCGCGTCGCGCGGCTTGCCCAGGGCCTCGAGCAGGTCCCGGATCAGCACCGGCCAGGTCGCGCCCGGCGTGGGATGACACACCGCCCGACCGCCGGCCAGATCGTGCATCGCGGTCAGCTGCCGCAGGCAGGCGTGGTCGTCATCGGGATCGTGCACCCACCGCAGCCCCGCCCCGGCCGACGACGCCGGCGCCGCGCCCACGCGGCCGCTGGGCGCCGGGGCGGAGCCGGTCACGCGCTCACGCCGCCGCCGTGCAGGGTGAACGCGTTGCGGGCCACGGTCTCATCGACCCGGTCGGCGCCGGTGGTCGCGCACAGCGCGGCCGCGGTCCGGGTGAACGCTGCCCAGTGCCGCAGGTTGCCGTGCGCGAAGTGGTCATCGACCAGCAGGAGCAGCTCGGCGTCGACACCGTCGTAGAGCGCGTGATAGGTCGGGATGAACCGAACCACCTCGGCCGGGGTGAGCGGTTCCACGCTGACCCGGCGGTAGATCCGCGAGCGCAGCATCGGTTCCCGCGACAGCACCTTCCAGGTGCCGTCCCCGCCGACCAGCAGCAACGCGAACCGCGTCGCGCGGTGGTCGTGCAGGTAGCGCAGGTACTCGATGCACTCGGTGTTCAGGCTCTGCGCCTCGTCGACCACCACCACGTGCCCGCCGCCGCCCGGCGGTGGGGCCAGTTCCTCGACCAGCTGCTCGGTGAGCACGAACCGGTTCCCGCGCCCGGTCGGCACCCTGGTGAGTTCGGCGAGCAGGTCGGCCGCGACCAGGCGCATCGTGGGGCGGCTGGGGAACTTCACCCAGCACGGCGCCCGCCCGGCCCGCCCGTCGACCACCGCGCGGGTCAGGGCCTGCTCGACCGCGTAGGTCTTGCCCAGCCCGGCCGGGCCGTGCACCGTGCCCATCGCCTGCACGGCGAGCAGGTCGGTCACCGCCCGCTCGACCATCAGCAACGAGTCGGTGGGCAGCGTGGCCGCGCCCTCGACATCCAGGAAATGCCGCACCATCCCTACCCCTTCCCGTCCTCCACCGTGCCCCCGAGGTCGGCCCCGGCCTTGTCCTCGCCGGGCTTGTCGGCTGCGCCGCGCGCCGGCCCGGCCTCCGGTGCTGCCGCCGGCCCTGCCTCGGGTGCTGCCGCCGGCGTCGGGTCACGCGGCGGGTTCCAGTACTCGAAGTCACGGTGCAGGCCCAGCAGGTCGGTACGGCCCAGCCGGCGCATCTCCCGCCCGTCGTCGTCGCGGCGATGGTGGCGCTCGCGCTGTTCCTGGCGGTCCTGCTCGGCGGTGACCACCGTGGTGTCCTCGCCCGGTCCGGGTGCGGTCAGCGGGGCCAGCCGGGCCCGAGCGCGCCGGCTCGCGCGGCGTTGCCGGCGGCCCAGCTCGGCGGCGTCGGCGTGGCGCCGGGCCAGCACCGCGGCCCGCTGCTCGGCGGTCAGCTCGTCCTGCGGGTAGGCGGTGCACAACCAGGTGTCGCCGCGGAAGATCTCGATCTGCCGCAGGTCGTGCGGGGTGTAGCGGACCCCGACCCGTTCGCCGACCAGCCCGTTGAGCTCCGGGGCGATGAACCGCACCCGCTCGAAGTGCACCCCGTCCTTGTTGATCGTCCGCTCGACGTCGGCCATCAACATCCACCGCAGCTGCTCGCCGGGCACCTCACGCAGCGGGGTCGCGTCCTCCTGCCAGCGCCCGAGCGGGGTCTGCCCGGCCAGCTCGCTGTGCACCCGCCGCAGGTTGTACTCGGTGATCCAGTCGGCGAAGTGATGGCTGAACAGCTCCAGGCTCATCGGGTCGGCGTCCGGCCCGAACAACCGCCCGTCCGCGCCCCGCGGGCCGTGGGTGTAGAACGGCAACCCGGACAGGAACTCCTGGTCCAGGGTCCGGTTGACCCGCTCGACCTTGCCCTTGCGGTGCGGCGTGTAGGGCGGAGTGGGCAACAGGTCGATCCCCAGCGCGGCGCACGAGCGCGCCATCGCGGTCGCCATGAACTCCAGCCCGCGGTCCGGGCGCAGCGCCTCCGGCAGCCCACCGAACGGGCCCCGCGCCGCGTCGAGGACCATGCCTTGCCGCAGCGCCGCGAGTACCACCGCCGAGGTCGGGTACAGCGACAACGCCCACCCCATGATCAGCCGTGAGAAGCCGTCGATGAACAGCGTCGCCCACGGCTTCCGCGGCCGCTGCGCCCGCGGGGCGAGCACCTGCACCGGCAGCTCGGTGTGGTCGCCCTCCCACAACGCGTTGCGCCGATTCGGCGCCCACCGCAGGTACACCTCATGCCGCCGCCGGCCCTCGACCCCGTCCACCACCGCAGCCCGCTCGGCCGGGGTCAGGTCCCGGGTGAAGGCCTCCTGCAGGCGACGCAGCGACGGCGCCCCCGCCCGGCCGGCATGCAGATCCCGATGCACCGCGGCCACGTTGCCGTGCCACTGGGCGTAGGCGTCCCGGTCGGCCTCGGTGACCACGTAACGAGCCCGCGGCCGCCGCTCCAGCCCGGCCGGATCTGTGGCCAGCCACCCCCACACGGTGCGCTCGGCCACCCCCACCCCGGCCGCGGCCCGCCGAACCTCGGCGCTGGTCAACGCACCCGCCGCGCGCTGTTCCCGCAGCCGCGCCACCAACAGCGCCTTCACCTGCGCGTCGACGTGCGTCGTCACGACGACCTCGCCCGACCGAACACCTGCCGGCACGGCGGGCACGTCATCACCGGGTCCAACGCCCAGCCCTGCGCGACCAACCACCCCCCTACCGCGGGGTCGGCCGTGGGGTCGGCGTCGGCGAGCGCCCCGGCCAGCAGCGGCCCGTCCCCGCAGTACGCACACACCACCTCGCTGACCGGTCCGGACGGGACGCAGCCGCGGCAGAACCCGCGGACCACCAGCTCGCCGGCCTCGCGTACCAGCCAGCGCACCGCCAGCTCGGCGCGCAACCGCGCCGCGGACTCGACGCTGCTCGACCGCGCTCCGCACCCGGGACACCCTCCACCCGTGGGAGAGCCTCGGCGCGCGACCGCGGACATAGGCGGCTACTCCTCCCGCTCCGGCGCGCCGGGAGTGCCCGCCGCGGTCAGCGACGTCGCCGGCCGCGGTGGCAGGTGCCGATACAGCGTGGTGCGCGCGATCCCGGTCTTGGCCACGATCTCCGCGATCGTGTCCCCGGCCTCGCGCAGGTGCACCGCGTAGTTCAGCTTGTGCGGGTCCACCACCGACGGCCGCCCGGTCCGGCGCCCCTTCGCCGTGGCGACCGCGCGGGCGTGCGCAGCCCGCTCCAGCATGTAGGTGCGTTCCATCTGCCCGAACAACGCCAACAACACCACCGCCAGCTGCGCCATCGGGTCCTCCGGGCGGGAGGAGTCCACCAAGATCGGGTCGGCCAGGTTGCGCACCCCGACCCCGCGCTCGGTCAGCTCGTGGATCATGTTCAGGGTGTCGCGGACGGTGCGGCCGAGCCGGTCGAGGGTGTGCACCACGATCACGTCGCCGTCGCGGGCGTACCCGAGCAGCGCGCGCAGCCCGGGCCGGTCGGTGGTCGAGCCGGACTTCTTGTCCACGAACGTCCGCTCGGGCGCGATCCCGACCTCGGCGAGCGCGTGCAGCTGCCGGTCGAGGTCCTGCTTCGCGGTCGAGACCCGCGCATAGCCCAGATCCACACCCGGACCGTACCGATGATCAGCCTCGTAGCTGCGCCGCGACACGCGGCGGCGGACCTGACATTCGGGACGGCGCGACCAGCGCCGTTGCTGGCGGGGGAGCGGGGCGGGCGGTGGTGTCCCACAACCAAGGTTGCGGAACACCGCGTCACGCGGCTTATCGCCGCATCTATGCAACGACCAGTTTGTGTCGGATAGTTACCCGCATGAGTGACGTGCTCTCGCCCCCCGTGGCCACTACACGCGCCGCCGCCCGGTGGGACCGGGCCGACAAATTGTCCATCCTTGGCATGGTCGGGTTCGTCCTGCTGCTCAACGTCGTGGGCTGGGGGGTGCTGGTCCTGGTGATCGCCCCGCAGAACCTGGCACTGGGCAGCACCGGGGTGTTCGGAGTCGGACTGGGGTTCACTGCGTTCCTGCTCGGGGTGCGCCACGCCTTCGACGCCGACCACATCGCCGCGATCGACAACACCACCCGCAAGCTGGTCGGCGAGGGCAAGCCCGGCCTTGGGGTGGGCTTCTGGTTCTCCCTGGGCCACTCCAGCGTGGTGTTCGGGCTCTCGCTGCTACTGGCGCTGGGGGTCAGCGTGCTCGTCGGCCCGGTCCAGGACGAGAACTCCCAGCTCCAGCAGACCCTCGGGCTGATCGGCACCATCGTGGCCGGGGTGTTCCTGATCCTGATCGGGCTGATGAACCTGTTCGCCGTGATCGGCATCGCCCGGGTGTTCCGCCAGATGCGCACCGGCGAGCTCGACGAGGCCGAGCTGGAGCGCCAGCTGCACAACCGCGGCTTCCTGGCCCGGCTGCTCGGCCGGGTGATGCGCCGGGTGAGCAAGCCCTGGCACATGTACCCGGTCGGACTGCTCATGGGACTGGGCTTCGACACCGCCACCCAGGTCGCCCTGCTCGTGCTCGCCGCCGGCTCCGCCGCGCTCACCCTGCCCTGGTACGCCATCCTCGTCCTGCCGGTGCTCTTCGCCGCCGGGATGAGCCTGTTCGACACCGCCGACGGCATCTTCATGGCCCGCGCCTACGGCTGGGCATTCCTCAAACCCGTCCGGAAGGTCTTCTACAACCTGACCGTCACCGTGCTCTCCGTCGTCGTCGCACTGGTCGTCGGGGTCATCGTGCTGATCGGGCTGCTCACGGAGAAGCTCGGCATCGACACCGGCCCACTGGCCGCCATCGGCACCCTCGACCTGAACTACGTCGGCTACACCGTCGTCGCCCTGTTCGTGATCACCTGGCTCGTCGCGTTGGCGATCTGGAAGTTCGGCCGGATCGAGGAGCGCTACAGCACCACCCCCAGCCCGGGCAGCCCGCGCCCGGGCCACTGACCACCACGAGCGGTTCGAGCAACAGGCCGGCCCGGCCCCGCAAATCGGTCTAGTCCTGTCGCGAGACGAGTGGCGCGGCGGTGGATCGCAGTGTCCACCGACCAGGCGATCCCCGAAGCTGGGTGGCGGTCAGGGGGGCGATGTCGATGCGCCAGAACGCCGAGAGCGGGGCGCCGATCGCGACGAGCACCGCAGACCGCACGACAGCCGAATGGGTGACCGCCACCGTGTGACCATCGTCGGGCACCGTGTCGAGCCAGTCGGCCACGCGGGCCAGCAGCTGCACGCGCGACTCGCCGCCGTGCGGCGCCGCGTCGGGCTCAGACAACCACGCCGTCACGGCGTGCGGCTCCGCAGCAGCGACCTCGTCAAGCGTCCGGCCCCGCCACCGTCCGAGGTCCCAGTCGGCCAGCGCCGGTTCGATCACGGCCGAGAACCCCAGCCCATCGGCGGTCTGGCAGCACGCCGGCGCCGGCGAGGTCAGGACCCGGACCGCCCGGGGCAGCCGCCCGCGGGCCTGCTCGACCCAGCCCGCCCCCCGGGCGTCGAGCGGCTCGTCCGAGGCGAACGCGGCGGAGTTGGTGGCCGAAGTCGACGAATGGGACACCAGTGTGATCCTGCTGCTCATCAACCCCTCCGAAGCGTCCTGACGGCCCTTGACACCGATCCGGCCCGCACCCACACTTCTCATCTGAATATCTGTTCAGATGAGAGAAGGCGCCGTCCCGGAAGTGCGTGGACGGCAGCCTCCCCGACAAGGAGATCCGATCATGGCTCAGGCGGCGGCACTGCCCGCGTCCACCCCGGTGACCATCCCCCTGAACCAGCTCCTCCCGTGGGCGGTGTTCGCCGGGGTCATCCTGCTCTCGCTGCTGTATCTGGTGGGCCTGGACCAGGGCGCCACGTCGCTGATCTCGGGCAGCATGCTGCACGAGTTCGTGCACGACGGGCGCCACCTCCTCGGCTTCCCCTGCCACTGACGGCCAGGACACCCATCATGGTGAGGACCCTGCTGATCCGGGGCATGATCGCCGGGCTGGTCGCCGGTCTGGCCTACTTCCTGTTCGCCTATCTGTTCGGGGAACCTCCCGTCGAGGCGGCCATCGGCTACGAGGACCAGGTCGCCACCGCGGCGGGCGAGGCCTCCACCGAGGAGCCGCTGGTCAGCCGCGGGATCCAAGCCACCCTCGGGCTGGCCACCGCCGCACTGATCTACGGCGTGGTGGTCGGTGGCATCCTGTCGCTGGTGTACGCCTCGGTGGTCGGGCGAGTCGGACGGCTCAGCGCGCGGGCGACCGCGGCGGTGATCGCGGGGATCGGGTTCGTCGCCGTGGCTCTCGTCCCGTTCATCAAGTACCCGGCCAACCCGCCCGCCTCGACGCTCGACACCACGGTCGGGCAGCGCGCCGGACCCTTCCTGGTGCTGATCATCGCGTCGGTGCTGCTCGCCGTCGGTGCGGTGATGCTGGGCCGCAGCCTCGCCGTGCGGATGGGTTCATGGAACGCCACCCTGGTCGCGGCCGCTGCCTATCTTGGCGCGGTGGGGATCGTCGGGTTCCTCCTGCCGACGGTCGCCGAGACCCCGACCGACTTCCCGGCCACCGTGTTCTACGACTTCCGGGTGGCGGCGATCGGCGGTCAGCTCGTGCTGTGGACCGTAGTCGGGCTCGTGTTCGGTGCGTTGATCGATGGCCGGTCGCGGCGGCGCTCCAGCAGCACAGTCGATGCCGCCGCTGGATAGTCCAGGGCTCGTTCCCCCGTCGTGTCGGCCTGGCCGCCGCGACGGGGAACGCCGCTTCCGCGAACGAGGAATGCGCCGCGAACGAGGAGTGCGCCGGGTGAGCCATCCCCGACAGGTCGTCGGCTGGGCGGCCTGGTTCGCCGTGCTCGGCGATCCCAGCCGTCTCATGCTGCTCGTCCTGATCGCCCGCGACGGTCCGATCTCGGTCTCGGATCTCGCCGCGGCGAGCGGGCTCAAGGCCACCACGGTGTCCCACTCGCTCCGCCTGCTGCGCGTGCACGACATGGTGCGCACCGCGCGTGACGGGCACACCGTCCTGTACCGGTCGGCCCCCCACCCGGTCACCGACCTGCTCGACCGCGTGCTAACCCCCGCCGGACCTGCCCACGAGGATGCCGCCCCCCGATAAGCTTGCTCCTGCTTTGCACCCTCGGCCCTGCTGCCCACCGCCGTGCTGTTGCCCCGACGTCCGGCGCCACCGCTCACGAGGGCGGGCTCGAAACATCTCCGATGGAGGTGCGCAACGTCCCCAGCACGGATCGCCCCCACCACCTTCTGCAGATCGAACGCACCCCGCGGTTCCCATGCAGGAGCGGGTAGCTGGCCGACCGAACACCTACAAGCAGTGTCATTTTGCGTGGCGCCGGCCGGACTGCCGTTCAGCCGTCGTTCCACACTCGACGCTGCAGGGGCACCGACTGGTGACCCTGCGAGCGCCTTCGGGGTCAGCACTGAGTGGCCCAGAACAGGCTCGTGAGGGTCAGAGGAACCGCAGAGGTGGGGCACGTTGGCAGGCAAGGGCAGGACGAAGACGGACCGGCAGGTTCGGGACCGAGTGGCCGAGCTGGCGGCGGCCCGGGATCGGCTCGATGCCGAGGAGGCCGAACGCCGGCGGCGTGAGGACGAGGCGTTCGAGCGCTACGCGCGTGCGGACGCCGAGGCGGCCCAGGTCGTTGCCGAGCGGGACGCCGCGCTGGCCGACCTCGAGGCGCAGAGTCGGCGCGTGAGCGACGACGCCGATGCCGGGCTCGGTGAGATCGAGCAGCGGCAGCGCGAGATCCTCGCCGAGCTCAACCGCTCCGGCCGCAAGGTCGACGACCTGGCCGCGATGTTCGGTCTCGCGGTCAAGCGGGTGCGGACCCTCCTGCGGCAGGCACGGCCCCCGGCCGGGGCTGCCGCCACAGCGGCCGCGCCGCAGGCGCGCGCCGCCAACGACACAGCCCAGCAGGCCCCGACAGCGGACGCGGGCGACACCCCGGCGGCCATCCCGCCGGCCACCCCGGCCCCCGACGCCGCCGACCAGACCCCCGCATAGGCCGTTGCCGCCGTACGCCGGCCCGCCGACTCGGTGGCCACGCGGACGGGGCTGTGCCGCCGCCAGGCGGGTCCGCCGAACGCTCGGCCCGGCGCGGCCCTGAGCGCCTCGCGGATCCGCCGGCGGCCGCGGAATCCGCTCCGCCGGCGGACCCGTGGTGCGGCGACAGCGTGCCGCCGACCGACCGGCCCGGGGCTCGTGCCGTGCGCGGCCAGGCACACGAGAAAGGGGCCCCGCCGTGGCGGGGCCCCTTTCTCGGTGGTGCGGGTCAGGCGGGCTGGCGGGCGTGCCAGTCGGACACGGTGAACTTGTCCTCGGTGCGCAGGCACCGCCAGTCGCGGTTGAGCCGGGCGTTGCGCTCGACCGGGGTCGCCGACGTGGCGGCGATGTACTCGCATCGCGCGATCAGGACATCGGCCCGGGTCGCGGTGGCGGGCAGGATCGCCAGTCCGGCCGTGCCGCTGTCGCGGCAGTCCTCGCACAACCCGTCGTCGTGGCTGCGCTGCTGGTCACGGGTCGACCGCTCGACCCCGCACGGTGCGGCCACGCACGGCAGCCCCCGCATGGGCGGCACGGCGGCGCGGTCGTAGTCGAGCTGCTGGTAATCCGACTGCTCGTCGGTGACCTCGGCCGGGTCGACCCGCTCGTCAAAGTAGCGCCGCGACGCGGTGTCGTTGTCGGTGGCGCGCTGGCCGCGCCGCGGCTGCGGGCTGCCCTGGCGGGTGACCACCGCGCCCGGTCGGCGGCGGGCGTACTCGCGCCGCTCCGCGCGGGTCGCCTGGGCCATCCGCTCGGCCTGCTTGGCGGCCTCGGCGCGGCGCTCCGCGTGCGGCACGCACGCCAGCACCAGCGCGCGCCCGTCCTCGTCGCTGACCTTCCACAGGTCCCGCAGCTTCGCAATGGTGACCGCCGGGTGGGTCTCCAGGGCGGCGAGGATCTCGCCCAGCAGCGCGCGAGTGCTCACCGTCGCCGTGTCGGCGAGCCGCGCGGTACGGCGTCGCGCCTCGCGCGTCGCACCCGCCGCAATCAGGTCGGCCACCTGGCCCATCTCCTCGGCAGCGTCGATCGTGGTGGTTTCGGCGGTCTGGGTGTTCATCGTGACTGCACTCCTTCGCTGGCCGGTGCTCGGTAGCGGGTGGGCTTGTCGGCCCGTGATGGGTAGCGGGCGCCTTGCCCCGCTGCCGCTTCGCGGCGGTTGCACGGCCTCCGAGGCTCGACGTCAAGGGCAGCCCGAAGGCTGTCGCCGAAGGCGACGCGGAGCGCCAGCGGAGCGCCCTTGATGTTGAGTGAGGCCGTGCTTAGCTTTAGGGCCGACAGGCCCATCCGCCCCGCCGCAGGCGGGTCCCTCGGGGTTCTCGGCCCGCCGCGGCCTTGAGCGGCCCCACCCCACCGCCGCCCGCCCGGCCTGGCCGAGATCCCGGCCTGCTCTGGCGCGCGGCCCGGTAGGGCCGATGGCCGCGCCCCGGCGCGGCCGCCCTCCTCGGACCCCGCGCTGATGGCCGACCTGCCCGGGCACCGGCGGGTCGCTCCCGGCGTCGCCTACCTGGCCCGGCCTCGCGGCCGGGCGTGGATTGCTGGCGGCAGCCGCCACCGGCGCGGGCTGCGGCGTCTACGGCGCCGGGTCGGTGCCCTCACCGGCGGTGACGCTCGGGCATCTCGACGATCTCGTCGCGGCGGGAGTCCCAGGCGGTGCAGTGCACCCGCGACCGCCCCGCCCGCGGCCCGGTGAGGTCGACCTCGACCAGGGCGAAATCCGAGAACGGGATCACCGCCCAGGCCACCTCCCCGGTCAAGACTTCCTCGACCCGGTACTGGCAGTCCAGGTAGCCGCTGCGGTAGATCCCCCCGACCCGGCGGGGCCCGATCGCGGCCCGTGTCACCTGGTCCAGCTCGCCGAGCTGGTCGCTGCCCTTCGCTGCTGATGCCATCGTGGCTTCTCCTCCCGATCGTGCGTGCGGTGTCCGCGCGCCGATAGCGCGCGAGCTCGGGCCCGGCAGGACCTGTCGCCGCGCTCTACGCGGCGTTGCTACGGCGCAGGGGCCCCGCCGAGAGCGGGACCCCTGCGGGCCGCCCTCAGAAGGCCGGCTCCAGCGCGCCGAGCAGCTCGTCCTCGACGAGATCGGCGGCGATCTCGGCCTCACGCCGGGTCAGAACCGGCACGTCAGTCCCGGCGTAGACGTGGTGCCCCAGGACGGGGCTGAACTCGATGGCGCTGGAAGTAGTGACCGTGCTCATCTGGGCCTCCGGTGGTCGGTGCGGCTGGAACGCGGCGCAGCCTCAGCACGCCCGTGCCGGGGTCCCGAAGGGACGTCGGGGAGCCGGTGCTGGCCCGTGCGGGTGAGACCACCTCCCGACCCCGACGAACCCGACCCCGCCCGCCCGGTTGGCGCTCGCGTGCCTGCCCGGCGACCGGCGACGGTGACCAGCGGGCCGGGCCGGATCCCGCTGTGCGGCCGGCCACGGGGATGCCGCCGCGCCTAGCCGGGTGACGCCCGGGGGCGGTATCACCCGCACGGGTCGGCGGCGGCTCATCGGCGCGTGCCCCGGCACGGGTGTGCTGACCTCCGGGCGATCCAGCCGTGCCGACCACCGGAGGCCCCACCCGCACCGCTACCGGCACCGACGGCCACCGCCGGTGCCCACCAGCACCGAGCTGGCGACCACACCACCCCGGCCGGCACCGAGCAGGCCCTACGGCTCCAGGCCGAGCGCGTCGACCACGTCGGCGCAGTTGGTGACCAGCGTCGCGCCCTGCCGGAGCAGCTGGTGTGGCCCGGCCGACAGGACCGATGTGGCTGGACCGGGCACAGCCATCACGGCTGCGCCGAAGCCGCGCGCGGCCTCGGCGGTGTGCAGGGCCCCGGAGCGGGCGCCGGCCTCCACGACCACGGTGGCGTCTGCGAGGGCGGCCTGTAGCCGGTTACGGGCGATCACACGGCGGCGGCTCATCGTGGCCCCGGGCGGCTCGGCGCTGACCAGCAGCCCGGTCTGCGCGATCCGCTCGAGCAGGTTCTCGTGCGCGACCGGGTAGGCCCGGTCGATACCGCACGACAGCACGGCCACCGTGGTCCCGCGCCCGGCCAGGGCACCCCGATGCGCAGCGGCCTCGATCCCGAAGGAGGCCCCGGCCACCACCGCGTAGCCCCGGGCGGCGAGCCCGCCGGCGAGATCAGCAGCAACGTGGGTGCCGTAGCTGCTGGCCGCGCGCGCCCCGGTCACACACACCATCTCCGCGGACAGGACCGCCAGGTCGGCCTGGCCACGCACCCACAACCCCACCGTGCCGCTCAAGGCCGTGGTGGTGGGCCACTGGTCGTCCTCGGGGATCAGCAACCGTGCCCCGCACCGGGAACCGGTCTCGACGTCGGCGGCCGCCCCTGCGGCCGCGGCCCACACCTGCCCGCGGGTCACGTGCTCGGCCAGCGCCTCGGGGATCTCGCCGGTGTAGAGCTGCTCGGCCGCCGCACGGGGCCCGGCCTGCCGGATGAACTGCTCCAGGGCGGTCCCCCCGTGCTCGACCAGCCGCAGCAGGACCGCCCGCGCGGTGCGGGTCTCGGCGAGCGGGTCCGGGCCCGGCATCGGGCCGGGGATGGACAGGCGGATGTGGGTGATGGACATCAGGACACCTCGCGGATCGCAGGAGAAAGGGGGGTGGAAATGGGTGTGCCCGGGGTGGTGGCCACCCCGGGCACATGCGGGTCTCATCGACTGCCGGGCCGCCGCCCTGGCGGCCGGCGCCGCAGGCTGCGGCGGGTCAGTTGCCGGGCTCGTCGTCGGCGGGCTCGGCCTTGGTGATGGTGATGTTGTGCGCGGTGGGGATCACCAGGGCGCTGGTGATCCGGTGCTCGCCGGAGCACTCCGGGCAGGGGACGGTCTCCCCAGCCTCGTGGGCGCCGGGGATGATCCCGCCACGGTCGGCGCACCCGTCGGCGAACTCGACGAGGGTGTTGTCGTCGCTGAGCAGCAACCCGTTCTCCATGCGGAACTTCTCGGCCATCTCGGATACCTCCGTGTGCTCGGTCGGTGCGGCTGGAACGCGGCGCAGCCTCAGCACGCCCGGGCCGGGGTCCCGGTAGGGACGGCGGGGATCTGGTGCTGGCCCGACCGGTGTGAGACCGCCCGGCGTGCCCACGGCGCACCCGCCCACCCGCCCCGGGGTGCACACGCGCCCACGTCCGGCACCGGAGGGCAGGTGGAGCCCACGCCCACGGGGCACGGCCAGACTGGAGTCGGGGACCGGCATACCGGCACCGGCCGCCCACTGGAACCGATCAGGCGGTCTCACCCGGGCGGGTCGGCGGCAGATCATCGGCGCTCGCCCCGGCCCGGGTGTGCTGACCTTCGGGCGGTCCAGTCGCACCGACCGAGCACACCCCAAGGGGAGACCCACCCCGGACCCACGACCCGGATCCGGGGTGGCTGCTCAGATCAGAACGGGGCGCGGCCCTCGGCCCGCCAGACCGCGGCCGCGGCGAGCAGCTCCGCGGCCGTCGAGTCACCCCAGCCCTGCACCACCCGCAGCGCGAACACCGCCTGCTGCTGATCCCCCACACCGCCGCGGCCGCCGAGGAACTCGAGCAGCTCACAGACGTCGCCGTCGTCGGCTCCGGCCGTGACGGTGGCCGGTCCGCGGCGCAAGCCGCGGCGCAGCCGCCGGGCCTCCCGGGTGGCCTGCATCGCCGACCGCGCCGCCGCGCGGCCCCCGCGCCCGCTCGACGGGTCGAGCAGCCGGCTGGCCCAGTGCCGCCAGATCCGCGTCGTCGAGGGAACGTCGCCGAGCAGCGCGGCTACCTGGTAGACCGCCGGCTCGCCGCCGGCCCGGTTAGGACCGGGGTGGGGGTCGAGGACGTCCTGGCCGGGGCAGAACGGTTCTCGGCAGGGTTCGCCGTGCTCGGCGCCGCAGTCGCGGCAGCCCGCGGGCAGCGGCGCCCTGCCGAGCACCACCACCGTCGCGTTCTCCGGGTCGTCGGGGTCGAGCCGCCCATAGCGGCCGCACTGACCGCAGGTCACGGTCTGGTGCTCGCCCCAGTCGGGATCGGCCACGATCCGGCCCGCGCGATCGGCCGGGTGCAGGGCCACCGACCGGGTCGAGCAGGGGCACCGGTGGAGGGTGACCCGGTCCGGAATGAACTCGCCCAGCGTTGCGGCGGTCTGGGCGGGTTCGGTGGTGGGTTCGTGAACGGTCATGTGCTGCCTCCAGGTCGTGGCGGTGGGTGAGAGCACCTCCTCTGGGCACGACCGGGTGGGCCCCGGGCGTGGGTTCGCGCTGGCCCATCCGGTGTGGGATCACCACTGCCCACCCGCGGCCGTCGGTGCCTCGCCGGCGCGGTGATCCCGCCCGGATGGCGTCAGCACGCGTTCATCGCCGGGGCCCTCTCGGGCGTGCAGGGTGCGGCAGTCACCCCCCGCCACGACCTCGAGGCGCACCCCGCCGGCTACCTGGTGGTCTCGCCGCCGGCGGGATCCCGGTCGCCGAGCTCGGCGGGGCGGGAGAGGTACTCGATCCGGTCCGCGCGCCCGTGCGGGTTCTCGGTGATCCAGTTGGCGGTCGCGGCGGCGATCGCCTCACCGGCGGTGTGGCCGCGGATCTGGTCGTCGTGGGTGCGGCCGTCGGGCCAGTGCACCCGCACTGCGTGCCAGCGGCGGGTCACGACGCCTCCCCACCTGCAGCATCGGGACTCTCGGTGGCGGCGGTGCTGTGGCGGCGGTCGATACGCCTCGGGGATCGAGCGCCGAACGCCATCCCCCGCGTGACGGTGCGTTCTGCTTCGGCCTGGGTGAACTCGTCGACGCCGATGTGGACCGCCGCGGCGTCGAGCAGCAGGGCGTGGGCGTTGTCGGCGTCGAGCTCCCCGCCCCCGACGAGGCGGCCCAGGGTGCGGGCCGCGCCGAGCAGGGTGATCTGGCGCTGCCCCTTCGGTGCCTGTTCGACGGCGGCGGTCTCGCCGGCGAGGATCGCGGCCACGTAGGCGTTGGCCCGCCGGGTCGGCAGCGACACCGTCGCCGCCGGCCGCACCGGCGGCGGGGCCGGGGTGAGCAGCGTGGCCAGCCAGTCGGGCAGCTCGGCGATCTGGCCGTGCTCGGCCACGATGTAGGCGCCTTCCGGGCGGACGCTGCCGGCCCCGACGGCCATCCCGCCCCACGCCCGGGTGTCGATCAGCGGGCCGAGGCTGCCGCCCGTCCCCTGGGTGGTGTTGTGCAGCTCGAGCCCGGCCGGCATCCGGTAGTAGAGGTGCTCGCCATCGGTGGGGGTGCGCACCGAGTAGGTGTCGGTGAGCTCGCCGCCGTGCTGGTCGGTGAGCTGGTCGAGGACCTCCCGGCCGGTGGTCGCCCCGCCCCAGTCGGGCAGCGGGTCGGTGCTGGTGTCGAGGTCGACGACCACGATCCCGGACGGGCCGCACGCAATCCCCACATTGAACCGAGACGATTCATCGTCGCCGGACCACCAGCGGCAGATCTGGGCACGGTCACGGGTGGCCCGCTGCTCCCAGCCCTGGTGCCCGTCGGCGCACCCGCCGCGGCCGCGGCAGTGCCGCGCGGCGTGCCGCGGCACGGCGGGGTACTTCTGCCCGGGCTTGACCGGAAACACGTACAGCCCGGCGGCGGCCGCATCGAGTGCGACCCCGCGCAGCCGCACGACCTCCGGATCGGGCCGGCGGCCGCGCCGACGGGTTCGGGTGCGTGGCATGCGGTGGTCTCCCTCCCTGCCCGGCCGCGGGGGCTCAGCATCGCACCGACCGGTGCGGTTGCGGGACACATCAGTGCTGGTCTGGGTGCTCATCAGAGGTGGTCTCCGTTCGTGAGAGCCGCGCGGCGCGCAGCGGGGAAGAGGGGTTCGGTGTCGGGCCGGCCGGTGGGGCAGGCCGTGCGCCTGCCCCTTGGGGCGTGCCCGAAGGGCGTGTAGAGGCTCGCGGGTCCAGGGCAGCCCGCCAGGGCTGTCGCGACAGCGACGCGACAGGCGCCCTGGACGCGGGAGAAGCACGCCCGCACCCTCGGCCCGACACCGTCGAGCCAGAGGCAGCGCGGCGTAGCCGCTCCCCTCGCCGCGGTGGTCGTTGCTGCAGCTCAGCTGCGGTGGGAGGGGTGCAGACCCTCCCCGTCGACCGAACCCGACGCGGGCTCGGCGGGCGGTGCGGTGTCGTCTCCTGCAGGACCAGCCGCCGCGCGGGCTTCTCCCTCGGTGCAGTGGTGGACCAAGCCCAGATCGTCGTCCTCAACCAAGTAGCCGTCCCGGGCTGCAGCCCAACACTCCTGGTCGAGCTGCCGGATGGGACGGGGGTCGTTGCCGTCCTCGTCGGCGGCCCGTTTGGCGGCCTGCGCGGCGGCGAACGAACCGGGGTAATGCGGCTGCTCCCACACGTCGTTGCCGTCGACAATCCAGCACGGGCCGGTGATTCGGGCGACCCACGACGCCGGTGCGTCTGCGGCCCGGGGCCGCTGCTCGATCGCGTCCTGCACCCGCATGTGCTCGACGGCGTCTACCGGCTCCTGGGTGGGATCGTGGTGGTCGGCGGGGGACAAGCCCACCGGGCTGTCCTGAGCCCCCTGTGCGTCGAGGAGGCGTGTCACCGCTTCTGCCACCTCGACCGCGGCGTCGCCGCGGGCGTGGTAGAGCCGATCCGGGGGGCAGCCCGCCTCGAAATCGGGGTGGGCGACCAGCGCCGCGTGCGCGGTCACATACCGCGTGACCAGCCCAGTGAGGTCAGTCAGATCGCTGCTCACGACTGCACCGCCGTCAACTCGTCCTCGGCCGCGCTCCAGGACCGCACCGGTCGATCCGGCCGGCCCAGCAGCACCGCCAGGGCGGCCGGGTCGACCGTGCCGGCGGCGAGCCGGTCGAGCGTGGTCGTGGTGACCGGGAAGGTCTCGCGCAGCGCGTGCTCCTCGGCGGGCAGCGCATCGTGCAGCGCCTGGCGCAGGACCTCGACGATCGAGCCCTCCCCGGCCAGCAGCAGCGCGTAATCGCGCAGCGCGGCCGTGGACAAGCCCCAGTGGGTGTCGTCCTCCTCGTTGTCGGCGGCCGCGTGCCCACGCAGCCACACCGCCGCGTCGTCGATGTGTCCACCTGCGGCGATGGCTGCGGCGAGCGCATCAGCTTCCATGCAGGCCATCGTCGGACCGGCCTCGGCTGCGGTCCAGCCGTTGCCGAACACCCACGCCAGGTGCGCGATCACGACCTGATCGGTGCTGCTCTGCTGGTTCATGACAGTTCCCTTTCGCAGTAGACGGCTCAACGGATTGCCCCGCACGCGGGGCGGCACGGTCGGCGGCGTTTCAGCAGGTGGCCAGGCCGGTCGCGGTCAGGTCGTAGGCGCTGAGGCAGCCGATGCGTTCACCGTTCGCGGCGGTGACCACGTAGCCATCGGCGGCCGGGGCGATGCCGTAGGGCTGCGCGCGTTGCCGGGCGCGGTGGCAGCCGTCCGGGCACACGCCCTCGATGAGGGCCAGGCGGCCATCGGTGAGGCGGACCGGGGCCCGTCGCAGCACACCCTGCTCTGCGGCGGTGAGCCGGGCGGTGCGGGCCGTGACCAGCAGGTCGTGCACGATCAACGCGCGCGGGTGGCAGCGGCGCCGGTTGAGGGTGGCGACGCTGCTCACGAGGCCACCGCCCGGCCGCGCAGGTCGTCGAGGGCACAGCGCCAGGTTGCGGGCCGGGCGGTCGCGGCGGCGGCGTGCAGCGTCTGCTCGTCGACCGGTTCCGGGTCGAGCACCTCGACGCTGCCGGCGGGCAGGAACCGCAACCCGTCCTCGCCGGCGGGCGCGATCCCGACGCGTTCGCTCGTGCCGCGGGCGTAGCGGTCCGGGCCGATCCACCGGACCTCACCGGTGACGCCGACGTTCTTGCCGCGCTGGGTCAGCGATCGCACCCGGCGACCCACCCGCGGTGCGCTGGCGCGCGCCCGCGCGCGCTCGATCAGCTGGGGCGCCAGCTGGCGCCGGTACCAGGCCAGGGCGGCCTCGCGGACCTGCGGCGTCGCGTCGACCGAGGCGGTGTTGTGGTAGGTCCAGCCCCGCGTGCTGGCGTACTCGCGAGTGGTGACCTGCTCGCCGTCCCAGACCACGGCGAGGAAGTCGCTGTCGTCGTAGCCGTTGTGCTCGTAGGTCTCGAGCACCGCCCCCACAGCGGAGGTCTGGGGGTCCCCGCAGGGCCGGCCACTGTTCTTGATCTCGGTGGTGCAGGCGGGCCCGCACACGGTGATCGACATCGGATACCTCCCGAGTGAAGTGGATCTGCCTCGTCAGCGCCGGGGAGATCAACCCCGGCGGACGCCGCCGGCGGCGGCGTTTCGGCTCAGATGTCGTCGGGCGCGCACGAGCCCCAGCCGGGGGCTCGGGGCGCAGCGCCACGTCCGGTGTCGCCACCGACGATCAGGCGCTGGCGGCGGCGAGCCAGCGCTGCAGCGTGCGCGGACTGACGCCGTACTGCTCGGCCACAACGACGCGCGCAGTGCCCTGGCGGACACACGCCACCGCGGCGGCCCGCCGCGCCTGCCGCGGGCTACGCTCCGCAGCAGCCCGGCACGGGGTGCGGGGCCGCGACCGGCGGCGCTCGTCGTCGGTCGTTGCGCCCCACACCCCGACCTCGCCGGCCCGAACCGCCCAATCGAGGCAGGCCGCGGTCACCGGGCAGCGCCGGCACACGGCCTTGGCCCGCTCCACCTGGCGGGCCGCAGGGCGGCCGGTACCGACAGGGAAAAACAGCTCCGCGTTCTCCCGGCGGCAGGGCAGGTCGTGGTCCAGGAAATCCATCACTACTCACCTCGCATGCGGGCTCGGACAGGACCGGCCCCGGGACAGGGCCGGGAGTGGAGACCGGGCGGGGCGCCGCCGCTGTCGGTGGGGCGCCCCGCCCGGTAGCCGCCCGGGGGTCAGGCGACCGGCTCGGGGGCGGTGGTCGACCCGGTGTGCTCACGCCGGGGCTGGCGCGTGACGGTGATCGCCGCCTTGCGGGTGTCGGCCGTGACGATCTTGGCCTGCACCTCGGTGCGGGCGATCTCGCGTGACTGGCCGTCGTCGTCGGTCACGGTGAACGAGTTGTCGGCCAGCTGGCCGATCACGACCACGGGGTCACCGGAGCCCAGGTTGCTGGCGTTCTCGGCGACCGGACCGAACGCGACCACGTTCAGCCAGAGGGTCCGGCCGTCGCGCCACTCACCGGTGTCGCGGTCCTGGTAGCGCTTGTTGATCGCCAGGGAGAACTGCAGCCGCGCCCGCCCGGTGTGCTCGTTGAACTCGAAGGTGGGCTTCTTGCCGATGTTGCCGATGTAGGTCTGGTCGTTCATGGGTGCCTCCTGGATGCGTGTCGGGCTGGTTGGTGACGCGGCCCTGCCTCAGCGCGCCGTGGTGGGGCCCGTCAGGGGCGGCGGGGGTTCGACGCGGGCCCGAGCGGGTGGGATCGGCCGCCAGGCCGACGAGCAGCGCGAGCTCGTCTCACCCGCTCGGTGTCGGCGCCGGTTCATCGCCGCGACCCCCACCGCGGTGTGCTGACCTTCGGGCGTCTCCACACCGAGACCCGACACGTCTCCGGGAGGCACCCCGGTGGCGAGCCGCAGACGCCCCAGGACCGACGTCCGAGCCCTCGCCGCCCGCTACCGCGGGTGCCGTACACCGGCCAGCACGGTGCGGCCCTGGGTGATCGCGTCGTCGATGCCGTAGATGCCCCAGCAGGCCTCGACCTCGACCCAGTCCCCACCGCCGCATCCGCCGTGCTCGCACGCGGTCCCTGCGGGGCACGGTGTCCACTGTTCGGCGATGTAGCCGACGACCTGCCCGCTCGCCCACTGGTCGTAGCTCTCGACTTCGCCGCGCAGGTAGGCGCGGGCCTGCTCGTCACCGGGGTAGCTGTCCCCGCACGCGGTGCGCAGTTCGCTGCGGAGCAGGTACGCCAGCCCGGCTTGCCCGGAGTCCCACGGGTCGGCGAATGACCCGACCCGTGCCCCGGCGCGCAGGGCGAGGTCGCCGTGGGCGTAGCCCCAGACCGGCACCACGACGGCGTCGTGGAACACCGTCAGGTAGCGGGCGGGCAGGCGCCACCCGCCGCGTTCGCGCAGCTGCTGTAGCTGGCCGGTGTGGTCTTCCCACGGCAACGCGTGACGGGCCACGTCGAGTATCAGGTGCCCGACGGTGCCCCAGTCGCGCGGTGACTGCGGCGCGTCGTCGGGCAGGACCCGTACCCGGCCGCCGGGTACCTCGACGATCTCGATCTCTTCCATGGCTGGTGTCCCTTCACAGACGACGACGGGGGCGCCCCACCGCGTGCGGTGGGCGCCCCCGGTCGGGGAGTGCAGTGGTGGTGGTCAGTGCCAGATGACGTCGCGGGCCTGGTCGCGGGCGAACAGGGCGACTTCGCGCAGAACGTGGAGCCGGTCCTGCAGGTAGCCGGCGCGCCGGCCGAAGTCCAAGACCGTGCCGGCCGTGTTGAGGTCTCGGACCGGTACGCCGGCATCGGCGGGGGCCAGGGCCAGGGCCAGCTCGGCGCGGCCGAGCATCTGCTCGGCCGTGAGCTCCCCGACCAGGGGCGTGTCCGCCCCTGGCCGGGGCGGACACAGCCGCGGAGCCGACCCTCACTGCACCTGTCTGGCCGTCACGTGGTCGTGACCGTGCGGGCAGACCAGCTGGTGTGCGTGAGGGCACTGGTGTGGCGGCACCGCCGTCAGGTCCGTGGCCGCCGCAACCTCGGCCACGGCCACGGCCAGGGCCGGGAGCAGTCGCGGGTGCACCCGTAGCTGCACGTCCGCATACACCGGGGGGCGGTCCCCGCTGCGGGGCTGCCCGGCCAGATAGGGCGCGAAAGCAAGGTGAACCTGGCTGATCTGCAAGCTCTCGAGCGCGCCCCGGTGCGGGTGCTCGGTGGTCAGCCTCAGTGCGGGCAACCGCGAGGACGTGGAGGTGGTGATGCTGCCGGGCAGCACGGCCAGGTGCTGCCCGGCCTCGGCCACGATGGCGGTCTCGGCGTCGGCGAGGGCATCGGCGGCGCGCCGCCACGCCCGAGCCGCCGGGCGAACGTGGCGGTAGGCGGTGATCAGCCTGCGGCGCAGGTCCGCGGCGATCCGCTCGGCCGGCCTGCCGGGATCGACCGTCACCTGGGTGCGCAGGGCAGCCAGGTCGGGCAGGTCCGGTACGTCGCGGGCGTCGTCGGGCTCGGCGCAGCGCACGATCAGCCGCCCGGTCTGCGGGCCGTAGCCGCGGATGTGCAGCTCCAGTCGGTCACCGCCCGCGCTGACCAGCCCCACCCGCCCCTGGGGCTCGGTGACCCGCCAGGTCTGCTCGTCGAAGGTGCTCAGCGCGGCCGCGAGGCGCGCACCGATCTCACCGACGCTGCACTCGGGGCGGTTCACGCGTTCACCGCCCCGGCACCCGGGGCCAGCAGGCCGCTGCGGCGCAGGCCGGCGGCCATCTCGGCGGCCAGGTCGTCGACGGTGAGCACGCCGAGCTGGTGGTCGAGTATCCGGTCCCGGGCCGGTTCGAGGGCCTGGTCCAGAGCCTGGGCGAGGTAGGCCGCGATCATCGGCACCGCCGGGTCCTCACCATCGGGTGCCGGGCCGGGGTCGACGTGGGCGGCGAGCTCGTCGAGCGGGGCGTGCCCGTCGTCGTCGAGCTCGACGTCGGTCAGTCCGATCGCCTCGAACGCCGACCCGAGATGCTCGGTCAGATCGGCGCCGCAGATGCTGCCGTCGGCTTCGCGCAGCTGGGTCCAGGCCACGAACAATCCCAGGATCCACCGATCCGCCGGCACCTGCGTGCTCATCGCCCACGGGCTGTGCCCGCCAGCGGGGGCCAGCGCGCGCAGGGTGTCGTACTGGCGTGGGCTGGCCGGCGCGGTGGCGGAGCTCTGGTGGCGCCCCAGCACAGGCAGCAGCCCCTCGGGGGCGGTGGTGTCGGTGCACCCGGCCTCGGTCAGCTCGCCGTGCCGGTTCCACGCGCTGTAGGCCCAGCCGATGCGCCGGCGGTCCTGCTCGTGCGGGGCGAACCACACCTGCCCACCCAGCCGGGTGGTGAACAAGAACGAGGCCTCCCCCGGCGCGGGGGGCTGGGTGATCCGGTCCGGGTCGAGGCCGCGGACGGAGAAGATGCGGCGAATGTCAGCCAGGGTCGTCATCGACAGGGGTCCAATCTCTGCAAGCGATGCGGGGGACAGCGGCGCCCCGAGCCCGGTGGTCCGGGCTCGAGGCACCGCAGAACGTGCGAGGTCAGGTCGCGGCTGGAGCCGCCTGGCCCGCGGGGCGGTAGAGCTGCGCGACGTGTGTGGCGTGCCCGGCGCGCTGCCATGGCGGCCCGGAGATCACGGTGGGCATGAGCTGCCATCCGCCCTGGGCCAACGCGGCCGCCGCGGCGCGGGCGGCCGGGTCGCTGATCTCGCCGAGCGCCGGCCCGGGTGGGGCGTGCACGATCTGGGTCCCTGCGACCGGATCGTCGATGTAGATCAGCCCACTCGGGCGGTCCCACTCGGCCTCGACCGGCGCACAGACCGGCACAAACCCGGCGGCCGGTGACCCGGCCGCAAGCTCCCGGTGACCCGCGACGATCCGGTCCTGCCAGGCCAGCCCGGTGACGACGGCGAGGGCGCCCGGGTCGACCTGCAGGACCTCGGGCCGGGGCAGGGCGGCGGCCGGGACGTAGATCTCGCCGGAGCTGTCGCACTCGCCGGTCCACACGCCCAGGTCCGGGGCATACAGCGCGGCAGTGCCGAGGCAGCCCTCGTATGGGTCGTCCCAGGCCAGCCAGGTCGCGCCCGGCGCGACCGCGCGCAGCAACCCCGGCAGGTGCTCGTCGGCCACCGCCCCGTACCCACCCTGGGTGCTGGTGTAGGTGGCGCCGAGATAGATCCCGGCCCGCGCCGCGGGCGGGTCGTCGTCGACACACACCAGCTTGAGCTCGTCGAACACCACGCTCAGCGGGGTCGCCTCGCCGGCCGGGAGGTCGACCACGGTCACCGCGAACTCCACGGCGCTCACGCCGCCACCGCCGGCGCCGGGGTGTGGTCCTCGGGCTGCGGGTCGCGTGTGCCGTCGAACGGCGCGATCGGGGCGAGCTCGTCGACGATGTCACGCGCCACCCGCAGGACGGTGGCCGCGGCGGCCCGCACGATGTCGATGTCGCCGTCGGCCCAGCCCATGACGTAGGCGTCGGTGTAGGGCTCGGAGTCCAGCCCGAACGCGGCGCACACGATGTGGGCCACCGACTCGGCCTCGGTCTCGGCGCGCCCGCGGTGCTGTACCGGCGCGACGAAGCTGACCTGGTCGAGGTGTCCGCACCGGATGTGGGCGAGCTCGTGGATGGCGGTCTTGATCCGCTGGGCGTGGCTGACGTCGTCGCGCACCCGCACCAGCCGTGTGTCCGGCCCGGCCACGGTCACCCCGTTGGCCGTGCCCAGATAGCCGCTGCCGGGGGCGGCGAGGGCGTAGTCGTAGCCCTCGGCGCGGATCATGGCGACCACGTCGTCGTAGACCCCGGTCGGGTCGTCACCATCGAGCAGGACCGCCTGCTTGCCGCCGTGCAGCTTCACCTGGCGCCGCACCGCCACGGTGGGCACCTCGTAGTTGTCGGCCCACGGCGGAAGCGGCGCGGTCTGGGACAGCTCGAACGTCCGCTCGAACTTCCAGCCCGCGACAATGATCGGCAGCCGGTTCTGCGCGTCGCGCACGATCTTGCGGCCGGTGCGCTGCTCGTAGTCGGTGACCTCGTCCTCGCGCAGCCGCCGCTTGACCGGCGCCCAGATCTTGAACCCGGTCTCGCCGGCCATCACGGTGCGCTTGTGCTTGCGCCAGCCCGAGGTCCCGTCGTGGGCGCCGAAGGCCATGAACATCCGCGGCTCGATGCCGCGCTCGGCAGCCTGGGTCATGAGCAGGATCTGGTTGCCCAGCGAGTAGCGCGCGCCCCACTCGGCGACGGTCTCGATGAACTCCAGCCACTCGACCGGGTCGGCGGCCAGGCGCTCGAGGCGGGCCATCATGTCCTCGTGCGCGGCCGCCATCGCCTCACGACGTGCCTGCAGCTGCTCCTCGGTCGGCGCCGGCCGCGTGCGCTTGCGCGTGCGGGTCGTCGCCGTCGCGCGGGTGCGAGTGCGGGTGGTGGTCTGTCCCATGAGGGGCTCCGATCAGACGAATCAACCGCTCCCACCGGCCCCTGGGGAAGCAGGGCCGGTGGAAGCCCCACCGCGGTCGCGGTGGGACGTGACTCGCCCGCAGACCGGCGGGCGGCGCGGCGGGGCCGCGCGCTCGCCCGACCGGCGTGACACCACCCCACCCGCCCGAGGCGAGCAGACGTCGTGAAGCCGGTGGTGTCACCCGCGTCGGGTGCGGCCGGCGCGGCATCGTCGGGAAAGCCGCCCGCCGGGCTGCAGAGTCACCACGGCCCACCCCCGCCCGCGGTGCGGCCGAACCGCCACCGAACCCAGGCACTACCGAACCGGGTGGTGGCCCTGTGCCGCCGCGCGTTGCGCAGCGCCCGGACCGCATGGGTAGTGGTCCGTAGAGTGCGGTCGGGGTGGACGGGCCAGGTAGCGGCCGGCCCCGCAGGTGATCGCGGGCGATGCTGTGCCGCCGAAGGCGGGTCCGCTCTGAGCCCTCGGCCCGGCGCGGCCGTGAGCGCCCCCACCCGGCCGCCGGCCGCGGCCGCCCACTGGCACCGCTTCGCTTCTGGCGCGGTGTGCGCCGACGCCGCGGCCGAGGTCAGTCTCAGCTGCTCGGCGCGTCCTCGCGGACGACCACGATCATCCGGCCCGACCGGGCCTCCATGACGGTTCCGCCGTCGAGCACGACCGACACCGGCTCGTCCCTGCCGTGGTGCACGACGTCGGCCACCCGAGCACACGAGGTGGTGTCCACTCGTGCGGGGACGCCGTCGTAGTCGTGTCGTATCCGATCGATCGTGTCCAGGGGCAGCAGGTCCCCTGCCCGGATCTTCGTGGTGTGGGTCTGGTGGATCTCGATCTGCATCGGCTGGGGCCTCCTCGCCGGAACACAAGGGGAGGGGCCCCGCCCGGCGGGCGGGGCCCTTGGCGGGCGAGCCGCCCTCAGAAGGGCGGCTCGTCGTCGCCGGGCTCGGCCTCGCTGAGCCCGGTCGGCTCGTAGAGGTCGGCGAGCAGGTCCTCCAGGACGCGCTGGTCGTTGATGCTGAGCTGGGAGGGAAGGACCCCGTCGAGGGCCCAGAGGCCGGTCTCGGTGTCGATGTCGACGCGTCGGGTAGCGCTGGTGCTGCTCATGTGTGGGCCTCCGGTGCTCGGTGCGGCTGGAACGCGGCGCAGCCTCAGCGCGGCCGGGGTGGGGGCCCGTAGGGCCGGCGGCGGTTCTGGCTGGCCCATCCCGGTGTGACCCTGTACGCAGCCGCCACCGGTGCTGCCCGAGGTGACGGGGTCTCACCGGGATGGGTCGGCCAGGTTCGTCGGCGCTTGCCCCACCCCGGGTGTGCTGACCTTCGGGCGATCCAGTCGTGCCGAGCACCGGAGGCCCACCCCGCACCACCCACTGCTGCGGACGGCAACCCTGCAGACCCGACCGGCACCGCAGCCGGTGACCCAACCACCCCGGCCGGCACCGAGCTGGCCACCCGGCGGTGCCCACCGGCACCGGGCCTGGTGACCCGACCACCCCGGCCGGCACCGAGCTGGTGACCCAGGCACGTGACCGGCACCGCCCCTGGGCGTGCCGCCCGGCCGGCGCAGCCGGACGGCACGCGAGTCGGATCAGTCGCCGGGCTCGGTCTCGGGCTCGACCTCGGTGATGCTGATGTTGTGGGCGATCGGGGCGTAGACCGCCCCGCGGATCTCGTGCTCACCCGGGCACCGCGGGCACGGCACCTGGTCGCCGACCTCGTGCCGGCCGGGCACGATGTCGTGGGCGTCAGCACAGCCGTCCTGCCACTCGACGAACGTGGCGTCGCTCAGCGCCAGGCCCTCCTCGATCCGGGGGTTGACGATCGGGAACTGCTCGCTCATCACGGTCCTCCTCGCGGTGCTGGGTGGTGCGGCTGGAACGCGGCCCTGCCTCAGCACGGTCCGGGTGGGCCCGTCAGGGGCGGCGGGGATCCGGTGCTGGCCCGCCCGGCGTGGGATCGGCCGTAGGCCGACGAGCGAACAGCGAGCTCGTCCCACCCGCGGCGGTGTCGGCGGCGGGCATCGCCGCGGACCCACCTGGGGTGTGCTGACCTCCGGGCGATCCAGTCGTGCCTGCCCCGCCCCCGCGAGGACCACACCGGAGTGAGCAGCCCAGGCGCTGCCTGTCAGGGCTGCGGGAGCAGGGTGGCGCCCTCGGTCACTGCGGCGTGCTCGGCCAGCCGGCGGAACTCGTCCCGGACCTGCGCGACCCGGGACGGGTCACCGACCAGGAGCGTCACCAGCTCGGCCAGCGGCCACCGGACCGTGACGCCGTGCCGGGCCAGGTAGAACGCGAGATGCCCGACCTTCCACCGGTCGCCGGTGTCGAGCCAGGCATAGCCGAGCAGCTGCCACACCCACCGCGCGACCCGCGCGGGCTGATCGGCCCGCAGCACCGTCTTGACCTCCACCAGGGTGTCGCCGACCAACAGATCGGCCTCTGCCCAGTGCGGGACCAGCACCGGCGAGGCAAAGCCCAGGGACTGCCCACGACCGGGATCACCGGCCCACCCGCGCCAGTCCGCGAGCGTGCCGGACGACTCGACGACCCGCGCGATCGCGGCAGCGTCCTCGACGACCGCCGGTAGGGCCAGCGCGCGCAGCTGCTCCACCGTCGCCCCGCCGGCCTGTGCGATGCGAGCGAGCGGCGGCGGGGTGACGCCGGACCGGTAGCGGTCCTCGCCGAGAGTCCACACCGCGTGAGTGCGGGCCAGCGCCGCCTCGACACCGGCTGTGCCGATCACCCCGGTCGGGGCATGGCGGCGGGCGAAGACATGGCCGCGCTGGGCGAGTTCGGTGAAGACCGCGTCGCCGGGCCGCGGCCCGTGCTCGTCAGCCAGCGGCGCGAGCAGTGCGACGACATCGCTGGGGGAGGGGCGCAGCCCCACCGCGACCTCGGCCATGTCGGGCTCCTGGGCCAGCACAGCGCCCTGGGCTGGGTAGCCGGCGGCGATCGCGTTGCTCGCCTGCGCCGAGACCAGCTCAGCGCCGACGAGCCCACACAGGGCCGCGTACGGCGCGGCATCCTGCACCAGCGCGGCCGGCCGCGCGCTGGCGATCCCTCCCACCGCCGGCCAGTGGCCCGCCCCGACACGGCCCGGCGGCCGCGCCACCGTGGCCGTGGTCGCGCGGATCTGGTCGACCACAGCACCGGTGCCGGGCAGGTGTGCCGCGCACCAGCGCGCCAGCGCACCCTGCTGCAACTGCGAGGTCAACGACACCGCCGCCACCACCTTCCATCTCGCGCCTGGGCCGACAGCAGGTGCCGCGCCTGGGGCGCGGCCGACTCATCGACTGCCCGGCCCAGCAGGCAGGCGTCTCGACGGGGTGTTCAGTCCCCGGGCTGGCGGCACAGGTCGGGTAGCCGTTCCCGGACGTCCCACTCGATCAGCGGGGTGCCCGTGCTGCGGTAGTGGCTGACTTTGGCCTCCTTGCGGGCGGTGTAGTCCTCGCGGTCGAGCATCCCCCAGACCTCGACCATGGTCGCGGGTTCGGTGTCGGTGAGTACGAAGTCCGGCAGGACAGCGGAGTCACCGTCGTAGCGCAGGGGTTTGACGAAGGCCCGTTTCGCAGCGGTGAGGGCATCGGCCATGACGACTTCGTGCGTGGAGTCGGCCGGGACGAAGTCAGCGTTGGTCAACATGACCGCGGCGCCGACCGCGGACAGGTTGCCCTTCTCGCTGCGCGAGACCAGGGCGAGTAGGACCTGTTCGCTGCCGGCGGGGCGTCGGTCGGTCATCGCCGATGGCGCGGCGCGACGGATGCGCTCGTGCAAAGCTGTGGAGAAGAAGATCGGTGTGCGGTGGTGGCGCAGGTCGCAGCGCTGCCCGTACCGCGTCGGGTTCCAGGAACGGACTGCGCCGAGTAGCAACCCCCGCTGCACCGTCCCGTTGCGCTCGCCAAGGCGGCCGGTAAACCGCGCGAACGCGACGTCGTGCTGGTCAGGGTGTGCTGGATCGAACGGTGGGACCACGTAGCAGCTCCAGGCCAGAGGTAGCCCAGCCGAGGTCACTCCGGCGGTCGCAGCTTTGACCAGCGGGCTGCACCGGGCCCACCCGCGACGCCCGGCCTGCGGAGGGCTCGATGGGGCCGAGCGGGTCAGGTCGGCGCGTTCCCACAGGTAGTGCAGCAGCCCCAAGAGCCCCATCCGGGATCGTGTAGCTCCCCCGTCGCTGGAGCTTGCACTCGCCGTGACCGGGCTCGTCGTGCGGACCTGCAGCGGGAGCGACAACGCAACGCTCGCACCACCGCCTTCGTTCTCCTGGAGCGCGCTGGCCTGATACTGGCTTCGCCCGGACCACTGGCTGCCGTCGTTGTAGAACTCGCAGTCGCGTGCATGCTGCTGGCCGCCGCCGGGCCAGCAGGCCAGGTAGTAGACCCCTGCGCGGTGACGTATCACCAGCCGAGGGGCTGGATCGCTGCACAAACACCACCCGCACCCGTCCATCAGCTTTGCCTGCTCAATCAGGGCTCGGTAGACACCGGGGGCCCGCCGGAGCTGCGATAGAGCGATGCCCCGCCCGGCGATCTGCACCTGCGTCCCTGAGGTCTGCTTTTTTCGTCCCGGAGGCCCATGCCGCTGGCGGGTATCCCGCGGGCGCCCACGTTGGTCGGTCATGGTGGCCTCCTTGCTTGACCCGTGAGGGAATGTTGGTTCACCGACTCACCAGAGCATCGCCGCCCCAGACCGCGGCGCCGGGCGGCCGCTCCGCCGGGCCCGGCCCCGCAGACCGGCGGGGCGGTCAGTCCAGATCCAGCCCGTCCTCGAGGTCCAGCTCGTCGTAGGCGTCCTGCCCGTACTCCTCGCCCAGGTACTGGGCGAGCCGTTCCTCCTGCGCGGCCTGCCAACGATCTCTCAGATCGTTCTGGACTCGGGCCAGTGGCTCGTTGTCCAACGTGCCGACGCCACCCCTGACGTTCACGTCGACGACCCGGTTCACCAGTTCTTCGTCGGATGTCAGACTGTCGATACCTTCGTGAAGGTGACCGCGGCTGCCGAGAACCCAGTCGCCCTCGGTGAGCGTCGAAGCCGCGACCGGGGTTTCGTCGATCTCCACCTCTACTGTCTGCCCATCGAGGGGGACCGAGCGAAACGTACGGAGCTCATGGTCAGCCCGGAGCTGACCGTACAGGGAATAGCTCTCTCGATCGATAGTCGTCATATCGCGGCGATATTCTCTGTTATGCCGGGACCAATCCTCTGAGCTCGCCGGGCGGTACGACTGGTAGTCCCTTATCAGCTCGCTCTTTCGCGTGTCCAGCTCCGACAGTGAGCCTTTGCCAACCTGATCACGCGCTGGCGATCATGAGGGTCTGAACTGCGGCGATGAGCCTGTCGGCGGTGTTCGGGCTGGACCGGATCTTGCGCAGGACTCGCCAGTTCTTCAGCTCGGCGTTGACCCGCTCACCCGGTCCGCGACGGTGGGCGTGGGCGGTGTTCACGTCCTTCTGGTGTCGCGACAGCTTCCGGAAACGGCCGGTGTCGGGGTCCTTACGTCGACGCCGCTGCGGCACGGCGACCGTAGGACCGGCGCCTTGGTAGGCGGTGTCGGCCGCGGCGGGGATCTCATGCTCGGCCAGGGCGTCGATGATCCCGTGCTCGCGGGCTGCGCCCATGTCGTGCCGCGCGCCCGGCATCGGCGGGGAGATCCACACCAGGCGGCCGACCGGGTCCGCGATGACCTGCACGTTCAGCCCGTGGGCCTTGTGCTTTCCAGAGTAGAACGCCCGGTCGTAGCCCGATGCCATCCCGACCCGGTCGATGCGCAACAGGGTGCCGTCGAGGATCACGAACGCCTTCCGTTTCGCGACCTCGATGGCTTGTTCCAGGGTGGGGGCCTTCGCGGCGAGCAGCTCGATCCCCTCCTGGATGTAGCGGTAGACCGTGGAGGTGCCGACCCCGAACCCGCAGGCCAACTCGGCGTAGGTGTCGTTCTTGCGCAGGTGCGCGACCACCAGCAGCGCCTGGCGGCCGGCGGCGAGCTTGCGCCACCGGGTTCCACGGGCGGCGCGGTGTCCGCGCAGGAGATCGGCGAGCAGGTTGAGCGCGCGGCTGGACACGGTCATCCCAGACGGGTAGGACAACACCTTGAAGCTCCTGGTAGGACGTGTTGATCTAGTCAATCGCCCGTCTACCAGGAGCTTCACCCATTCGAGGCCACGACACGCCGCAGCCCGCTGACCTGCTCATCCAGCAGGTTGGCAAAGGCTCACTGTCGTGTCCATCCGGTAAGAGCGTGTTTGAGAAGATCAAGTCGCGGGTGTGAAGACGTACTTCTGTTGGCGGGCGGCCGGCTTGCCGCGGGCGATGCGGCGGGTGATGGTGTTGATCGCGGCCCAGCGGATCATGGCCTCGGAGACGGCGGGGTGGCGTTCGTAGTCGCGGGCCAGACGGCGGTGTGCGGTCAGCCAGGCCAGTGTCCGCTCGACCACCCAGCGGCGCGGGAGGACGGCGAACCCGCGCTGCTCAGGCGGTTTGCGCACGACCTCGACGCTGGTGCGCAGGATCGTGTTCGCCCACTCCAGCAGGCGTCCGGCGAACCCGGCGTCGGCGTAGACGAACCGCACCCTGGTGCGCAGGTACAGGTCGAGCAGGATCGACTTCGCCCCGTCGCGGTCCTGCACCGACGCCGAGCACACCACAGTGGTCAACAGCAGGCCCAGGGTGTCGGTCACGATGAACCGCTTCCGGCCGTTGATCTTCTTCCCTGCGTCGAAGCCGCGCGAGTCCTGCCCGACGGTGTCGGCACCCTTCACCGACTGCGAGTCGATGATCCCCGCGCTCGGTTCCGGGTCCCGCCCCTCGTCGGCACGTAGCTGACGGCGCACGACCGGGAGGATCTTCTCGGTGACCTTCTGCTGTTCCCACCGGTTGAAATACCAGTAGACGGTCTGCCAGGGCGGGAAGTCCGCTGGTAGAGCCCGCCAAGCGCACCCCGCCCGCACGACGTAGAGGATCGCGTCGACCACGTCCCGGCGCGGGTGCTTCTCCGGACGCCCACCCGCCCCGGCCTCGGGCAACAGCGGTTCGATCAACGCCCACTGCTCATCGCTGGTGTCCGAGGGATACCGCCGCTGACGCCGAGCCACCCGTCCACGATGGACCAGAGCGCGGCCCGCGCGGCGCAGACACGCCGACCCTTCTCAAACACGGTCTAAGAGACAGCGCCGGCCACAATCGAGGGGACCGCGTTCATACCGTCCGGTCCGACCCGCTCCTGGCCAGGGTGCTCCGCCGCCGCCGACAAGACCGTGCTCACCCTCGTCGAGGCCGCCACGGTGCTCATCACCAGGAGGACGAGGTCGTGATCCGCCAACACCGCGGCGATTATCAACGTCAAAAAGCGTGGCATAACGTGCATTATCCTGTTGTACGGACGCTGTGGTTTTTGTTGCTTGTGCAACGACACCGTTGTCGATTCTCAGCGAGCTGCACAACTCTCACCTCCCTGAGCAGCGCGCTGAACAGCGTTCTCATCGAAGGTGAACAGCCGGGTCGGGGCGGCGGGCGAAACGGAACTCGCGTGTGTGGGTCTTTCGGGGTCCCGCCGACCGGGTCGTCACCGGTCGACGAGCCCGGTCCACAATGAAGGAGGTACGAGCGCTCTGGGGCTGCGGAACGCGGTCAGGTGGTGGTCCGCGCCGACCGTGAGCGGGTCCAGCCCGGCGGGACGCCCGGGACCGCGGCTCACGACGCAGGCCGGGGAAGCGGACCAGGCCCGCGCGCTCGGCCGGGGAGGGGGCCGGGCGGGATGGCTGCCGGTCAGTCCCGGTCGAGTCGCTCCAGGATCCGGGCGAGGAGCGCTTGGGTCTGCTCGTTTGACCGCTCTAGGGCGTCGAACCGTGCGTCGTGGGCCTCGAACCGAGCGCCCAGGGCGTCGAGCCGGTCGCTTGTGCCCTCCGCGAGCTGGTCGACCTTTGCGTCCAGCGCGTCGACCTTGCCTTCGATGCGGGAGCTGATCTCGTACAGGGAGTCGACGTCGGCGCCCTGTTGCCGTAGACGGGGCTCCGCCTCGGGAGACGACATACCGGGCAGCCTACGACACCCGGCGGCCGCCGATGACCGCGACCGCCGCCCAGGGTGTGGCTGCGGGGCGCCCCTCTTGTTGCGCGCCGCTGCCGCCGGCTACGGCCCGGACGTGCCGGTGCCGCAGCCAGCGGCGGTCAGGGCGGTGACGGCAGCGAGCAGCACCGTGACCGCCCGGAACGCGCGCCTCATGACGTGGCTGCTGCGACCCAGAAGTCCCAGAACCGCGCCAGGATCAGGGCCAGGACGACCAGGAACCAGCCGGTGAGCAGGATGCCGTGCGCTGCGCGGATGCCCGTGAGCAGTCGCCGGGCCCCGGTCGGCATGCGGTCCGCGACGGCGTCGAGGTTGCGCAGGGTGACGTACCAGGAGATCGGCATCGTCACGGCCCAGACCACCATGCAGTAGGGGCACAGCGCGCCGATCGTGTACAGGCTCTGGCCGATCAGCCAGTGCACGAACCCGGCGCCGAAGACCACCCCGGCCTGCAGGCCTGCCCAGTACCACCCGCGCATCCGCGCACCGGCCAGCAACGCTGCGCCGGTGGCGGCGACGACCGCGAACCCGCCGAGTCCGATCAGGGAGTTCGGGAAACCGAACGCCGTGGCCTGCGGCGTCGCCATGACCGAGCCGCAGCTCAGCACCGGGTTGATGCTGCAGCTCGGTTGGTAGGAGGGGTCGGCGAGCTGTGCGATCTTCTCGACCGTCAGCGCGAACGCGGCCAGAAGCCCGACCGCGCCGCCCAGTAGAAGCACCCAGGGAAGGGCGCGCGGGAGTGCGCCGGCTCCACGAGGGGCCTGGGTCGCGATCTCGCGCGAACCATCAAGGAGGTCGGTCATGGCCGGTCAGCTCCTGGCGAGCGCGTCGTCGAGCGCGCGGGTCAGGTCGTCGTAGGACTCCGGGTTCAGCTGCTCGCCGTTGACGAAGAAGGTCGGCGTTCCCTGCACGCCGAGGGCCAGGCCGTCGTCGCGGTCGGCGAGGACGCGATCGAGGGTGGCAGGATCGTTGTAGGCGGCGTCGAAGCGGGCCATGTCGAGACCGAGTTGCTCGGCGTAACCGCGGAAGCGGCCGTCCATCGGGACCTGCTGCTCGCCCCACTCCTGCTGGGTCTCGAACATCAGCTTGTACATCGCCTGCAACTGCCCCTGCTGCGCGGCGGCCTCGACCGCGCGGGCGGCCGGCTCGGCGTTGAAGTGGCCGGGCCCGGGAAAGTAGCGGATGACGAAGTTGACGCGGTCGCCGTACTGCTGGCGGAGCTGCTCGATCGCCGGGTAGACCGCCCCGCAGGCCTCACATTCGAAGTCGAGGAACTCCACGAAGGTCACCTCGGATCCGGGCGCGGTGGACAGCCGGTGGCTGTTGTCCCGGACCGCGACCGATGCGGCCTCGGAGCTGTTGCTCGGGGTGTCACCGCCGAGCCGCGTGAGTCCGAACAGGACGGCCACGACGAGGACGAAGACGCCCGCGACGATCAGGGAGAGCTTCGTGTTCGATATGCCTCGCCGCGGCGCGGCGGACGATGACGTGGGGGTGCGCGAGGCGCGTGACATGAGAAGGCCCTTCGGGGCTGGGCGGCGTCGTGCCGCGGTTGGATCCGGGTTCCCTACGGTCCGGGCACGACGCCGTATCGACCGCCCGACGGGCCGGTCATGCACGGGTCGGGCTCGGCGCCCGGGCGGATCAGTTCCGATTGACGCAGAGCACTGCGACGGGTGTGAGCACCGCCGCCGGAGGCACTGGGCCCGAGACCGATTCGGCCGGCACGGGCGGCTTCACCTGGTCCGCCCCGAAGCTCGCGGAGACGACTGGCGGACCGCCATCCCGTGACGGGTCGACCCCGCGGATCGCCGTGTCACCGCCGGCGTGCCCGCCTCCCGAGCCGTGCTGGCAGGGCCGGTCTGGGGTGCACGGGCCGGACGGTGTCGGCGGGATCGGGACGTCTCCGGTCATCGGAGTCGTGGTCGCCGCTTCGGCGCCGGTACCCGCCTCGGGCAGGCAATCGGGACACGTCGCGGTCTGCTGGACCGGAGTCGTGTCTGCGGCGACCGTCGCCACCGGCCGCTCGGAGGCGGCGGCGTGGCAGGCCAGGATCGAGCCCAGCGCCGTGTGAACTAGCACAGCCGCCAGCAGGACGAGGAGCGTCCGAGCAGGACGTGGTGTCGCGGTCCGCACCGTCATCGTCCCTTCCCTCCGACCGGCTCTCGTTCTCGCCTGTCCGACGCCGGCGACGACCTCGGCACGGTGACCCGCAGGCGAGTGTCGGTCCGTCCGCAGTGCGTGATCGACCGGTCGTCGTGCGATTCAGTCCGACCCACGTGAAACCTTCGACACGGCGTCGTAGGATCGGTGTCGGAACGGTAACGGCAGGCTCCCCCGCTGCGCCGCGCACCCCACTCGCTCCCCCGGCTCCGGGGTGCGGCCGATTCCGACCGAGGAAGGACACCACTGTGTCGAGGCATCGCACCACCGGTGCGGCCGCGGTCCGGGAAACCCCGACCCGGACCCGGCCGTCCGCCACCGCGATCACACCCGACGGGCGAGGCGGGTCTCGCGGGCGGCGCGGCGCAGGGGTCACCGGAATCCTGGCATCCGCCCTGGCCGGTGGCTCCCTGATCGCCGTCCACGGCGCCGTCGGTGACGACCGCGTGCATGTCGAGGAGCTCGCGCTCCAGGCGTTCACGACGTCGACCACCGATGCCGGTCCCGTCGACTCCCTCGCTCCGGCACCGCCGACCCGGTCGGCGCAAAGCTCCGGTGCGGCCGCGGCGCTGGCCGAGCCCCCACCGGTCGACGTCGACGAGATCGTCGGCGCGGCGACCAGCGCGGCACGCGACGCCGGCCAGGCACGCGAGGAAGCCGCGCGCCGCGCCGCCGCCCCAGAACCCGCTCCGGATCCTGCGCCCGCTGACACGTCCGGCGCAGGCGACGGTCCCGCCGGCTGCGCGGCGGGGACCGAAGGGTTCGGCGACGTCGCCGACGGCGTCGCCGAGGCGGGCGAGAAGCTGCGCTGCATGTTCTCCGTCGACACCGTCTACGGCGTCGCCGGGCGCTCCAACGCCTCGGACCACCCGAAGGGCAAGGCCCTGGACCTCATGGTCGATCAGGCCACCGGTGAGAAGCTGGCGGCCTACGCGCGCGCCAACATGGATGAGCTGGGCATCAGCTACGTGATCTACCGGCAGCGGATCGACACCGGCAGCGGCTGGGAGGCCCAGGAGGACCGCGGCGGGGTCACGGCCAACCACATGGACCACGTGCACATCTCGTTCGACTGACATCAGCTGCCGTCGCGCTGCGGGCCGAGGACGTCGGGGGTGTCGTCGGCGTCGTCGGTCAGCCACCAGGGTTCGATGGTCGGACCGGCGCCGTAGAGCCGGTCGAGCTGACGATCGGTGCGGCGGGCGGTGCGCTCGTCGGAGGCGAACCACTGCCGGACGAACGCCGCGACCAGTGCGATCGCGGCGATGTCGCCGAAACCCCACAGGATCGCGCCGCCGAGGTGCTGGTCGTCCAGCAAGGGCGGGCCCCAGTCACGCGCGAGCGACTCGTAGAAGTCCGCGGCGAACAGCGAGCTGGTCATCATGATCGGGACACCGAGCAGGATGTGCACCGGCCCCATCCCCACGACCAGCAGCATCTTCAGACTGAACCGCACCCGGTGCGGGGTCGGGTCGACACCGAGCAGCGCCCAGTAGAACAGGAACCCGACCGCCACGAAGTGCAGGTGCATGAAGTCGTGCACCCACATGTTGGTCAGGGACAGCTCGTAGAGCGGGGTGTAGTAGAAGGCGAACTGGGTGAGGGCGAACAACCCGAACGCGACCGCGGGGTGTGAGACGAACCGGCTCCACGCGCTGTGCAGCACCGCGAGCAGTAGCCGGCGACCTCTGGTGGGCAGCGCGCGCAGCGCCAGGCTGGTCGGTGCGCCGAGGACCAGCCCGACCGGCGCGATCATCTGCAGCACCATGTGCTGGATCGCGGGGACGGAGAACAGCACCCGGTCGTAGACCCCGAGCGCCGACGCCATCCCGACGAAGGCCACGGCGAGCCCGAGCGCGAAGAACGCGGTCCGGCGAACCGGCCACTGGTCGCCACGGCGGCGCAAGGTCTGCACGCCCCATAGGTAGCCGATGCCGGCGAGGGCGAGCGGCACCAGGACCACCGGGTCGAGCGTCCAGCTCAGCAGCATCTCGCGTGTCGTCAGCGGCGGCGGGTCCAGCGGCGGCAACCCGGCCGGGAGCAGCGCGGTCATGCGCGCACCCCTTCCTCGGTAGGGACCCCCGGTTCACTCGACCACCACGACCGGACGACGACCAGGGCGGCCGCGACCATAGCCAGGTCGGACACCACCCACGCCAGGATCGCGCCCTGGCGTTGCCCGGCGAGCAGGTCGGGCACGAACGGCATCGCCACCGCGGCGTAGAACCGCGCGGCCAGCGGCTCGGCCTGGGCCAGTAGCCAGATCGCGAACGCGGCGTGCAGCATCATCACCGCGAACAGCAGTCCGAGCCGGACGAACACGGGGGGCTCGGGTTCGCGGGCACCGAGTACCGCGCGGAACAGCAGCAGCCCGGTGCCGAGTGCGAGCGCGTCCATGGCCGGGTGCGACCAGTGCTCCAGGACGACGGCGTCGAAGAATCCGGTGGCGTACACGCCGAACACCGCCGCGGCGGCGACGCACCAGGCCGCCGCCGGGTGGCGCAGCACCCGCAATGGGGCGGCGTCGGCGAGAGCCACGAGCCGGGCCGCGGTCTCCGGACGCGCGGCGCGCCGGGCCAAGGTCAGCGGGTGGCCGCACACCAGCAGCAGCGGGGCGACCGTGGACAGCAGCGCGTGGCCAAGCAGGTGCATGCTGAACACCGCGGTCGCGTAGGCCCCGATCCCCGACGACGTCGCGACCAGCACCGTCATGCACCCGGCCGTCCAGGCCAGCGTGCGGCCGACCGGCCAGGAGCCGCCGCAGCGGTGCAGCCGGCGGACGGTGAGCAGATAGGCGAGTGCTGCGAGCAGAGCCGCCGGGGCGAAGAGCAGGTCGAACCGCCAGAGCCCGGCCAGCTCGGCCGGCCCCATCCGGGCCGGCAGCTCGTAGCCGAGTAGGAACACCAGCCGGTCCGAGTCGAGCGGTTCCGGAGTCCGCGCCCCGGGCGGAACCAGCCGGGACATCGCCGCCCCGGCGGCGGTCGCCACCGTGAGCAGCCCGAGCTCGACCCCCAGCAGTAGCCGAACGGACCCGGTGCGCCGCCGACCGCGGACCGCGACCAGGCCGCCGGCCAACACGGCCGTGCTGGTGATCACCAGCAGGCCGTAGCCGCTGCCCAGACCGTCGAGTCCGACATCAAGCGCCGTGGGCACCAGCCCGCTCAGCACCAGCACGAGCGACGCGGCGAGTGCGAGCCGGTCGTGGCGGCGCAGCACGGCCGGCCCGGCGGCGCCGCGGCGCAACAACCCGGCCGTGGCCAGGGTGCTGCCGACCCAGACCAGCGCGGCCACGGTGTGCAGGGTGATCGCGTCGCCGTACCAGTCGTGCGAGCGTTCCGAGTTCGCTACCGAGGTCGCCGGCGGCACCGCCAGCCCGGCGAGGAACACGAGGAGCGCCCCGGTCGCACCGCGCCAGGTGAGCACCGCCCCGGCGGCGAGCCCCACGGCGAGGGCGACCAGCGCCGCGATCACCCAACCGGCCGCCATCTCGACCGTGACCAGCGCCAGGACCAGCGCGGGAGGGTCGGCGAGCAACGCCCCGGGGCTGATCCCGACCGACTCGGCGACCGTGAGCAGCGCGACCGCGAGTCCGGCGAGGGCGAGGACGGGGCAGGCCCGGCGGACGACACCGAGCGCCGCGTACCCCGCCGGGGTAAGGACCCCATCCGGTCGGCCCGGCACGAGCACGACGGCGGCGAGCAGGCCGGCGACCGCGGCCGACGCGGCGCCCAGCGCAAGGGTGCGGGCGAAGGGCTGACCGACCGCCGCCACCGGGCCGAGCGTGCGGTAGCCGAACAGCACCGCGAGGTCGGGTCCGAGCGCGCCGACGACCAACCCGGTGACTGCGGCGACCGGCAACCACCACCCCAGCCACGACCAGCTCGACCGACGCGACGGGGCGAGGGTGCCCGCCGCGGTCACCGCAGGCCCTGACCGGCGGGCGAGAACCGGCGCAGCCGCAGGCTCTGCGACACGACGAAGACCGACGACAGCACCATCGCCAGACCCGCGACCAGCGGACTGAGCAGCCCGGCCACGGCCAGCGGCAGCGCCGCGGTGTTGTAGCCGAACGCCCAACGCAGGTTGCTCACGATGGTGCGGTGGGTGCGGCGGGCCAGCTCGATCGCGTCGGCAACAGCGAGCAGGTCGTCCCGGCCGAGGACGAGGTCGGCGGCCTCGATCGCGACGTCGGTGCCGCTGCCTACCGCGACACCGAGCTCAGCGGCCGCCAGCGCGGCGGCGTCGTTGATCCCGTCCCCGACGACCGCGACCGAGCGTCCTTCGGCCTGCAGCCGACGGACCCGGTCGACCTTGTCCTCCGGCATCGCCTCGGCGACGACCCGGTCGGCGCCGATCCCGACCGCGGCAGCCACCGCCGCCGCCGTGCGCGGGTTGTCCCCGGTCACCATCACCGGCTCGATGCCCAGGGCGCGCAACGCGGCGACCGCGGACGGGGCGCTCGACCGGATACGGTCGGTGACCGTGCACAGGCCCCGCACCCGCCCGTCCCAGCCGACGGCAACGGCGGTGGCACCCGCCTCCTCGGCGCGCCGACGCTCGGCGTCGAGCGCGACGGGCAACTCGTGGCCGTGCGCGGCGAGCATCCGCAGGCTGCCCACCAGCACCTCGACCCCGTCGACCGTGCCGCGGGCGCCGAGCCCGGCCGACGCCGCGAACCCGGTCACCGGCCGGGAACGGGCCGGGTCGCCTGCGGCGACCAGCGCGGCGGCGATCGGGTGCTCGGACGCGCGCTCCACCGCAACGGCACGATCCAGCACCAGGTCGGCGTCCTCGCCGGGCGCGGGCAGGACGGCGTCGAGCTGCATCCGACCCTCGGTGAGGGTGCCGGTCTTGTCGAGGACGATCGTGTCGATCCGACGGGTGGACTCCAGGGCCTCGGGACCCTTGAGGAACACCCCGAGCTGGGCGCCGCGGCCGGTCCCGACCAGCACGGCGGTCGGGGTGGCCAACCCGAGCGCGCACGGGCAGGCGACGACGAGGACGGCGAGCGCCGCGGTCATGGCGGCGGCGATCGACGGCCCGAGCAGCCACCACCCCACGAACGTGGCCACCGCGAGCAGCAGCACCGCCGGAACGAACACGGCCGAGACGCGGTCAGCGAGGCGTTGCGCTCCGGCCTTCTCCTCCTGGGCCTGCTCGACCAGGTGCGCCATACGGGCCAGCCGGGTGTCCGAGCCGACCCGCGTCGCGACGAGCACCAGGTGCCCGGCAGCGTTCACCGTCCCACCGATGACCTGGTCGCCCGGACCCACCTCGCGCGGCACGGACTCGCCGGTGACCACGCCAGTGTCGATCGCAGATCGGCCCTGCTCGACGACGGCGTCGGTGGCGATCTTCTCGCCCGGCCGCGCAGTGAACCGGTCCCCGACCCGCAACATCTCCACCGGGACGCGGACCGGGCCCTCGTCGCCGAGCACCTCGACGTCCTTGACCCCCCAAGAAAGCAACGCCCGCAACGCCGAGCCCGCCGAGCGCTTCGCGCGGGCCTCGAAGTAGCGACCGGCCAGCAGGAACGTGATCACGACCGCCGCGACGTCCAGGTACAGCGCATCGTCGGTCCGGGTCAGCGCGGCCCAACCGGTACCGAAGCCCGGTTCGGCGTCGCCGCCACGACCCATGATCCAGAGCGACCACCCGGTCGCGGCCAGCGTCCCCACCGACACGAGCGTGTCCATCGTGGCGCCGCCGTGTCTCGCCGCGTTCGCGGCGGCCCGATGGAACGGCCAGCCGCACCACAGCACCATCGGCAGCGCCAGCGCCAGGAAGACCCACTCCCAGCCCGGGAACCGCAGCTCCGGGAACAGCGACAGGGCCAACGAGAGATCGGCCAGCGGCATCGCCAACACGGCGGCCACGGCCAGCCGCCGTCGCAGGTCACGCACACGCCCCGAACTCCCGGCGCCGGAGGTCTCGGGGCTCGCGGTCAGCAGGCGCGCGGTGTAGCCGGCCCGTTCGACGGCGCCGGTCAGCACCCGCGGATCCGTCCCGGCCGGTGCCAGCACCCGGGCCCGCTCGGTCGCCAGGTTGACCGACGCCCGCACACCGTCGAGCTTGTTCAGCTTCCGCTCGACCCGGCCCGCGCACGCAGCGCAGGTCATCCCGCCCACAGCGAGGTCGTGCACCGCACCCTCGGCCGGCGAAGCCGAGATCTGCTCCGGAACCGACGTCGTCCTCACCTCCCGAAATTCTACGAATCGTAGAGTACGGAACCGGGCCCGACCTCACGGAGGGGATGCTCGACCAGACATACCAATGTGCGTTAGAATATTTTTGTGGCCTCCGACGATACGTGTGACCTGCTCTGCCTAGACCTGCCGCGTGCCGAGCGGATCCGGGCCGCCCTGCCCGACACCGGCCGCCTCGAGCCGGCAGCCGGGGCGGCCCGGGCGGTGAGCGACCCGACCCGGTTGCGTATCGCCGCCACATTGCTCGACGGCGACGAGCTGTGCGTGTGCGACACCGCCTGGATCGTCGGTGCGTCGCAGGCGTTGGTGTCGCACCACCTGCGTCAGCTCCGCGGCGCCGGCGTCGTGACGGCTCGCAAGGACGGGCGGATGGTGATGTACCGGCTGTCCGGGCGGGGGCGCGCGGTGCTGTCCGTGCTGTTCGACCTCGACCGCGAGCCGCTCGCGGAGGAGGCCGACCGTGTCTGACGCCTGCTGCGGGCCGGAGTCCGCCCACGGAGAGGCCGGGGCCACCGACGAGAGCCCCGCCTGGGTCTGGCAGGTCCGGGAGCTGCAGCTCGCCGCGGTCGCCGCCGTCCTGCTCGCGGTCGCCTGGCTGGTCGATCTCGTCGCCGGCGGCCCCGCGCTCCTGGTCTCCGGGACCGAGCTCGTCGCGGCGGTGGTCGCGGCGTCGACCTTCGTCCCCGACGCGCTGCGCAACCTGCGCCACGGACGGATCGGCGTCGGCACCCTGATGACGATCGCCGCGATCGGCGCCGTCGCCCTCGGTCAGGTCACCGAGGCCGCCCTGCTCGGGATCCTGTTCTCGATCGCCGAGGGCCTCGAGCACCACGCCGTCGCCAAGACCCGCCGCGGCCTGCGCGCCCTGCTCGGCCTGGTCCCGCCCACCGCCTCGGTCCTGCGCGACGGCCGCGAGGAGACCGTCTCCCCCGACGATCTGGTCGTCGGCGATTGGCTGATCCTGCGCCCCGGCGAGCGGGCCGCCACCGACGGTGTCATCCGCTCCGGCCGCACCAGCCTCGACACCTCGGCGATCACCGGCGAGTCCGTCCCGGTGGAGGCCGGGCCCGGTGACGACCTCTACGCCGGCACGATCAACGGCGGCGGCGCGATCGAAATCGAGGTCACCGCGCCCGCGTCGGACAGCTCGCTGGCCCGGATCGTGCACATCGTCGAGCAAGCCCAGGAGCGCAAGGGCACCGGCCAGCGCCTCGCCGACCGGATCGCCCGCCCGCTGGTCCCGGCGATCATGATCCTCGCCGCGCTGATCGCCGCACTCGGTGCCCTGCTCGGCGACCCCCTGCTGTGGCTGGAACGAGCGCTCGTCGTACTCGTCGCCGCCTCGCCGTGCGCGCTCGCGATCTCGGTGCCGCTCACCGTCGTCGCCGCCATCGGCGCGTCCAGCCGGCACGGCGCCCTGGTCAAGGGCGGCGCCGCACTGGAGGAGCTCGGCCGAGTCCGCGCCGTGGCCCTCGACAAGACCGGCACCCTGACCCGCAACGAACCCGAGGTCGTCGACGTCCACGCCGTACCCGCCCGGGACCGCACCGAGGTACTCGCCACCGCCGCCGCGCTGGAGTCACGTAGCGAGCACCCACTTGCCCGCGCGGTCCTCACCGCGGCCGAGCAGCGGTCGATCACCGTCCGGCCCGCCGAGGACGTGCACGCTGTCGCCGGACACGGCCTCACTGGCACCCTCGACGGGGTTTCGCTGCGGCTGGGTAAGCCCGGCTGGGTCGACACCGGCCCGCTGGCCGCCGACGTCGCGCGGCTGCAGGACCAGGGCGCCACGGTCGTGCTCGTCGAGGGCGACGGCTCGCCGATCGGCGCGGTCGCCGTCCGCGACGAGCTGCGCCCCGAAGCCCGCGAGGCCGTCCGGCGGGTACGCGAGCTCGGCATCGAGGTCGCCATGCTGACCGGGGACAACCAGCGCACCGCCGCCACACTCGGCGAGCAGGCCGGCATCGACACCGTGCACGCCGAGCTGCGGCCCGAGGACAAGGCCGGCCTGCTGCCCGACATCGCCCGCGGGCGCCGGATCGCCATGGTCGGTGACGGCGTCAACGACGCACCCGCGCTGGCCACCGCCGACGTCGGCATCGCCATGGGCGCGATGGGCACCGACGTCGCGATCGAGACCGCCGACGTCGCCTTGATGGGCGAGGACCTGCGTCACCTGCCGCAGAACCTCGCACACGCCCGCCGGGCCCGGACGATCATGCTGCAGAACGTCGGTTTCTCGCTGCTCATCATCGGTGCGCTCATCCCGCTCGCCGCCGTGGGCGTGCTGGGCCTGGCCACGGTCGTCATCATCCACGAGGCGGCCGAGGTACTGGTGATCCTCAACGCCGTCCGCGCCGCCCGGGCACGACCCCTGCCCGGTCTCACCGCCGCGGCCACCGCCACCGGCCCGCACCACGTCACCATCGGGGCCGCCCCCGAGCCGGACGACCCGTGCTGCGCACCGCCGGCTCGGAACACAGCGCTGACCGAGGTGGCCACCGGCCCGGCACCGGTCGACGCGGAGCCGCCGACCCCGGCCGACCGATCCGGAGCGGACGGCAGCTGCGAGAACGGGTGCGCCTGCTGCAGTCCCGACCCGTCCGCACCGGCACCGCAGACGCCCCGCGGGCGCCCCTGAGATCGCACCTGCAACCCCCGGATCTGCACCCTGCGCGCGGGGCCGGCGTGAACCCGGGTGTCTCACGAACCCAGCTCCAGGCCGCGTTCCCGAAGCCACGCGACCGGACCGAGCTGGGGCCCGCGGCGGAGCCCGCGCGGATCTCCAGGCGCAGGAGCGCTCCGGTCGACTATCCCCGATCGTCGACCTCGGCCATCCGGGCCGGCTTTTCGTGCACTGCTTGCGCGTACGGACTACATGCCACTCATGGCGGGCATGGCGAACTCCATGACCAGCAACATGTAGGCCATGCCGGCCGACATCACCGCGAGGGCGATCCGCACCGACCAGTCGTGGCGGCCGCCATCGACCACTCCGCGCGCCACATGGCCGCGCACGGCCCCCACCCGGTCGCGCGCCGCCGACGTCGTGGTCGTCCTACCGGATTGCACCGGCCCGCCCTCGGTGGGCAGCGGGTCGCGGGGCGCAGCGATTGAACGGTCGTCGGGGCACCCGTTCGCCGGGTCCTGACCCGCGGTTGGACGTGCGGTTCGGGTGCTGGAGGTGTCCCCGCGCGCGTGGGTTGACGGGACGGCCTCCCCGAGCCCGCCACGCTCGAGAACGCGGCCCAGTCGGCCGCTCGCCCAGCCGAGCATCTGGACGGCGAACCACACCGCGCCCAGCATGCTGAGCCACGCCAACCGGGTGGTCATCATCACGAACATGTAGGCCATCGCGGTGAGATCAACGACGTTGGCCAGCCACAACGGGCCGAGCCGTGCGCGACGCAACCGCGCGACCACCAGTCCGACCGCCAGTGTTCCCGCGGCCAGCGAGTAGACCGTCACCACGACCGCGGCGGGCACGAGCAGCTTCCCGCCGGGCCAGAACATGACCACCATCCCGACGGCCATGAGCACGTGCGCGGCGTGCCAGATGCAGTGCCGCCCGGACATTACCGCCAGGTGCGCCACGTGCACGATCGCCACCAGCACAAACAGCGTCGCCCACACCGTCGCCACGACCGGACCGGCGATCCAGGAACTCGCCACCAGCACTGCCTCCCGTATCGAGGTCCCTTACACCCTATGGCACCACGTTCGACGTGGCGTAGAAAGACCGGGTCGGGACATGCGCTCCGGAGCGAGGCAGACGTACTCAAGTGATTCAAATATACGCTAGTATATTTTGATAAACGTAGTCTACGATGTCCTCGTCGTCGGCGCCGGCCTAACCGGACTCACCGCGGCGGCCCATCTCGACCGTTCCGGTCGATCGGTGGTGGTCCTGGAAGCAGCCCCCGAGGTCGGAGGACGGACGCGGAGCCGATGGATCGGCGGTCGTCGGCTCGACATCGGTGGGGAGCTCGTCGGTCGTCATTACGTCAGCCTCCGCCGACTCGTCCCCGCGCTCGGACTCCATCTCGTACCCGGTTCCCGCGTTCCGCCCCGACTGCGGGTGGTCCGGCCCGAACTGCGGCATGCGATCACGCTGCGGACGCTGAGGGAGCTCGGTCTCGTCCAGCGCCACCTTCGAGCGGTCATCGCACAGGTCGATCTCAGCGAACCGTGGTCCACACCGGGCGGCCGTGCCGCAGACGCCGTCCCGGTCGATCAGTGGCTGCGCGAGGACGTCGGCGCATCACCGGACACGGTGCAGATCCTCGACACGGTGATCCGCGCGTTCGCCCTGACCACGCTGGACCGGCTGTCTCTGCTCGGCCTCGTCCTCTGGGTCGGACCGGCCGGAGGCCTACCCGCGTTGTGGCAGGAGACCGGTTCACGCATCTCCGAGGGGGCCGGTCAGATCTGCCGCCGCCCGGCTGCCACCCTCCACCAACCGGTGCAGCTCAACGCCCGCGTCACCCGCGTCGAGACCCCCGACAACGACACCGGGCCCGTGCGTGTGCATATCGGGAACGAGACAGTGCGCCTCGCGCACCGTGTCGCCGTCTGTGTCCCGTTGGCCGCAATCTCGGCGATCGCGTTCGAGGCGTCGGTGCCCGAATCGACCACCGCGCTCACCTCGGCGATCTCAACCCCACGGTGATCAAGCTGGTCGGCACACCGCGACATCCCCGGAAACGCGGCCTGCACGTCGTGGGCGACACGCAGCTGCCCCTGGTCGGTGTCGACGCGCAGCAGGCCATCGGCTTCGCCTACGGCTCCGACACAACCCGACCCCGATCCGCACTGCACGAGCGGTTCCGGTCGCTGCTCCTCCCCGACGTCGAGCTGGACGAGGTCCACTCCATCGATTGGGGCTCCGAGCCGTTCGCCCTGGGTGGATACCCGGCCTTCGGCCCGGACCAGCTGGTCCGGCACGGACCGTCCCTACGCGCCGACCACGGACGACTGCTGTTCGGCGGAGCGGACCGCAGTACCTGGCCAGGAACAATGGAGGGCGCTGTGCGCGACGGCCTCCGCCTCGCGGACGTGCTCGCGGCCGCCACGACCGTTGCTCACCGGGTCAGCACGTTTGACTGATCGATGCTTACGGACAGCTCCGACACCGCGATCTGCTCTGCCTCGACCTGTCCGAGCCGGGATCCGTCGCAGCCGGTGGTGTCCCCCACGCTGCGTGAGCCTCCTCTCGGTCGCCGGGGCGGCGCGGCCGTCGGGGCGCCTGCGCCGCCCGCACCCCCCATCGACATATGGTTGTATCGCGATCCGTGCATGACAGTGGCCGCGGGTTGGGGCGAGGATCGGATGCGAAACGCCGGGGCACCGGGCGGGCAGGGGGTGCCCGCGAGCGTCACCCTCGACCTGGAGGAGCTGCTGCCCGAGGCGTTGGAGAGCACCGGCGTGATTGCGGCGGCGACCGGAGCATTGACGTCGTCCGGGTACCGCGTGGTGGCGGTGTCACGGTGGCCGCGGTGTGGGCCGCCGCCGGCGTAGCGCACCTGTGGCTGGCGATCGACTCCTCCGAGGCCGACGCCGTGGCTCGCCTGCTGGCGGCGACGCTGGCCGCCGCGGCCGCTGGCGGCGCGATCGCGCTGGTGATCGGCCGGCGGCCGGGGGCCCTGCTTGCCGCCGCGATCACCGGTGCGGTCGGCGTGGCGAGCTTCCTCGCCCCGTTGCTGCTGCCCGTGCCCGGACTCGGCGCCCCGGACCGGTGGCTGGACCCGTGGGCGTTCGGCGCGTTCCTGCTCGACGGGCTGACCGTTCGCCTCGCGGTGTTCACGCTGCGCCGCGCCAGCCCGGCCAGCGACTGACTGTGCAGCACCGGGCAGACGCGGCACCCGGGCAGGCGTCACCCTCGTTGGCGGGCTGCTCGGTGCGTCGGACCAACCAGCGGCGACCGGTAGGTCGATGGAGCTGTGTACCAGGAGCTAAGGATCGACAGCGCGACGCTCGCAGCGATCACGGCGAATTCCGCTGGCGCCTACGCGCCGCCGAGTGACAGTTTCCCGCCCTTACGGGCTGCGGTCGTGCGCGACCCCGGCTTGTTGTCGGAAGCTGCGGTGGCGGTTCTAGGCTCGATCGCAAGTGGAGCCGCCGCGGACCAGGACGATGAAGCGGCCGGACCGGTCCGGATCAGCACCGACGCGCTGCACGAGGCCGTATTCCGGCGGGACCTCGCACAGGACCCGCTCACGGTTAGGACCTGGTCGCTTCCCGGCTGCGGCGCCCCGGGAACACGAAGCGTTCGCCCCCAAAGCAGCTGGCAAGACCCAAGATCAGACGACGGTTACTCGTTGATACCGTCCGGTCGCTGTGAGCGATAGGAGCCAGGTGTTCGGGAACGTGTGGCGGGGACGCGCCACGCGCTTCGGGCTGTTGCTGACCGGGCTGGTCGCCGTCCTCCTGGCGGTGGCCAGCACCTCGCACGCCCCCGATCCGCACATCATCGCCTCCGCCGAGTCGGTCTCGACGTCACCCGACCACGCCCCGACCTGCCACGAGGCCGGGTCGCACGACACCACGAGCGTGTCGTCGAGGACGGTCAGGGCGGTCCCGGACACCGATGGGCCGCCGGTGGGGCTGCCCGCCGTCGAAACAGCCGCCACACATCAGTCTGTCGGCCCCACCGCAGTGCACGGCCGGCGGGTGCCAACGGGTGGCCGTAGACACCTCGTTCTCGCGCAGATCGCGCGGACCTAGATCGGCTTGCCGGAGCCGGTGTGTCCGTCTCCGGTCACGTCGCAGGTCCGTGATCGCTCCCCTTGCGCGGCGACGCCGCGCGTCCGAACGAGGTCTTCCCATGCCCGCACTGCTCGATTCCGGTCTGCCCACGTCCCAGGAGGCTCGGCTGACCCACGTCGTCGGCAACACCCCTGTCGTCTGGATCGACGCTCCTTTCGCGCCCGAGGGGTGTGGCTTCTGGGCCAAGCTCGAGGGCGCCAACCCCGGCGGGATCAAGGATCGACCGGCCGTGCACATGGTCCGCCGTGCTCGTGAACGCGGTGACCTGCGCCCCGCTGGTCGGATCATCGAGTCCACCAGCGGCACCCTCGGCCTCGGTCTCGCCCTGGCCGGTATCGCCTTCGGCCATCCCGTCACCCTGGTCTCCGACCCGGGGATGGAACCGCTGATGTATCGCCTGCTGCGCGCCTACGGCGCGCAGATCGAGACCGTCGAAGAGCCGGCCGCCGAAGGCGGCTGGCAACAGGCCCGCCGCGACCGCGTCATGCAGCTGCTCGTCGAACACCCCGGTTCCTGGTGCCCGGACCAGTACAACAACCCGGACAACGTCGCGGCCTACGCACCGCTGGCCGCCGAGCTCTGGCATCAACTCGGCCGCACTGATGTCCTCGTCTGCTCGGTCGGCACCGGGGGGCACTCGACCGGGATCTCCCGCGCGCTCCGCCGTCACCAGCCCGACCTGGAGGTCGTCGGCGTCGACACCGTCGGCTCGACCATCTTCGGGCAGCCGGCCCGGCCGCGGCTCATGCGTGGTCTCGGCTCGAGCATCCACCCACGCAATGTCGACCACGCCATCTTCTCCGAGGTGCACTGGGTGGCCCCGGGCGAGGCGGTATCAGCCTGCCGGGCGATGGCCAGCTCCAGCTATGCCAGCGGAGGCTGGAGCGTGGGTGCGGTCGGGGTCGTAGCCGGCTGGCTCGCCCGCACCCGACCGCACGGGACCCGGATCACCGCAATCTTCCCCGACGGGCCGCAGCGCTACTTCGACACCGTCTACAACGACGAGTTCTGCGCGGCGAAGGGCATCACCGTCGGTAGCCCTCCACTGCACGACCCAGACGAGATCGACCGACCCGACGCCGCTGAGGTCCGCCGCTGGACCCGCTGTGCCGACGTGCTCCGGCGAGCAGGGCACCAGAGCTGATGCGGGTACTCGACAGATACCGGTCGTTCGACCGGCCGGTTCAGCTGCTGCTACTCAACCAGCTGACCATCAATCTGGGCTTTTACATGCTCATCCCGTACCTGGCCGATCACCTGTCGGCCGGGCTCGGGCTGTCGGTGCTGATGGTCGGACTGATCCTCGGCGTGCGGAACTTCTCCCAGCAGGGCATGTTCCTGGTCGGGGGGAGCCTGGCCGACCGATTCGGCTACAAGCCAATGATCGTCGCCGGCTGCGCGCTGCGGACCGTCGGCTTTGCCCTGATCGGCCTGGTCGACGCGGTCTCGGCGCTGGTCATCGCTTCGGCGATGACCGGATTCGCCGGCGCGCTGTTCAACCCCGCCGTGCGTGCCTACATCGCCCGCGACGCCGGCGAGCGCCGGGTCGAGGCGTTCGCCCTGTTCAGCGTCTTCTACCAGGCCGGGATCCTGATCGGCCCGGTCGCCGGCCTCTTGCTGACCGGGATCGACTTCACGCTGACCTGCCTGGTCGCCGCGGCCGTGTTCGCGGTCCTGACGGTGCTGCAGGTGCGGGCGCTACCGGCCCGCCGCGGGGACGACGACCCCGGCGAGGAGCGCAGTCCACTGCTGCGCCAATGGCGTGACGTCGCCGCAACCCGAGGGTTCTTGCCGTTCGCCGTCGCGATGATCGGCACCTACGTCCTGTCGTATCAGATCTATCTGGCCCTTCCGCTGCACGCGCGCACGCTGCTCGGCAGCGGGGACTCCGCGACCACGCTGGTAACCGGCATCTACATGGTGTCCGGTGCGGTGACCATCGCGTCCCAGATGAAGGTGACGGCCTGGTGCCGCACACGGTGGGGGCCTGCCCGCTCGCTCAGCCGCGGCCTGCTCGTGCTAGGAGCGGCATTCGTGCCGATGCTTGCCGCCGACTCGCTGCTGCTGGTGTGGCCGGAGATCGGGCCCGGCCCGGCCACCGTGGCCGGGATCGTGGCCCTGCTGCTGACGGCGGCGCTGCTGGCGGTCGGGACGGCGGTGGTGCTGCCGTTCGAGATGGACACGATCGTCGCGCTGGCCCGTGACCGCCTGGTGGCCACGCACTACGGCTTCTACAACACGGTGTGCGGCGTAGGGATCCTGCTCGGCAACGCGGGCACCGGGTGGGCGGTGGATCTCGCGCGGTCGGCCGGGTTGGCCCCGATACCGTGGGCGGTCCTCGTCGTACTCGGCGTGCTGTGCGCGGCCGCGCTCGCGGGCCTGTACCGCCGAGGTCTGCTGACCGCCGCCACGGACACCGAAGCACCGGCCGCAGACGACCCCCCCACAGTGCGGTTGCGGGCGATCAGCGGATACGGCGCCGCCGACGACGGCGCACCGACCCGGCCCCTACCCGCGATCGGTGCCGGCACCATCGAGGCTTCACGGACCCGCACCAGCACAGGGGCACGGCGCTGAGGGGCTGGGGCACCGTGGTCGCGGCCCCGGTGCCCCAGCCCCAGGCGAACGAGCGTGTCGTCGGGTCGGTCAGCCGCTGGCCGGGGCGCCGGAACGGGCCTGCTGCTCGGCCGAGGCGTTGACGACCTGAACCTTGTCCCCTTCGACGAGGTCGTTGAAGAACACCTCCGCCTCGGGCAGGTCCAGCTTCACGCACCCGGCCGAGGCGCGGTCGCGGTCACCGCCGTGGAACGCGACACCGCCGTCGGCGAAGAACACCGACCACGGCATCGGAGCCGGCCGGCCGTCGGGGCCGGTGAACTCGCCGCTGACATGGTCCTTGTTCTTGCGATACACGCGAAACGAGTGGCCGAGCGGGGTCTCCTGGCCTGCGCCACCGGAGGCGATCGGGACCGGTCCGCGGGTGACGTTGCCGTCGCGGATCAACCAGGCCCGCTGCGACTCGAGATCGACGCACGCCCGCGCGGAGACCGAGCACGGTGTGCCGGGGGCGAGGGCCTCGGCGTGCGCCTGCTTCGCGACATCGCTCTGCTCAACCTCGGCGAGTGCGGTGCCCGCGAAGCCGATACCCGTCACCGCCACGAGGGCGGCGACGACACTCCTGCCGCGGCGGCTACGTCGGGCCGTCCGGTTCCGCATCCGTGCTCCTGTTCGTACGTCATCCACCCGCCACTCGGGGTAACGACGATCGGCGTCTTCCGTAACGGATGACGCACGAGCTCGCCGAAGGTTGTGACGCTCCGGGAACGAATGTGGCTACGCGTGACGACGGCGAGGTTCCGCCGCTCCTGAGGCCACGACCGGCCGGTGGCCGCCGGTTCCGGGACGACGGCTAACCTCGACTGGTCGGAGGGAGTGCGCGTGCGGCGAGTCGCCCGGTGGTCGGCCGTGATCGCGGTCGTCATGCTCTCTGTGCTCGCTGCCGGGGTGCTCGGCGCCGGACCGGGGGTCACCCCAGGTTCTTCGATCGCGGTCGCGGCCGGCGAAGGTCCCCACGAGTGCCACGGTGCTCCCTTACAGGACATCGAGCACTCCGCCGCGTCCCCGGCTCGAGTCGCGGTACCCGAGGCGCAGGACGGCGCGGCGACCGCGCACCCGGTCTGCGTCCTACCCACCGTGTGGAGCCCGCCGGTATCCCTCGCGTCCGCTCGCGTGCCCGCCGCGGATTCCCGCGTCTCTACCGCCGACCTGCAGGTCTTCCGGATCTAGACCCGGCCGCGTGCCCGCATGCCCGCAGCCCCCGACAGATCCGGGATACCCGCATGTCGTCGTCCTGTCCGTCCGTGCCCCTCGGCCCGCCGGCTCCGCCCGCGGCGGCCGGCGGAGCCCTGTGCGCCCTCGCCGCCGGAGCTCTAGTGGCAGGTGCCCAGACCGCCTACGATCAGCTCGACCCCCCGTTGGTTGACGCAGGCGTCCGTCCGGTGGCGGCGTGGTCACTCCAACCGGTCGCGACTAACCCGGCACCTGCTCCGGCGGCCGGGTCGGTGAGTAGCGCCGACCTACCGGACGCGGCCCGGCCCGAGGCCCTGGCCGCACTCGCCAAAGGGGCCCGCATCGCGCAGGAGACGCAACGCCGTTCCACCCTGCTGTCCGACGCTCGCGCCGACGGCGCTCCGACCGCCGCGGTGTCCGGTGACGAGGCCACGGTGCAGCCCGTTCGGGGCCGGATCACCTCCACGGCGGGGCCACGGTGGGGCACCACGCACTACGGCCTCGACATCGCCAACAAGATCGGAACACCGATCTTCGCCGTCGCCGACGGCGTCGTGGAGAAGTCCGGCCCGGCGTCGGGGTTCGGGTTGTGGGTGGTGGTCCGGCATGCCGACGGGTCCCGCTCGGTCTACGGCCACATCAACCAGGCGTTCGTCGCCGCCGGCGAGCGGGTGTCGGCCGGGGACCGGATCGCCGAGGTCGGCAACCGGGGCCAGTCCACCGGCCCGCATCTACACCTGGAGATCCGGCAGGGCTCGGCTTCAGGGGACAAGATTGATCCAGTCGGGTGGCTGCGCGAGCGCGGCCTGGAGCTGACCGGATGAGGACCCCGGCGGCGCGGGAGCGAACCTCAGATCGGGGGCCAGCCGAGCCGCGCATAGCCGGCCAGCGCCCCTGCCATCAGGGTGGACCAGACCCCGCTGATCATCAGAGCGCCGGTCAGCACCAGCACGAGCCCGCCGCCGATCTCGATCTTGCGGGTGTTGCGCCGCAGCCACGCGAGGCGGTCGCGGCCACGGTCGAGGGCGCGGGCCAGCAACAGGAACGGCACACCGAGGCCGAGCGTGTACGCGACCAGAAGCAGCACCCCGGTCGCGAGCTCCCCCGACGAGGCCGCGATCGTCAGGATCGTGGCGAGGACCGGCCCGACACAGGGTGTCCAGCCGAGTGCGAACGCCGCACCCAGCCCGAAGCCACCGATCTCGCTCGATCCGGCTCGCCGCAGTCCCGGACGGAACTCACGGCCGAGCAGGGGGACGTGTACGAGCCCGGTCATGGCCAGCCCCAGCACGATGACGACCCCGCCGGCGAGCCGGGTGAGAACGTCCAGGTTCTGCCGCAGCAGCAGCCCCACCGCCGATGCGGTGAGCCCCATCGCGACGAAGACCGTACTGAATCCGATGACGAACAGAGCCGGGCCGCGCCCGCTCCGGCGGCCGTCACCGGTGCGCCCGGTTGCTCGGCTCGCATACGACACGTAGCCCGGCAGCAGCGGCAGCACGCACGGCGAGCTGAACGACACCACCCCGGCCACGAGCGCGAGGGCGACGAGGCCCAGAAGTTCCACAACGCCTCCGACGACGGCTGGGGGCCACACGGGGCCGAAACGCGAGATATGTCATCTTTTACGATACGTAGAAGCCCGGTGTCGTCGCGGATTGGGGCGGATGCGGTGAACCCCTCGGTGGTGGCCCGGCTCGACGCCGTCCGCGTCGACCGGCACCGGATCACGATCCTGCGTGACCTGAGCCTGGAGGTCGCGGCAGGAGAGGTCGTCGGCGTGCTCGGAGCCAACGGTTCGGGGAAGTCGACCCTGCTTGAGGTGCTGGCCACCCTCGTCCGGCCGACATCGGGCACGGTCGAGCTGTTCGGCCGCCGCCTCGACCCGGCCGGACGACGTGCGGTCCGGCCGCGGATCGGGCTCGTCGGGCACACCGCAGCGCTCTACGATCGACTCACGCTCGCCGAGAACCTGCGGCTGGTCGCCCGCCTGATCGGACAACCCGCCGAACGGGCGGACGCGGCCCTGGCCGAGGTCGGCCTCGAACGGGCCGCCCATCGCCCCGCGGTCGCGTGCTCGCAGGGCATGCGTCGGCGCGCCGATCTGGCCCGGGTGCTGCTCACCCGGCCCGGTCTGGTGCTGCTCGACGAGGTGCACGCCGGACTCGACCGTGACGCCGCGGCGCTGGTCGACGACGTCGTGCGCGCCGTCGCCGGCCGGGACGGGGGCGCGTGTGTGCTTGTCTCGCACGAGCCCGACCGGCTTTCCGGTCTCTGTGATCGGCGGGTCCGGGTCCGGTCGGGCCGGGTCGAGGCGGAGGAACCCGTATGAGTGCCGCCGTGCCGCCGTTGACCCAGGCGCTCGTCCTGGCGGGCAAGGACTTGCGCCTTGAGCGCCGCACCGGCGAGGCGTTCCTGGTCGTCGCGCCGTTCGGTGCCGTCGCGCTCCTGATGGTGCCCCTGGCCGTAGGGGCAGACACCCCGTTGCTGCGCATGCTCGGACCCGCTCTGTTCTGGGTGGTGGTGTTGCTGTTCGGGGTGCTTGTCACCGTGCGCGGCGGTGCTGTCGAGGGCCCCGCGCAGCGCGCGGTGCTGAGCCTCGCGGGGGTGACCCCGCGGGTCCGGCTCGCCGGTCGCGCGCTCGGCAACACGGTCCTGTTGCTCGGGTTCCAGGCTGTCATCGCGCCGGTCGCGCTGGTGCTCTACGCACCGGAGCCCACCGGCTGGGTGTGGCTCCTGGCGATGGTGCCGCTGGTCGCCGTCGGGCTCGGGACGCTCGGTGCGCTGGCTGACCAGGTCTCGGAGGGCCTTGCGGGGCGCGCCGCGCTGGGGCCGCTGCTCGTCGCCCCGCTCACCGTGCCGCTGCTGCTCGCGGCCACCGGTGTCCTCGATGCGGCCCGTTACGGCCGCCCGGCTTGGCCGTGGCTTGTCCTGGCCGTGACCGTCGATCTCGCCGCCGCGCTGCTGGCCGCGTGGTGCGCCCGTCATCTGGAGGATCCATCATGAGCACCACCGACCCGGCAGAGCCAGCGCCGGTGCCAGCGACCCCGCGGGCGGTGTTCGGCCGCAGGCTCCCGGCCGGCGCTGCGCTCGCCGTGGCCGTCGCGCTGACCGCCGCGCTGGCCTCGCCTCCGGACCGGTTGCAGGGCGAACTGGTCCGGCTGATGTATGTGCACGTGCCCGCCGCGTGGACGGCGTTCCTCGCCTACGGGGTGACGCTCGTGGCGGGGCTGGTCTGGTTGTGGCGGCGCACCGCGGTGTGGGACCGGCTGGCCGCGGCCAGCGCCGAGGCGGGGGTGTTCTTCACCGGTCTGGCGATCGCGATGGGTGCGATCTGGGGCCGCCCGACCTGGGGTGTGTGGTGGACGTGGGACGCCCGACTGGTCACGACCGCGCTGTTGTTCTTCGTGTACCTGGGCTACCTCGCGCTGCGTCGGGCGATCGATGACCCGGTCGCGCGGGCCCGCCGCTCGGCCGTGTTCGGGGTGGTCGCCTTCGCGATGGTTCCGCTCGTGCACTTCTCGGTGCTGTGGTGGCGGACCCTGCACCAGCCGCCGTCGCTGCTGCGGCCCGCCGCTCCCGCGATCGGCGGCGGGATGCTGGCCGCACTACTGCTGTCCGTCCTCGCCTTCACCGCGCTGTTCGTGCTGATCGTACGCACGCGTATGCGACTCGGCGCCGCCGACGCGGCGTTGGACGCCGCGGAACTGACCGGGCCCGGTCCCGTCGCCGGGGACGCGGTGACCGCGCCCCGGCCGGAGGCGACCCGATGACGGCCTGGGCGTGGGTGGCACTGGGCTACGGCGTCACCGCGACCGCGGTCACCGCCTACCTGAGCGTGCTCGTGGCGGCGGCCGCGCGGCTCCGCGCACGCGAACGGGGGCGCCGATGACCGCGGTCGACCCGCGCCCACCCGGGATCGTGCGTCGCTACCGGCTGCTGGGAGTGGCCGCGGTCGGCGTGCTTGCGGTCCTGGTCGGCGTGCTGCTGTTCGGCAACCTCAACGGCAACCTCGTCTACTACCTCGAGCCGGACGAGGCGCTCGCCCAGCGGGCCACGCAGTCCGAGGGCACCCGCTTCCAGCTCGGTGGCCTCGTCGCGGCCGACAGCGTCGTCGCCGACTCGGAGGTGGTCCGTTTCGAGGTCACCTCGTCGGCCGGTCCGGTCGGCGTCCGGGTGCCCGTGGAGTTTCGGGGAGCACCCGCTCAACTCTTCGGCGCGGGCGTCGGGGTGGTGCTGGAGGGTTCCTGGCAGGGCACGACGTTCGTCTCGGACTCGATGAAGGTCAAGCACGACGAGAACTATCAGCCACCCGACGACGGGAATCCGGCATGACGACCGCGATACCCGCGGCCGGATGGACGGGCCTGATGCTGGGGCTGGCGGGCTCGGTCGTGCTGGCGGTCTTCGGTCTTCTGGCCCAACGCCGACCCGCAGCCGTGCGACACCGGCAGCTGGTGGTCGGTGCCGGGTTCATGCTCGGCGGCTCCGTGCTGGCCATGGGCGCGCTGCAGGTGGCTCTGCTGACCGACAACTTCGCCGTCGCCTACGTCGCCGAGAACCACTCCCGCGCCACCTCGACGCTGTTCAGCATCACCACCGCGTGGGCCGCGCTCGAGGGCAGCCTGGTGCTCTGGGTGCTGGTGCTCTCCGGGTTCACCGCCGTGGTGACGCGCGGGGTCCCCGACACCGACGACCGGCTCGGCACCGGCGCGCTCGGCGTGCTGGGAGCGGTGGGCGCGTTCTTCTTCGGGCTCGTCGCGCTGGCGGGCAACCCCTTCGAGATCCTCGCCGACGTGCCCGCCGACGGCCCAGGACCCAACCCGATCCTGGCCGACCACGTGCTGATGGCGATACATCCGCCCCTGCTCTACCTCGGCTACGTGGGCCTCACCGTGCCGTTCGCGTTCGCGATGTCCGCGCTTCTCGGTCGCGTGCCGGGGGTCGAATGGCTGCACCGGACCCGCCGGTCGAACCTCGTGGCCTGGAGTTTCCTCACCGCCGGTCTCATCGTGGGGGCCTGGTGGTCCTACGAGGTCCTGGGTTGGGGCGGCTACTGGGCCTGGGACCCGGTGGAGAACGCCGCGCTCATCCCGTGGCTGGTCGCGACCGCGTTCCTGCACTCGGCCGTGGTGCAAGTCCGGCGTGGAATGCTGCAGTCCTGGAACTTCGTCCTGGTCCTGGCCGCCTTCGCGCTCACGATCCTGGGGACGTTCCTGACCCGCAGCGCGGTCGTGCAGTCGGTGCACAGCTTCAGCCAGTCCGACGTCGGGCCACCGCTGCTGGTGTTCTTCGTCGTCGTGGTCGTCGCCGGATTCGTCCTGATCGCCCTGCGCGCCGACCACATCGCCTCGCACGGCAGGCCGGAGTCACCGGCCAGCCGGGAGGGCATGTTCCTGTTGAACAACTTGCTGCTGAGCCTGTTCGCGTTCGTCGTCCTGCTCGGGACCCTCTATCCGGTCGTGCTCGAAGCGATCACCGACGAGCAGGTCTCGGTGGGCCGGCCGTTTTTCGACCGGATGGCGGTGCCGATCGGCTTCGGGCTGCTGCTGGCGATGTGGGCCGGCCCGGTCACGCCGTACCGGCACGCGTCCGTCGCGGTCGTGTGGGGCCGGACCCGTGTGCCGCTGTTGCTCGCCACGCTGGCTGCGGTGGCGGTGCTGCTCGCCGGGGTGCGTTCGGTCGGGATCGTCGCCGTCGCCGCACTGGCCACCGGGATCGCCGCGACCACGGCGCGCCAGGCGGTGGTGACCGCGCCCGCCCGGACCCCGGCCGGTGTCTGGCGGCTGGTCCGGGGCCGGCGTGGCTACTGGGGCGGGCAGCTCGCTCACCTCGGCGTCGCGCTGTTCGCGGTCGTGGTCGCCGTCTCCTCCGGGCTGGCCGACCGCAGCACGGTGAGCCTGGACCGGGGCGACTCGGTGATCTTCGCCGGCTACACGCTCACCTTCGACTACGTCGACGAGCACCAGCTGTCTGACCGGCTGGTCACTGACGCGCACATCACCGTGCGGGCCGGGGACGAGGTGCTACGGACGATGGCGCCCCGACTGAACAGCTTCCCGGGCCGCCCGCAGGCCGTCGGCAACCCAGACGTGTGGAGCACCCCAGCTCAGGACGTGTACGTCGCGCTCGGCAACCTCGAACCCGAGCAGGTCACACTGAACCTGTTCCGCTACCCGCTGATGTCCTGGATGTGGGTAGCCGGCGGGATGGTCGCGGCCGGCGGGTTCTGGGCGCTCAGCGGTCCGCGCCGCGGAGCCCGGAGCCGCGAGCCCGGTCCAACACGGGCTGCAGAACGGGTGAGCGGCGGTGCCTGAACCCGCCATCCGCCGCGGGTCGGCGGTGATCGGCGTGGCGGTCGTCCTGCTGTCCGGTGTCGTCGCCGTGGTACTGGCCCTGGCCCCGGCACCGGAGCGGGACCGGGTCCAGGATCTGGCCGAGCGGCTGCGCTGTCCCGTCTGTACCAGTGTCTCGGTCGCCGAGTCACCGTCGGAGACTGCCGTGGCCATGCGGCAGGTGGTCAGCGACCAGGTGGCGGCCGGGCGCAGCGATGAGGAGGTCGTCGCCTACTTCCGGGCCCGCTACGGCGACTGGACGGTCATCGATCCGCCGGCGTCGGGCAGCACTCTGCTGCTGTGGGTACTGCCTGTCGCAGCGGCGCTTACCGGCATTGTCGTTCTGCTGGCGCGGTCACTCCCACGACGGGGCACCGTGTTCGTGCCGCTGTCCGACGCAGACCGGGTCAGGGTGGATGCCGCAGTCCGACGGCACCGCGAGATGCCGGGCCACCAGGAGGTGGACCCATGAGCTCCCGCCGCGACCGCGAGATCGCCGATCAGGCGCTGAGCGACCTCGTCGAGCTGGAGGCCCAGGTGGTCGACGGCGAGATCGGCGCCGACCGGGCGCGCGAGCTGCGGCGGCGTTACGAGTCGGTCGCGGCCGAGGCGCTTACCGCGATCGACTCGCCGGACCCACCGACGGGCAGGCCCCGAACAGTTCGCGGCCCCCGGGCCTGGACTCTCGCGTACGTTCTCGCCGCTACGGTCGCCCTGGTCGCAGCCGTGGTGCTGTTGCCGGCGGCCGTGGTCGACCGGCCGGCCGGCGGCGCCGCCACCGGGATCGAGCCGATGGCCGGAGGACCCGGCGCGCCGCCGCCGATCGATCCGGCCGCCGTCGACGACGAGCAGCTGGAGCGGGTCGTGGCCGACAACCCGGACGTGATCGGGATGCGACTGGCCCTGGCCGACCGCTACGTCGCTGCCGGTGACTACGGCGCCGCGATGCGCCACTACGTCGAGGCCGCCAACCGACGCCCCGACGACGCGGACGTCCGCACTCGGCTGGCCTGGTTGCTGCTGCAGATCGGCCAGACCGGCCCCGCGCTGGAGAACGTCGACCGCGCGCTCGCCCTGCAGCCCGACTCGGCCGAGGCGGCCTGGGTCCGGGCGAACGTCCTGATCGACGGCACGGGCGACCCGCGCGGCGGCATCGCCGTGCTGGAGGGCCTCGCGACCCGCCCCGATCTCCCGGCGGAGTTCCGTAGCCGGGTCGAGGAGCTGCTCGCCGACACACGCGCGGCGGTCCGGGGGCCCCGGTGACCGCGCGGACCGCCCGGTGGAGCGGGGTCCGGATCGGCGCCGTGATCGTCGTGGTGATCGCGATAGGGGTCGGTGCGGTGTTCGGATGGCGCCTCGTCGACGGTTCCACCGTGGTGGACAGCCCCCTGATCGGGCAGCCTGCCCCGGCGGTCGTCCTGCCCGAGCTCGACGGCGACGGTGAGGTCTCGCTCGCGAACCTGCGGGGCCGGGTAGTCGTGGTCAACTTCTGGGCCTCCTGGTGTGTGGCGTGCCGGGAGGAGCACCCGGTCCTGGTGGAGGCGGCCCGGAGCTACCGGGACCGCGGGGTCGTGGTCGTCGGCGTCGACTACCAGGACTCACCGGCCTCGGCACGGGCGTTTCTCGACGAGCTCGGCCGCGGCGGCGACAACTACCGGTACGTCACCGACCCGGGGTCACGGGCCGCGCTGGATTTCGGGTTGTTCGGGGTACCGGAGACGTTCGTGCTCGACCGTTCGGGCGTGATCGCTGCGAAGATCACCGGGCCGGTGTCCGCAGCGTCGCTCGGCGGAGTCATCGACGCGGTTCTGGCCGGCGCACGGCCCGGCGCGCCGGCCCCGGGCGCGGTGCAGCCCGCGCGCGACGCCCCCTACCGGTCACCCGGATGAGGAGGATCGTGTTGCTGCTCGGTCCTCGTACGGCTGGTGGGCCGGCCAATAACCGCCAGGCGGCGTCCCTCGACTTGCGGGGCGTCGGACCACAGACGAACAGGATGTACGCATGGCTCGTGGCAACAAGCCTTCGAAAGGGCGACCGCCGTCGGTGGCCGCGGTCAACCAGCGCCAGGTTCCCTGGGGGACCGTCGCCGCGATCGTGGTCATCGTGCTGCTGGCCGCGGTGTTCATCGGCTATCCGCTGGTCCAACGCGGCCAGAACGCGCAATGGAGGCCGAGCGAGGAGAACCGCGACCCGTCACTGGCCATTCCGGGGATAGCCACGCAGGAGTACCAGGGTGGCCAGCACGTGCTGGGCGTCCAGCAGGTCGCGTACACCAACAGCCCGCCCTACGGTGGCGCGCACGACGGGTTCTGGGCCGCCTGCAACGGTGCGGTTTACCCGAATCCGGTGCGCAGCGAGAACCTCGTGCACTCGTTGGAGCACGGCGCCGTGTGGATCACCTACAACCCCGCCCAGGTCTCCGGCGACGCGCTGGAGTCGCTGCGCGCGCGGGTCGAGGGCCAGCCCTACACGGTGATGTCGCCCTACCCGGGCCTGGACTCCCCGATCTCGCTGCAGTCCTGGGGCCACCAGCTCAAGGTCGGATCGGCCGACGACGAGCGGATCGAGCAGTTCACCCGCTCGCTGCGGACCAACCGGTTCACCCACCCCGAGGTCGGCGCCTCCTGTGACGCCACCGGCCCGCAGGGCTTCGACCAGGACAACCCGCCGCCGTTCCAGCCGGCGCCGCCGCAGCCCGCGGTCGACCGGCAGACCGTGCTGCCGGAGAGCGAGGGTACAAACCCGGCGTCGCAGCCCGACCAGGGCGGGCCGGGGCAGTGATCGCGTGAGCACCGACCTCGCCGACTCCTCGACCCCCACCCCCGCAACCGGCGGGTCGCCCTGGCGTCACCCGCTGGTGGTGACGCTGGCGGTGCTGGCGCTGGCGGCCGTCGTCGTCGCCGGGTTGGCGGTCCGCGGGGTTTTCGGCCCCTATGTCCCGCAGTCCGGCTCGGTGGATGTCGGATTCGCCCAAGACATGAGCGTGCACCACCGCCAGGCGGTGGAAATGGCGTCCTGGGCGCACGAATACAGCAGCGACCCGCGGGTGCGGCAGCTGGCGTTCGACATCGAGACCACCCAGAACCGGCAGGTCGGGATTATGCAGGGCTGGCTGGGTCTGTGGGACGCGTCGACGCTGCCCACCGGCGGACACATGGCGTGGATGGCCGACGACATGAACCAGCCCGGCGACGCCATGGCCAGCATGAACGCCGACGGCTCGGTGTCCAGGATGCCCGGCATGGCCACCGCCGAGGAGCTAGCCCGGCTGCGGGCGACGCCGCCACCGCAGCTCGACGTGGTGTTCCTGCAGCTGATGCTGCGCCACCACGAGGGCGGCGCGTCGATGCTGCAGTACGGTCGCGACCACGCCGACACCAGCGAGGTGCGGAACCTGGCCTCGCAGATGCTCACCGCGCAGACCGCGGAGTCACAGCTGATGAGGTCGTTGCTGGCCGAGCGCGGCGCACAGCCGCTTCCTACGAACTGAAGGTGCGGCTCCGTACCCCGTCGCCCACGTCAGTGTTCTACGCTGTGTCGGAGGTCGACGGGGGTTGCCGACGAGACGGGACACAGAATGGTGCAGCGGGGTGGGGTCGCTCTGACCTTGCTGGTTGCCCTCGTGGGATTGCTGGCGCTGCATCCGCTGTCCTGGGCCGACGCGAGCCCTGAGGCGCACCCGGCGATGGCCACCGCTTCTGCCGATGCCTCATCGGTGGCTCCTACCGTTGGTGCCCCGGGTAGCGGCGCCCACACGGCGGGTTGCCCGGAATCGCCCCCGGACGGCCACGCCGCGCCGATCGCGCAGGTACGCAACGACGAGCACAGACCCGCTCAGATCGCGGTGGTCGTTCCCGCGCTTGAGCGATCGCAGCCGAGCGGCCCGTCGCCGACAGCGGCGCCCGCACCCACGGGATCGGTCCTCTCCGGTGCTCGACTTCTGATCGGGCTCGGCATCTCACGGACGTAGACGGGCCGGCAGCACTCGCCCGGCTCGGGTCTATGCCCGCGAGAGCTCGGCCGTGACTGCTGCGGTTCCGCCTGCGCCCGCCGCCCGCTGCCGACAGGCACCCCGGACTCGGTGCGCGCCCGCTCTCCCTTCTCCACGGGGCTCATCCCTGCCGTCGGTGGTGCCGGCCAGAGGGAGCTGGGCTCCGGCATCGAAAGGACCTCTCCATGACCCAAGTCGGCCCCCGGCCGGTGTCGGTGCGCACACACCCGCCACGCCGCAGCGGGAAAGGCTCCACGTTCCTGAAGATGCTGCGGACGACCGACCCCAAGGACATCGCGATCCTGTACCTGGTCACGTCGTTCGGGTTCTTCCTGGCGGGCGGCGCCATGGCCCTGCTGATCCGGGCCGAGCTGGCACGGCCGGAGATGCAGTTCCTGTCGACCGAGCAGTACAACCAGCTGTTCACCATGCACGGCACGATCATGCTGCTGCTGTACGCGACGCCGATCCTGTTCGGCTTCGCGAACTACATCGTGCCGCTGCAGATCGGCGCCCCGGACGTCGCGTTCCCGCGGCTCAACGCGTTCTCCTACTGGCTGTTTCTGTTCGGCGGCCTGATCGTCCTGTCGGGCTTCCTGACCCCGGGCGGTGCCGCCGACTTCGGCTGGTTCGCCTACACCCCGCTGTCGAGTGCGATCCGCTCGCCCGGGCCCGGTGCCGACCTGTGGATCATGGGTCTGGTCGTCTCCGGTCTGGGCACGATCCTCGGCGGCGTCAACTTCATCACCACGATCGTCTGCATGCGCGCGCCGGGCATGACGATGTTCCGGATGCCGATCTTCACCTGGAACATCTTCATCACCGCGCTGCTGATCCTGATCGCGTTCCCGATCCTGACCGCCGCGCTGCTCGCGCTGGCCGCGGACCGCCACCTCGGCGCCCAGATCTTCAACCCCGCCAACGGTGGCGTGGTGCTCTGGCAGCACCTGTTCTGGTTCTTCGGCCATCCCGAGGTCTACATCGTCGCGTTGCCGTTCTTCGGCATCGTCTCCGAGATCTTCCCGGTGTTCTCCCGCAAGCCGATCTTCGGCTACAAGGGCCTGGTCTTCGCGACGATCGCGATCGCGGCACTGTCGGTCGCGGTGTGGGCGCACCACATGTACGCCACCGGCGCGGTGCTGCTGGCCTTCTTCTCCTTCACCACGTTCCTGATCGCCATCCCGACCGGGGTGAAGTTCGTGAACTGGATCGGCACGATGTGGAAAGGCAAGATCACCTACGAGAGCCCGATGCTGTTCTCGGTCGGCTTCCTGGTGACGTTCCTGTTCGGCGGCCTGACCGGCATCCTGCTCGCGATGCCGCCGGTGGACTTCAACGTCTCGGACACCTACTTCGTGGTGGCGCACTTCCACTACGTGCTGTTCGGCACGATCGTGTTCGCCACCTACGCCGGCATCTACTTCTGGTTCCCGAAGATGACCGGCCGGTTCATGGACGAGACCCTGGGCAAGGTTCACTTCTGGCTGACCTTCATCGGGTTCCACCTGACGTTCCTGGTGCAGCACTGGCTGGGCAACGAGGGCATGCCGCGCCGCTACGCCGACTACCTGCCCTCGGACGGTTTCACCACCCTGAACACGATCTCCTCGATCGGTGCGTTCGTGCTCGGAGCCTCGACGCTGCCGTTCATCTACAACGTGTTCAAGAGCTACCGGTTCGGCCGGGTCGCCGAGCACGACGACCCGTGGGGCTTCGGGAACTCGCTGGAGTGGGCGACCTCCTGCCCGCCGCCGCGGCACAACTTCACCGAGCTGCCGCGGATCCGCTCCGAGCGCCCGGCGTTCGACCTGCACTACCCGCACATGGTCCAGCGAGCTCGAGCCGAGGCCCACGTCGGCAACCGGGCGCACCCGACCGAGTTCCTCGCCCAGGAGGTCGGCAAGGAGTCCATGCCAGACGACGACCCCAAATCCAACTGACCCCCCTTAGAGCTACCCGACCGGTACAGCGCGGCGCACCGACCGCGCCGCGACCGGCTCTGCAGGAACGGCCCAACGATCCGTCCGCGGCGGCTGACCGATGCCACCCGACACGTTCGACGTCCTCGGACCGGGGGCGCGACGGCAGCTGATGTCAGTCGAACGAGGTGTGCACGTGGTCCATGTGGTTGGCGGTAGTGCGTAGGCCGCCAACTCGGACGCCGGCGTTATCAGGTCCTCGACGTGCACCGTTTCGTCTTCGACGGCGCCGTGTCCTGCAACGAGCCCGACGCCAGCCGACCCGTCAGCCTCCCCGATCCTCGGCCCGCCTGACACTGCGGCCCCGGTCGCGGAGCCTGCCGCTCGATCCCCTCGAGAGAGCACGGAGAACTCAATGAGCCTTTGCCAACCTGATCAAGCGTTGGCGATCACGAGGGTCTGAACTGCGGCGATGAGTTCGTCGGCCCGGTTCGGGCTGGAGCGGATCTTGCGGAGGACTTTCCAGTTCTTCAGTTCGGCGTTGGCCCGCTCGCCCGGTCCGCGGCGGCGGGCGTGCGCGGCGTTGACCTCCTTCTGCGCCCGCGACAGCCGCCGGTAGCGGCCGGTGTCGGGGTCCTTGCGTCGCCGGCGCTGGGGAACCGCGACGGTCGGGCCGGCGCCCTGGTAGGCGGTGTCGGCTGCCGCCCGGATCTGGTGCTGGTCCAGAGCATCGATGATCCCGTGCTCGCGGGCGGCTCCCATGTCGTGTCGTGCACCGGGCAGCGGCGGGGAGATCCACACCAACCTGCCGATCGGATCGGCGATGACCTGCACATTCAACCCGTGGGCCTTGTGTTTCCCCGAGTAGAACGCGCGGTCGTAGCCGCCGGCCATGCCGACCCGATCGATCCGCAGCAGGGTCCCGTCGAGGATCACGAACGCCTTCCCGATCGCGACCTCGATCGCCTGCTCCAGGGTCGGGGCCATCGCGGCGAGCAGCCTGATCGCCTCGCGCAGGTAGCGGTACACCGTCGAGGTCCCGACGCCGAATCCACAGGCCAGATCCGCGTAGGTCTCGCCCTTGCGCAGGTGCGCGATCACCAGCAGGGCCTGGCGGCCCGGGGTGAGCTTGCGCCACCGGGTGCGGCGCTGGTTGCGGTGTGCGCGCAGCGCGTCGGACAACACGTGCAGGGCGCGGCTGGACACGGTCATCCCGGACGGGTAGGACAGCACCTTGAAGCTCCTGGTCAGGCGGTCAGATCTAGTCAATCGCCCGTCTACCAGGAGCTTCACCCATCTCAGGTCACGCCACGCCGGACACTCGCTGACCAGTACGAACACGAGGTTGGCAAAGGCTCACTGTCGTGCTTCGGCCATTCGAGGCTGTCAGGGTGAGTTTCGGAGTATTCGAGTCGGGAATCACGAACGCGATCCTGGTCGGAGGGATTGGCCCTGTTCCTGAAGTTGACCCTGGATATCCAACCATGTAAGTGTTGTTCAGGTGGTGCCAGCTGTTGGGGAGCTTGTCCTCAATGGGGACGCGAAGCTGTACACCGCTGGTTTCGATGTCAACCCAGGTGACAGGCGGACTGAGTTTGTAACCGTAGAGAGACAGTGACATCGCTATGAGTCGGTGTCCCGGCGGTGGGGAAAATGCTTCATCCGGATTCGGCGGTTCGACGGCTGCGACGAACCGGATATCGGTAACCGATAGAACGCTGGCGTCGCCTGCCGAGAGGGTGCCTTCGTCGGTAAACGGGAGTGAGGTCGACTTCCCTCCTCCTATTCCCCTGCTGACAGGCTCCCATGTTTCGTCCACGGAGGGTCCGCCGTATAGCGCCCCGCTCCAGGCACCGACCCAGTTCCGGGGGTCGGCAGTAGGCTCCGGAGTGGCCGGGGCGGGCGCCGGCGCAGGAGCTGCCGGGGGCGTCGCAGAGCAAGCCGTGACGGCCGCACATAGGCAGGCAATAACCAGCAAGAACGGCCGTCGCCCGCGGCCCTGCGCTGACCCCATATGTCCGAATACTAGGCCATGTGGAGTAGTCGTAGGGAGAGGACGCTGTCGGGAGCTTCGGAAACGGTGGCAGAAATGCCGCTGGCGCTCGCCCCATCTGGCCGGCCGGGATCCACGCGTGGGCTGACCTACGCCCACAGGGTGCCGCCGAGCGCGCCGCGCGTCATGGCGGTGGCCCTGCTCCACCCGGAGCCGCAGCGCCCGGGAAAGGTCCGAGTCCGGCGAACCCGTTGCTTCATATCGGCTGCAGCCGAAGCCGCTGACCGGGTCAGCCCGATAGACGTCTGTAGGGCGGGTGTCATGGTGTGGTCCGTGGAGCGCTGGCGGCGCCGCGGGTGCCGAGCTGGCGAGCGGCGCGGGACTGGTGGAGTTGGCGCAGATGTTCGCTGAGGGCAGCGCGGGCGGCTTGGCGGGCGCCCCGCCCGGCGGGGCGGTCGAGCAGTGCGGGATCGAGTCGCGCCGCAGGCCTACTTTCGCCGCTGCTCGGACCGCCGCCCCGGCCGGTGGTGGTGTCGTGGGTCCGCATGCGTCCGATCTGGTTGGCGCGGATCTCGTCGAGGCGGCCGCGCCACGGCTTGAGTCGGGCCCCGATGATCCGTAGCGGATCCCGTGCCCCGGCCGAGAGGTCGCCGCGGCGGTGGTTGGGCCGGTCGGGGTGGTACTCCAGGGCGTGGAGGAGTCCGGCGACGGTGGCGCCGGCGTCCCACCACGGCTTGAGCAGAGCCCGGGCTCGCCAAATCTCGATCTTGCCACCTTGTCGGCCTCCTAGGCCGAGATGCGAGAGCAAGGTGAGGGTGGCTGCGTTTCTGGCACCGGGGGTGTCGGGGACGTCGTAGGGGTGCCATGTGCGGCTGGAGGTGAGCTGAGACCGTCTGCCGCCCGTCAAGGGCTTACTACTCACGTAAGAAGTGGGGAGGTCGCCACTTTCATCCACAGTCGACTGACCTGCCGATGTGTCGGCGAGGTCCACGGCCGCCGCGTCGGGACGTAGCTGGGGCAGGGGGGTGTGGGACACGAGGGCGTAGGTGGGCGTGCGTCCGCTGTCGGTGCCGAGGAACTCGGCGCTGGCTCCGGCTTCGACGACGACGAGCAGGCCGATCTCGCGGGCCCAGGCCAGCACGCGGGACACGGTGCGGGCGGCGCGGGCGCCGGCCGCGGCGAGGTGTTCGGCGCTCAGGCCGGTGATCAGGCCGGTGTCCCAGTCCATGTGGCAGACCAGGCGGCGCAGGATCGCGGACCAGCTGCGGCGCTTGTCCGAGCGCCAGTCCTCGTCGTCGACCAGGCGGGCGATGTGGTCGAGGGCTTCGGGCTGGGAGGTCAGGACCCGGTAGTCGTGGTCGATGAAGTTGCGCCACCCCGGGTGCGGGGTGAACCCGCGCGCGTGCCGGGCGCGGGCGCGGGCGATCCCGCGAGCTCGCACCCGGGTGCTCGGGGGTACGGCGCGGCTCGTGCGGCCGGGGCCGCTGGTGTGGCGGGCGCCGCGGCCTCGCGGGGTGGCGCGCGCTCGAGCAGTACCGGCGCGGATCCCGAAGGAGTCCGGTGGTGGCTGCTCACCGACGGGGAGCTGGTGGAGCAGGCAGAGCTGGGTGGGGCCAGAAGCCAGGGTGAATGCGCCGTGCTCGTAGCAGAGCACGCAGAACCCGGTGCCCGCTGCTGGCGAGCGCTCTGGTTCTGGGCACGACGAACTCGCCCCGTGTCTGTGGTGGTTGGCTCCCGGCCCAGGATGTATCCTGGACACGCGAAAGCGCCCCTTCTTCGTAGGTGGGGGATTGGCCCCGGTTCGCCGGGGCTACGGCGTCAGGCGGGTGCTGGTCCGACCTGATGCGAGAACGAACCGAGGCGGCCCCCTGGCCGGGGGGCCGCCTCGTTCTTGTCTAGGAGGCCTTGTTCAGAGGCAGCTCCTCCTGATCGTGGCTGGTGGATGTGATCAGCAGCTGTTCACGGTGCTGCATGCCGAGCCTGATCAAGGCTGCCAGCGTGTCGGAGTAACTCCAGTCGAGGTCGACGGCCAGCTGACGGACCGCGGCGCCCTCGTTGGCAGGCAGCCGGGTCACCATCGTGTCGCGGGCCCCCTTGGAGGGGCGCCCGCCGTGGGCTTCCCGTTTCGGCATGCGCGGGATCTTGCCACAGGTTTCTGATACAGCTGAGCCGACGCGCCGCGACTCCGTGTTTCGCCCGGCTCCCCGACCCGAGCCCCCGCCGGAAGGGCGGAGTAGTGCGCCTATCAGCTCAGTTCGAGCCCGTTCTCCTCGTTGCGGTCGTAGCCCAGCTCTTGGGCTTCAGGCTCCCGGCCTTGGAGCTCGTGGCGATGCTGTAGCTGATGGTCAACATCGTCGTGCACTGTCGTCAGGGTTTGGTGCTGTGTGTCCAGTCCGTGGAACCGCCAGGCACCGAGTTCGGGAGCGGCGCGTTGATGCAGCAGGCGTTCGGCGAGTACCGCCATCTCCACCGGCCCGATTCCGCCGGGCACAGGGGTGACGACCTGCGGCTGCGCTGCAGCATCAGGGTGGAGGTCACCGCGGGGCCCGTCCGGGTGTGGGGTGAATCCTGAGTCGACGACCAGGCGGTGCCCGGGGTGGATGTGGTCGGGCGTCAGCAGCCACGGGCTCCCGGTGGTCGAGAGCACGACGTCGGCGTCGCGGAGACGGCGCAGGTCGTCCCCGTTCTCAAACAGCATCGGATCGTGGCCGCCCTGGCGCAGGAGCGTTACGACACCGGAGCCGACGAAGCCGCTGCTGCCGACGACCGCGATGCGGGCGTCGGGTAGGTAGGGCTCGGCGACGCGAACGACGCCGTCGGCGGTCGCGCACGCCGTGCGTGGCGCGAAGATGCCGAGGGCGTCGATGTCCTTGGCGGGGTCGATCTCGTTGAGCAGCGCGAGCACGGCCTGCGGTGGCGGGGCCTGGACGATGATCCCGGCGACCTGGGGGTCGTCGTTGGCGCGGTGGATGATGTCGGCGATCTCGCTGATGCCGATGCTGTCGGGCACGACGATGTGGTTCGGTGTGGCTCCGAGCGCGGTGAAGGTGCGCACCTTCTGCTCGGCCGAGACGCGGGATGCCTCCATCCGAGCGGCCCAGATGGTGTCGTTGGTGGTCGGCTCGAACCGCACGACCGTCACCCGGGTGCCGTGTTCCTGCAGGGTGGCTTCGTAGGCGTCGCGGTAGGTGTCGCGCACCTCGGCCAGGATCGCGCGGCCGGGGATCGTGCGGGTCTGGGGTGTGTCGGTCATCCCTGGTGCGCGCCGTCGTCGCCGCCGTCCTGTCGGGGCCGGGGGATGTCCCAGGGCATCGCGGCGAGGACTTCGTCGACCGGGCGCAGTCGGAGCTCAGCGAGCAGCTGGCGGGAGTCGTCGTAGTTCAGCCGGGTCACCTCGTCCCAGGCCGGGACGCTGTAGCGGTCGAGGGTCCAGTGCAGGTCGACGCGGGTCAGCGACTCCGGCCCGGTCGGGTCGGCGCTGGAGAACTCGCCGTGGTGCACCAGCCACGTGATCGCGCCCGGGTCGACGCTGCCCGGCACGAGCTGGGCGCGTGCGCTGTTCGCGGCGCCGGCGACGTCGGAGAGGACGTAGTGGCCGCGTGGTTGGCCGCGCAGCTCGCTGAGCACGACGGTCAGCAGCAGGCGATCGGCTGCGGCCGGGTCCCGGGTGCCGCGCAGGCGCGCCAGGCACGACGTGGTCGACCCGTAGCGGTGCGTCCAGCTCAGGATCGCGTCGCTGGCCAGCGTCAGGCCGTGGGTGTGGGCCGTAGTCATAGCGGTCATCATCGTTCACGGCTCCAGGTTCGTCATGGCCTGCTGCGCGAGGGGAGCGATCGGGGCCGGCGGTACGTGGTTCTCGAGGAGCTGCAGCAGCAGCTCGTCGCCGCGGGGGCGGGCGATGATCTGCAGACCGACCGGGCAGCCGTCGGCGGTGAAACCGGCCGGGACGCTCACTGCGGGGTGCCCGGAGAGGTTGATGCCCCAGGTGAGTGCGACGCTCAGGTGTGCGCCGGGACCGTCGTGGCCATGTGCTCGCCCGGGGGTCGTGGGCGTCATCAACAGGTCGAAGTTCTGGAGAAGCTCGGCGAGCCGATTGTTGTTGTCGTGTCGCGTTCGCTGTGCGAGGCGCCGGTCTGCTGCGCTCGAGGTGGAGCTGCGCAGAGTCATCCACGCGCTCTCGGGATCGGTTAGGTGGACCCCCGGTCGGGACAGGGCCAGGCCGGCGCGGGCGCACAGGGCCTGAGCTGCCCGCTCGGCAATCTCGGCGACCTCGGGGTCGAGGTGCGGCCCCGCGAAACCGAGGGTGGCCGACCAGCCTGCGGCCGCCAGAGGGGTCTCTGACATCGCTGCATGCAGGGACCAGTCGAGGAGCACGGCTGCGGCCCAGGGCCGCAGTAGGGCGGGTTCGCGGACCAGCACACCGGGTACGGCGAGCCCAGTCGGGTCGGAGGTGGGGGCGCGGCCGGTGCTCGGCTTGAAGCCGATCACGTGACACCACGCTGCCGGGATCCGGACCGACCCGGCCCCGTCACTACCGCAGGACAGCGGGACGATCCCGGCCGCGACTGCCGCGGCCGCGCCGGCCGACGACCCGCCGGGAGACAGATCCGAGCGCCACGGGTTACGCGTCGGACCGCGATCGGTGTAGCCCCAGGTCTGGTAGCCGCGCCGGCCACGAGGGACGGTTGTGGCCCCGATGGGCACGGCGCCGGCTCGGAGAAGACCTTGTACGCCAGGGAGCCGGGCGCCTCGTTCGCCCTTGACCGTGATCGGTAGACCGTCCAGCGGAGACTCAGCTGTGTCGCCTGGATGAGGTGGCGCGCCGGTGTCGAGACCGATGGAGAGGAACGCGCGCAGCGCTGGATCCAGGCGCCGCGCCTGCTCGATCGCAGCTGCGGCCGGCGCCTGCTTGTCCGCGGTGTGGTGTGTGGTGGCTGTGTCTCCTCGGATGAGTGCTGCCTCAGTCTGTCGCATGTGCAAGCGGCAGGTGGCTAGCTTCGTTCTCGGTAGTCGTCCGCCAGGTGTCGCACCAGCTCGAGTGACTCGGCTTCGGACAGAGCGAGTTCGGAGAGTTCGGCGTGCAGCTGCGCGTACATGGCGATGTAGTCGGGGTCCTGGATCAAGGTGCTGCCGGATTCGGTGCCGACGAGTGCCTGTGTGTCGTCGTAGAGGTGGAAGCCCGACACCGGCGCGGGACTGGGCGCAACAGTGTCCAGAGCCAGCACCCGGAAGATGACGTTCGGTTGGGTAGCGATGCGCGCGATGCTTTCCAGCTGCTCGGCCTGTTGCCCGTAGCTGCCGACCGGCCAGCGCAGGGCCTGTTCGTTCTGCACCATCTGCCAGGAGCGGCCGGGATCGGCGAGTAGCTGGGCCCGCTCCATGCGGGCGTCGACGGACTGAGCCGCGTCCTGCTCGTCGAGCTGTGCGTCGGGGGTGAACACCGCGCCTGCGTAGCGTCGTGTCTGCAGCGGGCCGATGATCACCGAGGGGTGGTAGGAGCGCACCAGGCGGGCGGCCCGCTCGGCCTCGTGAATGCGCCACTGGAACCGGTGGGCGCTCCCGCTCTGCAGGACGACACGGGCGTCCACGCGCTCGACCTCGAGGGCTTGTGCCTGCTCGACGAGCTCCTCGATGCGCTCGGGGGTCAGTGAGTCGACGCCCTGCTGCGCGTAAACCTGCAGCACCGCGCGCACCAGTCGTGGGGTCGGTCGAGACTCGCCGGCCTCGGTGCGGGACAGCGAGGACTGCCCGACGCCGGCTGCCTTGCGTGCTTGGTTCTGGCTGAGGCCGGTCTGCTCGCGCAGCGCGCGCAGTAGCTCACCGGACAGCGGGAGGCTGTCCGGTGAGCTACTCGACTGCGCATCGGGCACTGAGCTCAGGCTGCCCTCTGGCGGTGGTGCAGCTCGGGGTGCCGGTCCCACCACACGCGAAACGGTTCCGCCGCCGAGTGGGCGTCGTCGCGTGCCCGCAGGTACGGCGCGATCAGGTCGGGGTCGGTGACGATGTCGGCGCTCAGAAAGCGGCCGTGCTCGTCGTACTGCATCGGGATCAGCAGCGCGTCATTGACCAGCCAGAAGTCTTCGCGGATGAACGTCGCTGGGGTGTCGTGCTCGCCAGCGCGGAGTACGGAGATGTCCTCCCCGGCTGCGGCGTTGTGGACGTAGCACCAGTCAGCTTCGTACCGCTCGTACTCGGTCATGGCGTTGGAGAAGGCGCGCACGCGATAAGAGATCAGCCCGCGGGCCTCTTCGCCCCGCAGGATGGCAAGCCACTGCTCCTTGCGTTCCATGTCGGGTCCGTCAGCCCCGGCGAGGTAGCGCTGGAAGTCGCTCTCCTCGCCCTCGCTCGCCATGTAGCGGGGGAGGCACTCCATCCGGAACAGACGGTCCCCGGCGTGGTGGAAGTGCTTGTCGATGGCAGCTTCGAGCTGCTGTTCGTCGATCATGCTGCTACTCCCTCCAGGAGTCGTGCCTTGACCGTCCCGAGCTGTTCGGTGATGGGGTCGAACAGCTCCGCGAAGGCGATGAGCTCGACCTCTCCGGTGACCTCGGATGAGATCACGTACACCCGATCCGGATGGAGGCCAGGTCCAGTAACCCCACGGGTGCGCGCGACTGCGTCGCACTCGGCCGGGAGCAGCCCGGCAGGCATCCAGCCGACGACTTCGCCCTTGTCGAGCAGGTGTTGGAAAGGGGCAGCCTCGGCCGGGGTGGTCCGCTTGGACACGACCCACAGGTCTTCGGTGTCGCCGACGACTTCGTGGACTGACGGGCAGACTCGGCTCTCGCCGCATTCGCTGGCGGTGGTTACGAGCGTGCGGATCTCGAGATGGGGCACGTGCTCGGTCATCGGCGTTCCTCCCGGTCAGGGTGTGACCAGGTCAGTGTCGGTCGGTCTCGACCAGCTAGTCAATCGCTCACTGGATAGCAGGTGCGGCGCCCTCCAACCGTCAGATCGCCGCTTGTTATCCATCGTATCACTGGATACGCTGCGGAGGTGCGATTCCCCGGCATGTGCCGGTGGGCGGCCCCGACGGATGCAGCCACATCCGCCGAGGCCTGACAGATCGCGCTCACCCAGCCGTCGAGCACGAGGAGCACGACCGTCATGTCAAGGATCCCAAACCGAGACCACCGGCCCGAGGGCCCACCCGCGAGTCCTCACCTGCGGCCCGCGCGCCCGGTGGTGGCGGTACTCGGAGGGTCGGCCGATGCCCGCCTCACCCCTAATGACTGGCCGCCTGCTCGCAGCCGGCAGGACGACAACGTCCTGGTGACCGCTGTCGGCGACGGACTCGAGCACGAGGTTGCAGCGGACGAGCTCACCGTCGGCCGGGCCACCGGGCGTTACCGCGCGCTGTGTGGCCTGCTGGTCGATCCGGCGTCATTGACCGTGGCGGCCGGTGTGCCGTGCCGCGGGTGCGCCGTCGAGGCGGCGCCCGCCCCGGATCTTGCGGGGCAAGATGCGCAGAGGTCTCGACGTGAGACGGCGAGTTGGCTGCGTGGCCTTCGGGCTCGGACGGCTCGTCTCGCGACGTCGGCGGGTGGTCTCGATGTGGCCGCGTAAGTCCGCGCAGTCGCTGCGCGAACAGGCTGCGGAACTGGCCGCCGAGGCCGAGCACTCGGCGCAGGTACGCGCCTTGTCGACGCACCCGGATGTGATTGCCCTTCAGGTGGAGCGCGTCCGGAGCCAGGTGAACCGGTTGATGTGGACCGGGATCGTGCTCGGGATGGCGTTCTGCATGACCAACGTGCAGGACTTCGGCGCCGAGGGGACCGAGAAGTGGTCTCCAGGCTGGTGGGCGGCATGGCTGCTCGACCCGATGGTGTCACTGGTGTTGATCGCGGTGGTCCTGGCGGAGCAGACGACCTCCCGGTGGCAGCTGGCGACGCCGGCCTGGGCTCGCCGGGCCCGCTGGGCGACGCTGGGCGCGACGTATGCGATGAACACCTGGAAGGCGTGGGGAGCGCTGGATCCGGGGCTGATCTTGCTGCACTCGGTTCCGCCGCTGGTCGTGTTCGTCGCGACCGAGGCTGCGCCAGAGATCCGGGATCGTCTCACCGCGGCGGTCAAGGCTGCTGCAGCGGACTCGGGAGACGGTCCGGTGACGGTGGCTGAGGCTGCCGTGGCGGCGGGTATCGCTGCCGCCGAACCGGCCGTGGTGGAGGCTGCGGAGCCGCGAGCTTCGGCAGCGCTCGAGGACGGTGCTGCCGAGCCGCAGGGTCTCCCGGTGGCCTGCGCGGGCGGCGGGGTGCGTTGGGAGCGTGAGGAGCTGCTCCGCGCGGACCCCGCAGTCCGGGTCGAGCAGGTGAAGGACCTGATCCGCGCAGGCCTCGTACCGTCGGTGGAGCTCACCGGATCCCAGGTCGGCGCGATCTTCGGCCAGTCTCCACGCACCGGCCGCCGCGATATTGAGGAAGCCGAGCGCCAGCTCGGCATGGGACAGAGTGAGCGCACTACCGATCAGCCCCGGCCCTCCGGCATGTCTACCGACCCGGAGCACGCCTGCTCGTCCGGTGGTTCCGATGCGCTGGTCCTCGTCGGGCATGATCGTGGCGAGACGGTGGGTGTGGGCGCATGAACCCCGCCGAGTTGCACAGCGTGGCCCACGACCCTGAGTCCACGGCAACCGTCGAGGTCGGACAGGACCGAGCGGGGACGGCCGAGGATCAGCACCACGACTCGACGTCGGGCCGTTCCCCGGAGCCTTTGAGGCAAGGAGCTGCTGCGTTGGTCTCGATGCGGCGGGCTGTCAGCCGGGTGTGGTGGTGGGTCCTGCTACCGCTGGTCCGGTCGATCGTGGCCTCCGCGGTGTGGGCGGGCCTCGGCGAGCGTACGGCGAGGGCCCTGTCCCGGGGCCTGGTCCAGGCAGCCGCTGCCTGCTGCCTGCTGCTGGGCCTGGTGCTGTTGTGTGGTCCGGCGACCGTGGCGACCGTGGTCGGCGCGGTCGCCGCGGCCGCGTCGGCGCTGCTGCTGTGGCGCCCGGCCCTGCCTGGCGCGGTGTCGGCAGCAGGGCTGGTGCTGGGGGTAGGACTGCTGGTCCTGCCCGATGTGATGGTCGTGGTCACCGGTGCTGTCCTGACGGCGGTCGGGGTGGCGGTGCTGGCGATCCCGCCCGGCCGGGCGGCGTATGGCCACACCGAGCGGGCCCGGGTGCGGACCGGATTCGGCGGCGAGGGGTGGGCCGGGTGGTGGGACCTGCATCGGCACCTGTCTGCGCACGCGGTGCGCCTCGCCGCGGCGGCGACCCGCCCCAGCGTCACCGCGAAGGTCAGCCGGCCCGACGCCGGGGGAGCGCTGGCACCCGGGCTGGTGGAGCGGCTGACGGTGCGCCGGTGCGGGACCTGGCTGGGTCGTTCGGTGGTCGGACCGGTGATCGGTACCGACTGCTACGCGCCGCATCGGGATGTGATCGGGCTGGTGGCCCCGCCCCAGACCGGAAAGACGGCGTTGATGGGTCACCACATCCTCGATCACGACGGTCCCTTGGTGGCGACTTCGACCAAGCCCGACCTGTACAACTTCTGCGCGGGCAAGCGAGCGGAGCAGGGGCCGGTGTGGCTGTTCAACCCCGAACAGCTCGGCGATCTGAGGTCGTCGGTGTGGTGGTCACCGGTGTCGGGCTGCGCCGACGCGCAGGTCGCGGCGGTGCGGGCCGGGTTGATGGTGGGCGGTGTGTCGGCCAGCGATGACGGTGGTGATCGTTGGGACCAGTGGTCGGTCAGCGTGCTCACCGCGCTGCTGATGGCCGCGGACCTGTCCGGACGGGATATGACCACCGTGGCACGGTGGGTGTTCTCCCCGACCAGCGACGCGCGCAGCGGGGGAGCGGGTGAAGCGCTGGACGTATTGGGACGCAATCCTGGCGGGCGTGTCCCCGAAGGCACGCTGGACGCTCTGCGCCAGGTCCTGGCCACCGATGCCCGCAAGACCCGCGATTCGATCTTCATGACCTTATCCGAAGCGGTGAAGTTCATGACCGATCCGCAGGTCGCAGACCTGGTCACTGGTAGTGGTGGCGGTCAGGAGCTTGATGCTGACCAGCTCCTCGCCAGTCGTGGGTCGTTGTTCGTGGTCGGCTCGGATCGTGAGCATGCCTCGATCGCGCCGCTGCTGGCGGCGATGACCGGCCACCTTTTCGAGACGGCCAAGCGGGTCGCGTCGTCGCGGCCGAAGGGGCGGTTGGATCCGCCGCTGGGCATGTTCCTCGATGAGGCTGCGTTGATCACCCCGGTGCCGCTGGACCGCTGGGTCGCCGACGCCGGGGGCCGCGGTGTGCACATCGAGTGGGCGGTGCAGTCGCCGTCCCAGCTCGCCCAGCGCTGGGGCGCCAAGGGTGGCGAGACGATCTGGAACGCCACCAACGCCAAGCTCATCTTCGGTGGGCTGTCGCTGCGCGAGGACTTGGAGAAGGCCTCAGTGCTGTGCGGGGACCGGCACGAGCCGGTGCCCACCGGTGATGGCGAGGAGCGCTACGAGAAGGTGCGGGTGTGCCCGGTCGACCGGGTGCGCACGATCCCGCAGTGGCACGCGCTGCTGATCCATCGCGCGACCCCCGCGACGGTGGTGCGTGTCAGCCCGGTGTGGGAGCGGTCTGATCTGCGCCCGCCGCCTGCGATCATCACGCAGGCTCCCACCGCGGCTGTTCGTGCCGCCGGGCATGCTGCGGATCAGGTGGCCGCCTAGTTCTGGCTGGTCCGGCGCAACTGGTGCGCCGGACCAGCCACTGCTAGGTCGTTGAGACGAGAGGAGATCGGTCACCGTGACCAGCGATGGCCCCGTCCCGCCGTCGGGTGGGGAGCGACCTGCTCCTGGCGCGGCTCGGCCGTGGGCGGTGGAGGTCGGTGAGCAGCTGCGCCAGGTGCAGCGACAGCTCGACACCACGACCCGGCAGAGCGATGAGACCGCAGGTCACGTCGCCGAGATCGCCGACATCCTCGGCCGCATGAGCCCCAGGCTCGACGACGTCGAGCAGGGTGTGGCCGCCCTCGGGGGCGCGGTCGAGGCCGCCGCGGCCGCGGCAGGCGCGGACGACGCAGAGGACGAAGCGCTGTCGCTGACCCCGGCGCTGCGCTGGTCGCAGCTCGACCGAGGCGACACCCACGCCGCGTGGGACGCCCTCGCGGGATTCGTCTCCGAGGTACTCAACAACGACTACCAGCTCACGCGCCTCGAGCTGCCCGACTGCTGGCCGGTGCACCCGCGCGCGGTGCGCGAGCTCGCATGGCTGCGCACCCTCTACATCTCCTCCAGCGCCGTCGGGACCCGCCCAGAGCTCGTAGCCGAGTGGCACGTTCGATGGCTACCAGCCGCGATCACCAACCTCGCGGTGGCCATCGACCGGCGCGAGTGCGCCCCGGGCAAGCACCGCGTGACCGAGGAGGAACGCCGCCGATACGACGACGCCGTCCACGAGGCCGGCTCCGCCACCGGCCAGCATCCGCCTGCGCTGACTACCGAGCGAGAAGCCGATCGCCCCCGGTACTTCCCCGACCGGTTCCCGCCACTGCGGGGCCACGATTCCAGCTACGGTGCCCGCCCCACTCGGGTAGCACTGCTCGACGCCGACACACCGGCACCGCCGAGTCGCCCGGAGTATTGGTGGGAGTACTTCCTCGACGCACGCATGGCCGACATCGGCGAAGACGCCGCCAGTACCTGACCCATCCGGCCGGCCTGGTCCCGGCAGTCCCGAAGTGGTGGGAAGGTGTCGTCATGGGACAGACGGGCCGCCGGTCGAACAAGCTGCAGCGACTCGTCGACGACTTCGCCGAGACGTGCCGGTCCCGTGGGATCGAGGTATCGCGGCCGGTGATCGAGCACGGTCTGCGGGATCGGATCGACATGGTCGCCCAGCACATGGGCATCACCGAGACCACAGCCCTGCGCAACTACTTCGACGACTCCTGGGGCCAGGAGATGGCCGAGCAGTTCTGTGCCGACGTCGAGGCCGGCGAGGCCCGGCTCGCCGCGGTACCCGACGCGGTACTCCCGGCGGGGTTCGTGGGACGCCTGGTCGCTGCGCTCGGGCAGGCCCAGTTCTTCGCTGCGGTGAACACCGCATCGTTGGCCGCGGCGGATAGCCCCGGTGTGCCCTCCAACGACGCCCCTGCAGATGCGGCAAGGCCGGTGGCGTCGCTGCTGTCCAGCTCGACGGGCCACCACCCGTCGGTTCGTTTCGACCCGCACATGGCGGCCGAGGCGACCACTGGTCTCGGGATAGCGTTGCACGACGCGGCCACCGGCCCAGGGCTTGAGATCGCCGAGGTCGAGGTCTCGGGGCGAGTTCTCGCCCAGACCCGCGAGGTCCTGGAAGACCTCGCCCGCCGCTTGGAACCTGGCCCGGATCAGTGGCGGGCCTGTGGATGTGAGGGACCGTGCGAGGAGCAGGACACCCCGACGTTGGTCGGTGATGCGGTGCGGACCGATCTCGAGCTGCTCTACCGGACACTCGACCAGGACCCGCTCACCCGCTATGGCACCGACGCCGCAAGCGACGGCGATGCACAGGTGCTGCAGTTCGGTCGCGCGGCGAAGAGCGAGCACGGAGCCGGCCGACGCGGGCGGTAGCCGCCCGACCCACCCCGACGCCCGTGTGCTGGCCAGGGAGGGCCGTTCACCGTCAGGCAGGGGGCGGGTGTCGTAGGCTCCTGGCCATGTCGTCTCCCGAGGTGGAACGCCGTTTGCGCCAGCAGGGCGCCGACGTCGACGCCCTGTACGAGATCTCCGCGCGGATCGAGGGCAAAGTCGACGCCCTGGACGGCCGGGTCAGCAGCCTGGACGCGAAGATCGAGCAGCTCAAGGAGACTACGAACGCTCAGTTCGAGGCTCAGAGCGCGCGGTTCGACACGTTGGAGCAACGCACCGGTGCCCGGTTCGACGCGCTGGAACGGTCGAACGAGCAGACCCAGTCGCTACTCACCCAGATCCTGGACAGGCTCAACCGAGCCTGATTGCCGGCCCTACCGAGTTGGTTCGGTTGTCGGGGTCCGGTCCTATGGTGCCGACCGTGAGCGATGAGGGCATGACGTTCGGAGCCGGAGGGCGCCCGGTGGTGACCGCCCGGGATCGACAGGCCGAGGAGCTGCGGCTGCTGCTGCGCAGCAACGGCTTCTCCGAGTTCGGTGAGGAGCAGGCAGGATTCGTGGTCGAGGATCCGGGGGAGGGGCCGCTGCTCCTGGCTCACGCCGGTGGCCAGGGCGGTGAAGGTTCCGATCTGCGTTATTTCGAGGTGCTGCGGATGGCTGGCTACCTGATGGAGCCGGACGCGACTGGTGAGGGCGACGGCTGGCAGGTCTGGCCGGCCAGCGCCGGTTGATCACGGTGCCGGTCGCCGTACTCTCCCCGGGGAGATTCGGAGGGCCGGCTCAGCGCCCACCCCTGTGTTGTGCGGTGTCGGCCGGGGCCAGGGGCCCGACGCGTGGGGTGACAGCCGGACCGGGCTGGAACGGTGTGCCCGCTGAACCGGTGGCCGTCTCAACCGGGCGCGTCGTCCAAGTCCGGTACGCGGTCACCGGGCGGCCTCTCACCCCTGCGGGCGGGCGATGGCGGCGTAACCGCCGCGTGGCTCGGCGTTGTACTGGCCTGGCGGCCGTTGGGCGACGTCGACCAGGCTCGGGGTAGTCGGAGCTGGACTGGGCCACGACCAGCACGCTGCCCAAGGGCAGGGCGTCGCTGTAGGTGCGCAAGATGATGGCAGGGCCTGTCCTCCTCGGAGCACGATGTGGAGCACACCCCTGATCATGACCCCGATGGGGCGGGTGAAGTCGAGCGGCCCCGCCACGCCTGGGCTGGCCAGGACCATGCCCGACAGAGCCGTCGCACCGGCCCGCACGCTGATCGATGGTCAGCCCGCGGCCTGGAGTACCGCCCACGCGGCGGGGCTTCGACCGCTCCGTCCTCTCGTAGGCTGGGCAAGACAGCTCGTCACCACAGCAAGGTGACAGCCAATTATCTTTCGTAAAGCTACAAGGGTAGATCGCTTTTCATGTGAAAGGACGGAGTCCTTGCTTGCTGTGTCATGAGACCTTCACTTAGCGCGCATAGATCGCTACCGTGTCAATCACACGATCGGGAACGTCCGAGAGCACAGACGTCTTTCGTTCGGTTCCCCATCCCCGACAGTCTCGTCATTGCCCAACCCCCGAATCCGGATAGCAGATCAGGTGAGCACTGAGTATTTCGACACGGTCATCGTCGGAGCAGGTCACAACGCGCTAGTTTGCGCTGCGTATCTGGCCAGAGCCGGTCAGAAGGTCGCTATCGTGGAGCGGCGCTCGACCGTAGGTGGTGCATGCGTCTCAGAGGAGCTGGTGACCGGCTACCAGTTCTCGACCGCGAGCCTTGTGACGTCGCTCTTCCAGCAATCGATTATCGAGGACCTCAATCTCCCAAGTCATGGGCTAGCCGTTGTGCCCCGCGCTCCCTCGGTTACGTCGCTGCTACCCGATGGATCCCATCTAATGCTGGGTCGCGACCCGGAGTCCGATGCTGCCGAGATCGCAAAGTTCTCGGGTCGCGACGCCGCGCGATACGCCGAATACGGCGACACGATGCACCGGCTGTGGCGTAAGGTGAAGTCGCTGTTCATGGGACCCTCGCGGGAACCTGTGGCATCGAACCCGGAGCAGCTCCGACGTATCCTGCAGCGCGCCGTGGACTTGTCGGACTCTGACCTACGGACTTTGTTCTCGGTGATGTTCGATAGTGCCCGTAACCATCTCGATTCCTGGTTCGAGTCAGAGGCGGTAAAGGCTCCGCTCGCTATCGATGGCGTCACGGGGGTCGCCGCTGGGCCCTCCACTCCGGGTACAGCCTATCTGATGCTGTACCACCACGCCGGGTCCACCGAGCAGGGACGGCCAGCGTGGGGGCATGTCCGCGGGGGAATGGGCGGGCTCACGACAGCACTACGACACTCGGCGGAGTCCTGTGGGGCAACCGTCCTGACCGGGGCCCTGGTCACTGAAATCGTCGTCGACGACGGGAAGGCAGCCGGGATCTGCCTCGAGGATGGCACGATCGTCCGCGCCCACAGTGTGGTCTCTGGAGCCGACCCCCGGCGTACGGTCTCGCTTCTGAAGGACGGCTCAGGGCTGCCGTCCGCATACCGGCACGCAGTCGCCCAGCTCGACTTCCGCGGCATCGCGGCGAAGCTTCATCTGGCCCTCGATCGCCTCCCGCCCATCAGGGGGTTCTCGCAGGAAGAGGCGGTAGCAGGGCCGTATCGTGGGACTCTGCTGATCGCACCGACTCTTGACTATCTCGATGCCGCCTACGAGGACGCTCGGGCTGGACGGCCGTCGAGCAGCCCCCACATCGAGTGCACGACGCCTACGGTCCTGGATCCGAGCCTCGCGCCGCCCGGCAAGCATCTGATGAGCATGTACATCCAGTACACGCCCTACGACCTCGCCGAGGGAAGCTGGAGCGACACGGGGCCGGACTTCGCGGACACGGTGCTGAAGGTCGTCGAGGACCACCTTCCCGGACTCACCGACTCCGTCGCCGATCGCGTCTTCCTCGCTCCTCCGGACTTGGAGCACTCACTTGGGCTAAGCGGCGGAAACCTGTACCACTCGGCCATGTCTCCGGCAGATCTCTTCTTCTCTCGACCTGTTCATGGTTATGCGGACTACACGACACCGATTCGAAACCTCTATCTGTGTGGCTCCGGAACACGCCCCGGAGGTGGGGTCTTCGGCGTGCCTGGCCGCAATGCAGCGAAGCTCCTGATCGATTCGTCGTCATCATGATCTCGCCCCCGCACGGGAGAGGACTTGGATTTGAACGAGAACCAGAGCTCGGAGGTCGACCACGGTCTGATCGCGCCGATATCTGTTCCGGCGAACCACAGAATTCCCGACCCAAGGAGCGGGACGGCGTCACCCGGCGAATACGACCGATACTTCCGGCTCGCGCGAGACGAGGTGGACCTCGCAGAGTGGACGAGAAGCTGCCTCGATATCAACGCGAGGATCACCGACGACCTTGAGTGCACCGGCCTCGACGAGAGCGACAAGCGAGCGATACTGGCCGGCCTCGTCACAGTGCAGGACATTACAATGCACCGCTGGCTCACTACGCATTCGAAACGGCCGCCGCAAACGGATGGAAGAGAGCACGTATGACGACGCCGACACTCACCGATCGGCAACGTCAAGCCGTCCGACGCTGGAAACTTGGCCACCACGCGTTTCATCTGTACCTCCTCGCCATGAACACCGAGCTCCCGCAAGCTCAAGAGCACTTGAGAAGCCATCGGTGGGAGGATCTAGTGGCCACCTTTCGCCGACTCACGGTGCTGTATGACGCAGCCACGGCGAGCATGAAGTATGCGGCGGATTTCGACCCCCGAGAATACGAGTCGTTGATCCGACCGTCGATGTCGCCGCCGTTCTTGAGTCCCGGCTTCTCCGGAGAACAGAACGACGACCACGCGGTGATGCTCGACCTTATGCGGCAGACGCGCGTGGCAGTCAAGGACGTGCTGCGGCACCCAGGACAGGAGCCCGTTCCGCAGGAGGTCCGCGACGCGGCGCAGCACCTGTGGGCCGCGCAGTCCCGGAACCGACGCCATCACATGCTCGTCTGCGACAAGTTCGTCCCAGATGGTGGCTCGCTGCTGAAGGACTACTTCGCATCAGAATCGCCGGCGGAGGACGAATCAGATCCCGAGCGACCCGAAGGAGCTCCATGATCACTGTCATCGAGAGGTGGCACCTCCGGCCAGAGGTCGCCGACCGCGGGCTGGAAGTCATGCAAGAGATGGACGACCTTGTCGGTCCGCCCGCGCACGCCGACCCCGCCTGGTCTGGCCACGCGCAGTTCTTCCGTAGCCACGATGCCAGCAACGAGTTTCTCATGATCTACCCCTGGCGCAGCATCGAGGATCATCTGCAGCTGCGGGAGAGTGAGGAGCCGCTACTGGCTGACTTCTATGGGAAGTACTGTGCCGCGAACCGCGAGATCTCGTACTACGACGAGCTCGCCGTCGAGGTCGATCACGATGATCATGCCCACTGATCCGGAGGACCCGCGGGCTCGGCCGATCGCCCTCGTGACTGGAGCCGGCAAAGGGATCGGCCGCGCCATCGCGGAGCGGTTGGCCCGGGACGGAGCAGAGACTGTCGTCAACTTCGCTCAGGATGAGGAGGCCGCGTCCGGCACGGCAGCTGCGCTCCGTGCCGAAGGCTGCCGAGCGACGGCGATACAGGCCGACGTCACCGACACCGTAGAGGTCGACGGCCTCTTCACACGCATCTCCACCGAGTTCGGTGCCACTCCGTCCATCGTCGTGAACAACGTCGGCGAGTTCAGTCTGAGCGCGGTCCGCGACACCAGCGACGCCCGGTGGCGGCGACTGATCGACAGCAATCTCAACTCTGCCTTCTTCGTCTCCCGTCGGGCGCTGCCCGGCATGCGACAGGCTGGCTACGGAAGAATCGTCTTCATCGGACTATCCCCGGCTCTTGAGATACGTGGTGCACCGAACATCCCTGCCTACGCCGTCGCGAAGACCGGGATCACCGTGCTGACCCGTTGCTTGGCCGCGGAAGAAGCACAGTTCGGAATCACCGTGAACTGCGTGGCGCCCGGGCTGATCGACAACGGTTTCCTCCCGCCTGAGCAAGCGGAGTGGATGAAGGTCCGGGTCCCCGCTGGGCGTCTGGGTACGCCAGAGGAGGTCGCGGATGCGGTCGCTTACGTGGCCTCCGAGCGGGCCGGTACGTCTCTGGCGCGACACTGAGCGTGTCCGGCGGCTGGGAGTGGGACAACCGGCCGGTGTCCCACGACCAAGCGGTCCATGGCCTGTTCCAGGACGATGCGGCCCATGTCTGAGCAAGGCGCCTTCCACGACTGGGCACCCGATGAGTACGAGAGGAACGGACGCCTCGCACTCGCCGAGATCCGGGGGCTGATCGCAGGTGTGCGTTCCCGTCCAGTCTCGTCGGACGCTAGCGCGGACGAAGTGCGGGATGCCTTGTCACGCGCGATCCCGGTCGACGGGGAGCCGTTCGAGTGGGTCCTGCAGGACACGATGGAGTCGGTCGTTCCGCAGCTCATGCACTGGCACCATCCGTCGTTCCACGGCTACTTCAGCAACTCGTCGTCAGGTTGAACCGCCCCGGCGTGTCGGGAGACTTGATCTTCTGAGGAGATGGAGTCATGACACGTCGTTCCCAGCCGCCGTATCCGCCGGAGTTGCGTGAGCGGGCGGTGCGCATGGTCGCCGAGGTCGAGTCGGACTACGACTCGCCGTGGGCGGCGATGAACGCCGTCGCCACCAAGCTCGGGGTCGGCACCGGGGAGACGGTGCGCAAGTGGGTCCGTCAAGCCGAGATCGACGGTGGTGTCCGGCCGGGCACCACCACTGAGGAGTCCGAGGAGGTCAAGCGGCTGCGCCGGGAGGTCGCGGAGCTCAAGCGGGCCAACGAGATCCTCAAGGCTGCTTCGGCTTTCTTCGCGGCCGAGATCGACCGGCCACACAAGCGTTGGTGAGGTTCATCGACCAGCACGCCGCCCGCTCCACGGTGGGACGACGGTGGGGTGTCGCGTCGATCTGCGCCCAGCTCGCCGAGCTGGGCGTGGCGATCGCCCCGTCGACCTACTACGCCGCCCGCGCCGCGGCGTTGAGGGCCCCGAGCAGACAGCAGGTGCGTGACGAGGAACTGACCGCTCAGATCAGCAGGGTGTATGCCGAGAACTATGGCGTCTACGGCGCTCGGAAGGTCTGGATCCAGCTGGGCCGCGAGGGCATCGACGTCGCCCGATGCACGGTCGAGCGGCTGATGCGCGCGGCGGGGCTGGCCGGGGTCCGCCGCGGACGCCGGGTCCGCACCACGATCGACGGTGGTGGGCCGCGGGCCGGTGACCTGGTCGAGCGCCGGTTCGACCGGCCGGCCCCGGACCAGCTCTGGGTTACTGACTTCACCTACGTGCCGACGTGGTCGGGGATGGTCTACGTCGCCTTCGTCATCGATGCCTGTTCGCGGCGGATCCTGGGCTGGCGCGCGGCCACGTCGATGCGTACCGAGCTGGTGCTCGATGCCCTCGAACACGCGGTATGGACTCGCGCCCGACAGGGCCATAAGGACCTGTCCGGGCTGGTCGCACACTCGGATGCGGGGTCGCAATATCGGTCCATCGCCTACACCGAACGACTCGCCGCGGCCGGCGCGGCGCCCTCGGTCGGGTCGGTGGGCGACGCGTATGACAACGCGTTGGCGGAGTCGACGATCGGGCTGTTCAAGACCGAGCTGATCAAGCCGAGAGGTCCGTGGCGCACGGTCGAGCAGGTCGAGATCGCCACCCTCGAGTACGTCGACTGGTTCAACCACCGACGGCTGCACTCCGCTGCCGCGGACCTGCCCCCGGCCGAGCTGGAGGCCGCGCACTACCGTCAACACATCGGCCAGCCCGAGTCAGAGCACTCAACCCGATAGCTCTCCGGACACGCCGGGGCGGTTCAGGTCCTGGGGTCGTCGCAGACCTGATCACCTCGGCCCTGAACGTCAACAGCATGTTGTGGTCGTCGAGCCCCGCTGCCTCCGCGGTGGAGGAGATTGTGCTTGAGTGGATAGCGGAGATGGTCGGCTATCCGCTCGACGCTGAGGGCGTGCTGGTGAACGGTGCCTCTCTCGGCACGCTCTACGCGTTGGCCGCGGCACGGGAAGCCCTCGACGACCTCAGCATCCGCACGCGAGGTATGGCGGGTCGTACCGACCTACCAGCGCTGCGGATCTACACCACGGCCCAGACCCACAGCTCGATCGAGAAGGCCGCCGTCACCCTCGGCATAGGACTGGACAACGTCGTGCGGGTCGCACACGACGACTCTCTGGCCATGGTGCCTGAGGCGCTCGACGAGGCACTACGCGACGACCAGCGGGCTGGGCGTCGTCCGCTGGCGGTCGTTGCGACGGATGGCACCACACCCACCGCGATCTCGGACCCTGTCCCGGCGGTCGCCGATGTGTGCAGGCGGCACGGGGTATGGCTGCACGTCGACGCGGCATATGGCGGCTTGTGGCGGTTGGTGCCGCGGCTACGGGATTCGCTGCCCTCGCTGGCCGCTGCTGATTCGCTGGTCGTGAACCCGCATAAGACCCTGTTCGTCCCGATGGAATGCGGTGTTCTGCTCTGCCGCCGGCGGGATGCGCTCGCCCGTGCGTTCCGGGTTGTGCCGGATTACCTGGCCACCGACGCCGGGGACGGATCGGTCGACTACATGGACCGATCCCTCCAGCTGGGCCGCTCGTTCCGGGCCCTCAAGCTGTGGTGGGTCATCCGATGCTTCGGCCGCACTGGTCTCGTGGCCGGTCTGAGCCAGCTCGATCAGATCGCCACCCGCCTGCGCACCGCGGTGGACGCCCACCCGGACTGGACGCGGACCAACGCCTCCCCGCTGCCACTCGTTTGCCTCCGCTACACCCCTCGGGATGGCGTGGAGTCCGCATCGCCGACAAGAGAAGGTCTCCGCGCGGTTCTTGATGAGCTCAACCTGCGGGTCCTGCGGGATGCGAACTGCTCGGGGTCGACCTACCTGTCGAAGACGACGTTGGACGACGGAGTCAGCCTCCGCGTGTCGATCGGCAACATCCAGACCGAGGAATCGGACATCGACCAGCTCTGGGGCCTTCTGACTATGTACGCAGACAAGGCGGCATCCGACATGTCGAAGCCCACTGAAGTAGCGCGGTAGTACCGAAGAATCGAAGAAGGGATCGAATTTGCCCTCGCGCAGATTTGTCGTTGACGAGTCGATTTTCGACAGCTTCCCCGGGATGCAGATCGCAGTCGTCACCGTGACCGACATGAAGAACTCGGGCGGCAACGACGCTAGTCGAGAGCAGCTCGAGTCATCATGGACGGCGGTACAAAAGCTGTCCGACGAGTACCCCAACTCGCAAAGTGTTCCGCGGGTAGGACTGTGGCGTACGGCTCTGCGCGAGGCCGGGATCAACCCCAAGAAGTACCCGGTGTCGATCGAGGCGATGGTGCGGCGAGCCTTCAAGTCTTCGGAGCCGCTCGTGATCAATCCACTGACGGACCTGATCCACAGCGTGTCACTTGACCACTTGGTGCCCGTTGGTGGTTTCGACCTGGGCCGGCTCCGGGGCGACTTCCGCCTTGCCCGCACGCGGGGCGGGGAGACCTTCCGTGAGCTGGGTACAGACGGCGCCGCGATCCAGGTCGGGGCGGGCGAGATCGCCTACCTCGACGATGAGGGCGTCCAGACCCGGCAGTTCGTGTGGCGCCAGGCCGGCGCGTCACTGATCGTCGGGGACACCACCGATGCGGTCATCGTGGCCGAGGTCCTGGCTGATGTCGGTTCGGATGTGGCCGAGCAGGTCTCCGTCGACCTGAAGGATCGCATCGAAACCGCGCTGCAACGGCCGGTCGATACCGCCGTGCTGGACGGACGGAAGTTGTCGTGCGTGCTCCCCTCCCGGTAGCGAAGCCGACGACCCTCGGAGATCGTTCGGAGCCCATTCTGATGATCCCCGGGCCTTGCGCACTGCACCCTGACGACCTGGGGAGGCTCGCCGAGCAGACCCGGGCGCACTACGGCGAGGAATGGTCGGCCTTCTACTCGGGGTTCCTTGACAATTTGGGCACTCTGCTCGATGCGCACAGCGCCTACATCCTGCCGGGGAGCGGATCCGCGGGGCTCGAGGCAGCGCTCCGGAACCAGTTGGAACCGGGACAGACGGTCGTGGTCCCGGACACGGGGTTCTTCGGTGCAAGGCTCGCTGAGATCGCTGCCGCCCTCGACCTGCGGGTGCGGGTCGTCGAACAAGATCTCGGACAACCGGTGGACGTCGACGAGCTGGACCGGCACCTATCCGGGGCAGATGGCCTCGCTTGTGTACACGTCGAATCGACCACCGGAATCCGGCACCCCATCCGAGAGATGGCCCAGCGTGCGCGGGCACGTGGCCTGATCGTGGTCGTGGACGGCGTGGCCTCGGCCGGTAGCGAACTTGTGCAGCTTCGGGCGGACGGGATCGACGCGTTCGTCAGCGCATCGCAGAAGGGTCTCGGCGGCCCACCCGGGCTAGCCGTGGTCGCCTTCGACGACCTCGGGGCCGAGCGTGCCGCACGTGCCCGTCCCCGGTCCTGGTACTTCGACCTGGGCAGGTGGGCGCGAGCCAGGGCCGAGGATCTCTGGGAACCCCACCCTGTGACGATGCCGACGGCTGTTGTCCGTGCTCTGGCCGAGTCCGTCGGCCGCATCACAACCACCGGCATCGAGAGTTGGGTCGACGGTCGGTGTCGACTCGCCGCGCAGCTTCGCGGCGGACTGCGTGACCTCGGTTTCGAGACGTTCGCGCCCGAAAACACCGCTGCCACCATGATCACCGTAGTGACCGGTTCCGGCGCCGGGGAGCTCGTCGCTCGCGCAGCGCGCGGGGGCATCATGGTGGCCGGCGGGCTCGAACCACTGCCCTCCGCCGCACGCATCGGGTTGGTCGGAGCCACGGCGACGGGTGAGCATGTGACGTCGCTACTCGATACGCTATCCGCCAGTCGGTAGCCCAGCCGTGCAGACTCGCCTACGACCGCGGGGAGGGGACCGGGGACCACGGCTTGGGTGAGGACAACACTAGCGACGTCGCCGGTTTGCCGAGCTCGTTGAGCTGGTCGATGAGCGGCTCCAGGGAGCCGAGGTCTTCAGCGACTACCCGGAGGAAGTGGTCCTCACTCCCGGTGACCCGATGGTCCTCGATGATCGTAGGCTCGTTCCGCGCTAACCGGACGACATTCAGGGACTGAGCACGGCCCGACGTTGTCACGACGATGAACGCCTGGGTGGAGAAGCCGACCGCCGTTGGGTCGACACGGGCACTGTATCCGTTGATCACGCCGAGCCTCTCCAGTCGCCGCACTCGAGCCGCCACAGCCGGTGGGCTCATCTCGATGATGCGTCCCAGCTCGCGGAACCCACGGCGCGCGTCGTCCTGTAGAAGCATCAGCAGCTGACGATCGACGTCATCCAGATCGCTCATGTGAAGCATGATGCCTCAGAGCGCGACCATGTGACAGGTGTTTTGTGCTTGTAGCCTCACAAGAGCTATGTCACGAGCCCAACTGTCGAACTTATGCTAACTCAGGATGAACGCTCGGACCTGGCTACTCTTCGGCGGCGTCTCCGTACTGTGGGGCGTCCCGTACCTTTTCATTGAAATCGCGCTCCGAGAAGGAATCGGCCCGATAACGACAGCCGCGGGACGGGTCGTTCTCGCTGCGGTTGTACTGCTTCCGATGGCGCTGTCCAGCAATACTCGCCAGCTGATCCGACTCCGATTCGGGCGGATCGCCGTACTGGCTGTAGTCGAGGTGGTTATCCCGTTCAGCATGATCTCACTGGGCGGGTTGACGGTGTCCTCGGGACTGTCCGGGATCATCATTGCAACCGAGCCAATCTTCGTTCTGCTCATCATTATGGTGCTGAGCCGGAGGGCCCCGACGAGCGCGGCTGCAGTACTCGGAGTGGCAGTGGGATTCGGCGGAGTGGTTGTGCTCCTCGGCGTCGACGGTTCCGGCCCCGGCGCCGCTCTCGTGCTCGTCGCCTCGGCGTCGTACGCACTCGGAGCGGTGCTGGTCGGACGCTGGTTCTCCGACGTCCCACCGTTGCGAGTCGTCTCGTCCATGATTCTTCTCGCGGCGCCGGTCTTGATAGCGATCGCCGTCAGTGTCGAACCACTCCCGGCGCCGACCTGGACCGGTTTCGGTGCCGTCGCTGCGCTCGGCCTCGCCTGTACGGCCGGAGGCTTCTGGACGTTCTTCACCCTGATCGCTCATGCCGACGCCACCCGGGCAGCCCTCATCACCTACGTCGCCCCGATCGTCGCAGTGGCGGCCGGCGCGCTGCTGCTCGACGAGCAGATCGGTGTCCGCACTGTCTTCGGGATCGCCTTGATCTTCGTTGGCGCTGCTCTTGCCACTCGCCGGACCGAGCAGGCGGCATCGACCGATGTCGTCGTCGAACCGGAACCGAACAGGTGAGGAGGTGAGCCACATGACGATCAAGCCGAAGAAGAAGGTCATCGTCGCAGTCGCCGTGCATCTCTGATGCAGGTCGTGGCTTCCGGGGCGGGCTCAGCCCCCGCCCCGGAAGCCCAGCTCCCGAGTTCGATCCACCGACCCACGCGGGAGGAACACATGGCCCCCCATCTGCCGAGCTTCCCGGTCCTCGCTGGCCCCCCACCCAGGATCAGTGACCACCGAATTGAGCTGAGCCTCGGCCATACCGAGTTCACTGTCGAGCATCCCGACCCCGCCCAGCTCATGGCGTTGCTTGGAGCTCTGGACGGCACACGTGACGTCGAACAGCTCCGCTCCTCCGCCGGCTTCAGCAGCGACGAAGTGACGGACATCTTGAGTCAGCTCGACGCCTCTGGGTTCCTCGACGACAACATCAGCCCCGCTGCCCGTCCGGCAATCGATGTCCTGTTCGAGATCGAAGACGAACTGAACCGCGGCTTCGCCGAACAGGTCGAGACAACGACCTTCTGGCGAGAGCTCACCGAGCGCCCGACGCTTGTGCCAGTGAACGTCTACTACGGAATGGCCATCGAGAACTGGCACTTCCTGTATCGGGAGCACCTGTTCGACTCCGCCGTCCTGTCCTTCCCTGGGGACCACCATGTTCGGGCGATGCTGAACGACTTCTACATCGAGGAACACCGGCACGACGACATCGTGTTGAAGGCATTCACGCCACTGGGGATCACGCCAGAGGACATGCGATCTAGTCGCCCCCTGCCCTCCACCACAGCACTCGTCAACAGCCTCGCATGGTGGGCAAGAACCGATCCTGTCTTCTTCCTCGCGACGATCAGCGTGCTCGAGGGCGGACCCGCCCACGGTGAGGAGGGATCCGACAGCTTCCTGGACGCCTGCACCGAGGCCGGGCTCGATGAGGATTTCGTCGGTCCACTGCGTGAACACGCCCGAATCAACGCCGGTCACGGGCACGGAAGCGTCAGCCGTGAGTTGTTCGACGTGCTACCGGCCGTCACAGCGGCAACGGAAGCTCGGATGCGTGGGCAGTGCTCGCTGTTCAACGAGCTGTACCGGGGCCTTGACCCCGGATAGTGGACACGGGGTGGATTACGCGGCTGCTGGGACGGTAGTTGCGTAGCTCGCCTCGTAGTTGTTCGGGGTCTGGTAGCGGCAGTAGGAGTGTCGCCGTCGGGTGTTGTAGCGGGTCATCCATCGGAACAGTTCTCGGCGGCAGGTCATTTCGTCGGGCCAGAACGGGTTGTCCTGCAACACTTCCCGTTTCAGGGTGGCGTTGAACGACTCGGCCAGGGCGTTGTCGGCGCTGGACCCGACCGCGCCCATGGACTGGCGGACGCCGAGCCGGTCACAGAGCTCGGCGTAGGCGCGGCTGGTGTAGGTCGAGCCGTGGTCGGAGTGGAAGATCGCCCCGGCAAGGCTTGCGCGGTCCGCGGACGCTGCGCGCAGAGCGTCGGCGACGAGCTCGGTGCGCATGTGGTCGGCCAAGGCCCACCCGGCCAGCCGCCGGGAGTAGCAGTCGATCACGGTGGCCAGGTAGAGATTGCGCCCGTCGGCCAGCGGCAGGTAGGTGATGTCACCGACGTAGACGGTGTTCGGGGCGGCGGCGGTGAAGTCGCGTCCGAGCAGGTCGGGCACCGGGCTCTGGGCGGGCTCGGGGATGGTGGTGCGCACCCGGCGGCGTCGGCGGTAGCCGGTGATGCCGTACTCGCGCATGACGCGGGCGACGCGCTTGTGGTTCACCCGCTGCTCGGGTGCGACCCCGTCGTTGAGCTCAGCGGTGATCCGTGGCCGTCCGCAGGTGCGGTCGCCCTCGTGCACGACACGGATCCGCTCGGCCAGGGCGATGTCGGCCGCTTCGCGTTGCGCCCGCGCGGGCGCAGCCGCGAGCCAGGCGTAGAACGAGGAGCGCCGCACATCGAGCAGGGCGCACAGCCGCTTCACCGTCCAGCCCGCACGGGGCCTGGAGGTGGTCTCACGGTGGTCGGCGACGAACTGGAAGCGGGTCACCAGCGCGTCTCCCCGGCGAAATACTTGGCCGCCTGGCGGAGGATCTCCCGCTCGGTCTCGAGCTTGGTCTTCTCCGCCCGCAACGCCTTGTTCTCGGCCTCGAGACGGGCCAGGCGCTGCTCGGGTGTCTCATCGCGGCCCGGGGCCGCCGCGCGGTTCGGTGTCCGGTCACGGCCCGATCGCGGGTCTCGGGTCGTGGTGCCGTCCGCGGTGGTGCGGGTGCCGCTGCCGTGCCGGTCGAGCCACAAGCGCAGCGTCGTGCGCTCAATCCCCAGGTCAGCGGCGATGCCCTTCACCGTCGCCCCGGGCGTGGACTCGTACAACTCGACGGCCTGCCGACGGAACTCGTCGGAGTAGTTCTTGCGGGCCATGGTCAGACATCATCTCGCTTTCCCCGACCGTGCGGGGATCAACGTGTCCACGGAACGGGGTCAGGACCCCCGCAACTTCTACAACGAGATCTGGAGGTACTGGTCAGTCCCCGAGCGGCCCCTGCTACGGACAGTCCAGCACGACGCCGGAAAGGTGACGACATGACGGCCTCGCTTCCACGACGTCCGGTCTTCCGCCCGGGCGTAGCGCTTCACATGGAGCCGCGTCAGGTCGATCTAACCTATCGCGGCGGAGGTTGCCTGATCGAGCTCGACGACGCCACCGCCGATCGGGCTCGCGACCTGCTGTCCGCACTACGCCTTGGTGGCCCGAGCCGCGAAGAGCTTGAGTCGCAGTACCGCGACCTCGAGGTCGAAACCATCCTCGGCCAGCTAGATGCCCAGGGACTGCTCACCGACGCCCCCGGTGCAGCGCCGAGCGGGTTCACCGGCGGGCAGGCCTACCGGCGGGCACGACGCCGCTACCTGACCACCATGGCTACGGCAGGCGAGTTCTATCCACGCCAACTGTCCGAACGCCTGTTCCAGGGAACCGCTACCCGGGCTGAGCTGATCGGATATGCGATCGAGTACTACCATGTTGTGGCCCACTGCCCGCGAGTCCTGGCGCCCGCACTGGCGCAAGCCGACGACCACAAGAGCATGATGTTGCTCCGAGAGTTCTACCAATCTGAGATGAACCATGACCGGATGCTCATTCGGTCGCTGTCCACGGTCGGCATCGATCCTGTGACATCGGCGCCGCTACCGTTGCCATCGACCTTCGCCATGATGTCGTCTCTGGGTGTCCTCGCGGCAACATTTCAACTCGGACTGAAGGCGGTCTTGTTCGTTCTTGAGGAACCGCAACCAGAGTTCAACGAATCGTTCGTCAAGAACTGCAAGCGCCTAAACCTGCCCGACGGTTTTATCGCTCCGATCGCACAGCACTCCGATGTGAACGAGGGTGAGTCCCACGACGACATCAGCGCGGATCTGTTCGATCGGATCGACTACGTGAGCCCTGAGGAGATGCAGGAGATCGAAAAGGCGGTCTCCGACATGGCCGAGCAGCTCGCCGCTGCAGGACAGGAGATGACGGACTGGTACGGAGCCGAGCGGCGCCTACGGCTCCGTACGCCGTGACCCACGATGCCGGGAGGACCCACCGAGCAACCTACCGGGATTTGCTCGGCGTCGGGGAGTTTCGCAGCATCGGGACAGCTCATGCCGTCTCCATGCTCGGTGATGCCGTCGGTGGTCTGGCGGTCACAGTCCTTGTGTTCGAGCAGACGTCCTCGCCACTGCTGGCCGCCGTCGGGTTCAGCCTGATCTTCCTTCCTCACCTCTTCGGAGGTGTGGTGGTGCCGGGACTGATGAATCGGTTCCGGCCGCGCCCGTTGGCGGTGTTCTGCAACGGCATCAGCGCCGTCCTGGTGGGCCTTCTCGCTATCCCGGGCCTGCCCGCTTGGCTGATCCTTACCGTAATGTTCCTGGTCGGCACGTTGGCCCCGGTCGTTGTCGGGATCCGCTCCGCGGTGCTACCCGACTTGCTCGGTGACGGGCCGTTGTTCGTACTCGGCCGCGGCGTGATCCGCCTGATCTCGCAGTCGTCGCTGGTCGTCGGCTACCTCCTCGGAGGTGCGTTGCTCTTGTTCTTGCAACCCCGGGGGGCGCTCTTGGCCAACGCCGTCTCGTTCGCGGCCGCGGGGCTGCTGCTGCGGTTCGGGACCAAAGATCGCGGCTGGGACGGCACGACGTCGCGATCGGTGGAGGACAGCTCCGGATCGCTCCGTGAGGTGTGGCGGCACTCCGCGACACGGCGGCTGCTGCTGATCGGTTGGCTCACACCATCGTTCGCGATCGCCTCGGAAGCGTTGGCCGCGCCCTATGTCGTCGGGCTCGGTCGTCCCGAGCGGGACCTCGCGCTGTTCCTCTCGGCGAGTGCCGGAGGCATGGTGGTGTCCGACCTTGTCGCCACCCGGCTCGTCCCGACATCGCTGCAGCGCCAGCTCGTGTTGCCAGGAGCCGTATTGCTCTGTGCACCGTTGGTCTTCTTCGTCCTGGAGCCCCCGCTGCCCGTCGCTGTGACTCTGATGTTCTTGTCCGGCCTCGGCCTGGCCTACAACGCGGGACTTGACTCGCTTCTCGCGGAACGCACACCACCCCGGTTGCTGCGTCGCGCGCTGGCTTACCAGTACGTCTTCCTCCTCGGGGTCCAGGGCGTTGCCGCCGTGACCTGGGGCGGACTGGGTGAGGTGGTCCCGCCGTCCACCGTGATCGCCGGTGCCGGGTGCGTCGGAGTCGTGGTGGTGGTCGCGCTCACACTCGGTGTCCACAGGCCATCGCTTCAGGACTCTCCGTCGAAGGAGAACAGCAGTTGAGGAGGACCACACCAGACGGCTATGAACTCGACGACGACCCGGCACGCCTCGATCTTGTCGCAATCTGCGGCTACCTCCTGACCGAAGCCTATTGGCACCGCTGGCGCAGCCCAGACCACGTGGCCGAGCAGATCCGCTGTTCCTGGCGATGCGTCGGGCTCTACACCCCAACAGGTGCCCAAGTCGGCTTCGCCCGAGCAGTGTCGGACGGTGTCGCGTTCGGCTACCTGGCCGACGTCTACGTCCTCGCCGACCACCGGGGGCGTGGCCTGGGCATCGCACTCGTCTCCGAGCTCGTCGATGATCCCGCGTCCACACAGATGAGATGGCTGCTGCATACGAAGGACGGGCACGGGCTCTACGGGAAGATCGGCTTCGGACCGGCGCCCGAGTCGCTTATGGAGCGACCAGCTCCCAACAGACGCAGCCTGGGCACCGGCGAGGGGTAGGCGCACGACAGCAGAACGGCCGCCGCAGAGACAAGGACGAACGCCGTGGTTGGCCAGCGTGCATTGGCGGGGTCTCGCTCCACCACGACCGCCGTGACCGGTACGGACGGTGTGTGACCGTCGGGCCCCGGCCGGGGCCCTCGAGCAGGCGCGGCTGGCGGCCCGGTAGTCGCAGCCCTCGCCGCAGATTCCGGAGGCCACCCGGCTGAGGAACACCTGCTGAGCAGCCCTGCCAGCGGCTCTGGTGGCCTGGCTCAGCTACGCATCGCGTGCGGCAGCTCGACCACCCGCGCTTCTGCCACGTCACGGCCGAGCGTCCGGTCGAAGACCCTGCCGCCCGCGGTGACCACCAACCGTGTGCTCGCCGTGGCCACCAGCTCCGCGGGCAGCTCCAGCAGTGCACCGGAGAGACGGCCCCCGCGGAACCGGACCTGCTCGAGATCGCCACGGCGACGGTGAAGGCCTGAGGGGATCGGCATCGGCCCATGCTGCCAGGGCTGAGGAGCCCCTGCTACAAACACCTCCACGGTCACCGCGCACCCCGGCCCCCCGCTGGGCCGCATTCGAGGAGAAGCCCGATATGACCGAGATCGAGGCTTGGTGACGGGCTCGCCGAGCTGGATCGCCGTCGTCGGCGGTATGTGTCGTTGAGGCCCCCGACGCCGCGCGGACCCCGGCCACCGACCAACCCCGGCCAGTCGCAGCTGGATACTCCGGTCCGCCTGTCGGACTCAGACTCGATGCTCGGCGACGGCGTCTGCGTAGATCCGTTGGGTGTGTGTCGTCGTAGCGGGGTCGAGATCGGCGAGGAGCGCGATGATCACGTCGATCACGGTGAGGTGGACTAGGCGGCTGGCGGTGGCCTCCAGGCCGTGTCGTTCGGTGGCGCCAGCGACGACCGTGTGGCGGCAGAGCTCGGTGAACGGGGAGCGCAGGTAGCTGGTGATCCCGATGGTCACAGCCCCGGCGGCGGTGGCCGCGCGCAACGTCGTGAGTGTTTCCTGGGTCTGGCCGGTGTGGCTGATCGCGAGACAGCATCCGTCGGCGTCGAGCATGCGCGCGGCAAGATGTTGTTGGTGGGGGTCGGCGAGGCTCTCGGTGTGCACGCCGAGCATCCGTAGCCGGTAGGCGGCATCGGCCGCGATCGGCGCGGAGGTCCCGACTCCGGCGACAAGGACTCGGCTGGCCCGGTGGAGCTGTTGGGTGATCTCGATCAGGACGGCGTGGTCGAGGGCGCTGGGAAGCTCCTCCAACCCGGTCACCGCGGTCTGGAGGACGGCCTGCACCGTCTCACCCGGTGTGCCGGGGACGGCGGCGCTCGCCTCGGCGGGGGGAGCGGTCTCGGCCGCCAAGCGGAGCTTGAGGTCGTGGAACCCCTTGAGTCCGAGGTTGTCCTGGCAGAACCGCACGACGCTGCCGACCGAGGTGTCGGTGCGGTCTGCCAGCTCGCTCACCGTCATCCCCACGACTTCTGCCGGTGCGGCGAGGACCGCGTCACCGATCCGGGCCCCGGTCGGCGACAGGCTCGGCCGTAACGCCCGGATCCGCGCTGTGATCGACCCGACCGGGGCCAGAGCGGGAAGGGCATCCGGGGCGACACGAGGCGGGACGGGGCGAGCCATGTCGACAACCTTAGGCCGACAGCACCCGCGTGTTCAGCTCGTTCCACCTCTTGTGGTGGGAAGTTCCATCCGGTGTTCAGGTTCGCTGCGGGTGCTGTTTCCTGGGGGTGCCTAGCTTCTGGACGTGTGATGACGAGCAGCGCAGACCGCGTTCTGACCACCCACACGGGAAGCCTTCCCCGTCCGTCCGGACTTCGCGTCGGGGAAGCTCCGGCGCGGCGGGTCAGGACTCGGCGCACAGCCGTAGTTGTCCACCCGGGGTAGACACGGCAGTCCGGCCGGGGCGTACCATCGTGAGTGTGGTCCCGTCCATGAAGCTCCGCGACATCGAGCGAGCCCTCCTCGCTCACGGCTGCCGCGTGCTGTCGGAGTCCGGGCCGCACACCAAGTGGGGCTGCCCGTGCGGCGCCCACACCACGCCGGTCCCCCGGCACCGCACCATCTCCCCCGGAGTGGTGCGCAGCATCGGCAAGCGCATGGCGTGCCTGCCGGAAGGGTGGTTGCAGTGACGTCGACGTACTTCGTGACCGCGCACCGGTGGGAGCGCGGCTGGGAACTCCACATCGCCGACGCCGACGGCCAGGAGGTCGGCGTGACGCAGTGCCGCACCCTCGGCGGCGCCGAGGCGATGGTGCGGGACTACCTCTCGCTGGACGACCGGGACGGGGACGCGCCGCTGGAGATCCGGCCGGTGTTCGACCCTGCCGTGCAGGAGCAGGTCACCGCGTCCCGGGCGCGGATTCGGGCGGCGCAGCTGGAGCAGGAGGCCGCGGCGAAGGAGTCCCGCGCCGCGGTCGCGCTCCTCGACGAGCTCGGGCTGTCCGGGACGGAGATCGCGCGGGTCCTCCAGCTGTCCAAGCAGCGGGTGTCGGACCTGCGGAAGGCGTCCCGGTGACCCCCGAGGAAGCCCTCGCCGTCGCGCGCGGCGTAGTCGGACCGCATCCGGCGCCGGGGCTGCCGGGTGCCTGGGAGCGGCAGGAGGCGCGAATCGCTGCGACGCGGGCCCGGGTCGACGAGCGCGCCGACGCGTGGCGCCCGGCCCTCACCGAGCTGCTCCGGATCGCCGCGGAGGAGGATGGCCGGCGTGAGTGATGAGACCGCGCCGCAGGACGTCCCGACTGTGAGAGACCGCTTGGCGTGGCTCGGTCAGGACGCCATCGCGGAGCACTTCGCCGCGGGCCGCATCTTCCTCGACGGGGAGCGAGTCACCGACCTGGACGCCCCAGCACCGGCGGGCACGCGGCCGGTGCTCAACACGCGCTGACGTCCGCCCTGGCACCTCCTGGGGCGGCCGCACGGCCCGCCCCCGTTAGACCCGGGGGCGGCCGTCGTCGTCTGGGGCGGCGCGGTCGGTCGTGGTCAGTACCGCAGGTTGTAGAGCGACCAGATGGTCTCCTGGCTCTGGGTCGGGTTCCCGTTGGAGATGCAGCGGTACTCCTGTCGACGACGGGCTGAGACTGACCCCCTGACGTCGGATTGGGATTGACCCCTTCTGGACGACGCTGAGGGGGTGTTGTCGGTGGAGGACTGGGCCGAGATCCGTCGTCTACATCGGGCGGAGTGTGCCGATCAAGGAGATCGCCCGCCGGCTGGGGGTGGCCCGCAACACGGTGCGTTCCGCGCTGCGGGCGCCGGGCCCGCCGAAACGGGAACGGGGCCCGCGGGGGTCGCTGGCTGATGCGGTCGAGCCGCAGGTGCGGGCATTGTTGGCGCAGTTCCCGCGGATGCCGGCCACGGTGATCGCAGAGCGGATCGGGTGGGGGCACTCGCTGACGGTGCTCAAGGACCGGATCCGTCAGATCCGCCCGGAGTATCTCGGGATCGACCCGGTCGACAGAGTCGTCTACGCACCTGGCGAGATCGCCCAGTGCGACCTGTGGTTCCCCGACACCGCGATTCCCGTCGGGGACGGGCAGGAGCGGGTCCTGCCGGTGCTGGTGATGACACTGGGCTACTCGCGGTTCCTGTCCGCGACGATGATCCCCTCGCGCCAGGCCGGGGACATCTTGTCCGGGATGTGGCAGCTGATCAGCGGGGTGGGGCGGGTGACCCGCACGCTGGTCTGGGACCGGGAGTCCGCGATCGGCGGGACCGGTCGGGTCTCGACGCCGGCGGCGGCGTTCGCCGGCACTCTGGCCACGAGAATCCGGCTGGCCCCGCCGCGGGACCCGGAGTTCAAAGGGCTGGTCGAGCGCAACAACGGCTACTTCGAGACCTCGTTCCTGCCCGGACGACGGTTCGCCTCCCCGGCTGACTTCAATCGGCAGATCAGCGACTGGCTGACCAGGGCGAACGCCCGAACCGTCCGCGCGATCGGCGGGCGCCCGGCCGATCTGCTCGAGGGTGACTACGCGGCGATGACTCCGCTGCCGCCGCTGGACCCGCCGATCGGGCTGACCGCGCGGGTCCGGTTGGCGCGGGACTACTACGTCCGCGTCGATGCCAACGACTACTCGGTGGACCCACAGGTGATCGGCCGGTTCGTCGACGTCGCCGCCACCCCGGGCGAGGTGGTCATCTACTGCGCCGGGCAGGTCGTCGCCCGCCACCAACGCAGCTGGGCCCGCCACGCGGTGATCACCGACCCGGCCCACCGCGACACCGCCGCGACGATGCGCCGCGCCCTGGCCCACGACCGCAGCGCGCGGCGGGCCGCCGAGCGGCGTCATCTCGACGGGCACCCGGTGACCCTGCGCGCGCTGCCCGACTACGACGCCCTGTTCGGCGTCGACTTCACCCCCACCCCGATTCCGGATCCGAGCTCGGACAGCAGCCGGGACAGCCCCGCTGAGGAAGTGAGCAGCTCATGACCACCTCACCGACGACGCCCACCGACCCCGGCCCGGAGCCGTCGGGGCCGGTGCTGGCCGCAGTCCCCGACGGGTTACCGGCGATGATCGCCTACCTGACCCGGGTCCTGAAGACCCCGACGATCGGGGCCTGCTGGGAACAGCTCGCCGCCCAGGCCCGCGATGAGAACTGGTCGCACGAGGAGTATCTGGGCGCGCTGCTGCAGCGTCAGGTCGCCGACCGCGAGTCCAAGGGCACCGTGATGCGGATCCGGACCGCGCACTTCCCGCAGGTCAAGACCTTGGAGGACTTCAACCTCGACCATCTTCCCTCGCTGCGCCGCGACATCCTGGCCCACCTGGCCACGAGCGCGTTCGTCGCGAAAGCCGAGAACGTGATCCTGCTCGGCCCGCCCGGGATCGGGAAGACCCACCTCGCGATCGGGCTCGGGGTCAAGGCCGCGCACGCCGGCTACTCGGTCCTGTTCGACACCGCCAGCAACTGGATCACCAGACTGTCCGCGGCGCACCAGAGCGGACGGCTCGAGGCAGAGCTGAAGAAGATCCGCCGCTACAAACTGATCATCATCGACGAGGTCGGCTACATCCCGTTCGACCAGGACGCGGCGAACCTGTTCTTCCAGCTCATCGCCTCCCGCTATGAACAAGGCAGCGTCATGGTCACCAGCAACTTGCCCTTCGGCCGCTGGGGCGAGACGTTCTCCGACGACGTCGTCGCTGCAGCGATGATCGACCGTCTCGTCCACCACGCCGAGGTGCTGACCCTGTCCGGGGACTCCTATCGGACCCGCGCCCGACGCGAGCTACTGGCGAAGCACAACCGCGCCAGCAACGACTGAACACCGACAGGGGGTCAGTCCCAGTCCGTCGTTACGGGGTCACTCCAAACCCGCCGTTGACAACTCCAGAGGTGTCCGGTCCTGCTACCCGGAGCGCGGCCAGCTCATCGGATCCGCCTGGTCCTCGTGCCGGGCCGGTGCGGTGGTCCTTGGGGACCGCTCGACAGGAGGCCGCGGGCTTCGCGCAGCTCGCGGAGGTGCTCGCTGAGCGCTTCCCTGGCGGCCATCCGCGCCCCTCGTCCCGCTGGCCGGTCCCGCAGAACCGGCGACAGCGGCGCAGGAGGGGTGGGCCCGCAGCCGATGCCCAGACGCGGCCAGCAGCAGCGACAGGCTCCCGGTGCCGCACCCCAGATCCAGCACGTCGGCCGGGGTCGGTGGCATCAAGGGCAGCAGGAGCTCCGTCCACGCCGCTCGGACAACCGGATCCCGCAACCCGTGATCGGGCTCGTCATCGAACGTGGCTGCGTGTTCGTCCCAGACGTTGCGCTCGGGCATGGCCGCGATCGTGTCAGCTGGCGTGTGGCCATCGCCGGATGTCGGGCCTGACCTGGAGGTCATACGTGCGGGGCGAGGTGCTCGTCCCGGCAATCTGCGTGCGGAGTCGGACGCGGACGGATGCCGGCCTACTCGTCCGCACGGGCCACGACGGCCCCGGCTGCCAGGGACTCAAGCTGTCCAGCACCGTCAAGGCCGAATGGCGAGATCGGGCAGCGGCCCGGAGGGATCCCACTCGATGAGCGGGGTCTGTTTCAGCCGGTACTGGGCCACTTTGGTCCGCTGGCGGGCGGCGTAGTCGGCGCGGCCGAGCATGCCCCAGACCTCGACCGCGGTGAGAGGATCGGTGTCGGTCAGTACGAAATCCGGCAGGAGGTCCGCATCGCCGTCGTAGCGCAGCGGCTTGTAGAAGGCACGCCCGGCCGCGGCCAACGCATCTGCCATCACCACTTCGTGGCCGGAGTCCGCCGGCACGAGTCGCCGGTTGGTCAGCATGGTCGCCGCAGCGACGATCGACAGGTTGCACACTGGACACCTCATCAGGCTGTCGTCGAATGCGGAACGACCAGCTCGACATAGCGGCGCTTTGTACCATCGGTAGTGCAACGTGGTGGCACCACCTATCCACTGCCGTTTTTGCCGTGCACCCCTCTACGGGTTACCAGTTGATCTGCAGAACCGCGTTGTTCTCGAAAACGTCGTCGACGCGGATGTAGGTGGTGATGGTGTCCATGGAGCGGTGTCGGGTCTGGTGGGCGATGGCGCGGTCGGTGGCTCCGCGCAGGTGGGCGTAGGTGACGAAGCCGGCGCGGAGGCTGTGGGCGCTGTAGGGGCCGCCGGGTAGTCCGGCGCGTGTGGTGGCGGCCTGGATGAGGTTGTTGATCGACTCGGGGTGCAGGGGTTGGTCGAGGACGCGGTTGCCGGTGGAGACCTTGCGCAGGATCGGGCCGGTGGTGATGGCGGCCAGATCGAGCCAAGTCTCCAGGGCGGTTAGCGGGCAGTGGTCGGGGTGCTCAGCACGGGGCAAGCCGATGAGTTCGGCCTGGTCACCGGTCTGGTTGGTCTTGGAGCGGTGCAGGGTCAGGACGCGGCCGCGGCGTCCGCTGCGCAGCTCCCGTTCGGGACCGAGCTGTTCCACGGTGAGTGCGGCGAGCTCGGCGCGGCGCAGGGCGCCCCAGAACCCGATCAGGAGTAGGGCGCGGTCGCGGGCGCCGGCCAGCGACGGCTCTTCGGGCCGGTTCTTCCAGGTGCGGGTGGTCGGGCAGGCGGCGACAGCCTGGTCGAGCAGAGGCGGCATGAGCGGGGCGGCCTGGTCGGGTGGGGCGCCGTGGCTACGGCGAATGCCCTCCCAGACCGCGGTGACCCGGGCGGTGACGGCGGGGTCGGGCAGGTCCGCGGCGCGGTGGGCGGCGCGGATCCCGGACAGGTGCTTGGCGATGGTCCGCACCTTGGCCCCGGCCTGGGCGAGCGCGACCAGGTAGGCCGACACCGTCGCCGGCGCAGCCGGCAGCGGCGTCAGACCGTGGTCAGTGCAAAACGCGGTGAAGCTGGTCCAGACCGAGCGGTAGCCGCGGCGGGTGTTGTGCGCGCGGGCGGCGGCGACGTAGGCAGCTTCATCGCGCGTCAACGGCAGCTCGGCCTCGCTGCCGAGATGCGCGGCTGGCGGTCGCTCCACCCCGGTGACATCAGCGGCGGGCGAGGGAACGTCGCTCCACCGCGGCTCGCTCAGGCTCTCCTGGCTCATGAGGCGGTCCTCGCGGGCTCGTCCGGCTGCCGGATGTCGCCTCGGTAGTGGGCGACGGCTTCCCAGGCGCGGACGGCCAGGGCCACCGCCCCGAAGGAAGCGCCTCCGACCGCAGCGCTGTAGAACGGGCTTGCCGCCGGCACCCCGAGGACGCCGACCACCAGCACTGCGCCGAAACTGAGGAGGTATCCCCAGGTCTGCGCGGCGACGGTGTCCCGAGCTCGGTGATGAGCTACCTGAGCACCCCGTGGCGCGACACCTCGTGGCCGTTCGCGGTCGAGAACGCGCCGTGCCTTCCAGAACACTCCCGTCACCGCGCCGAGCAGTACCGCACCACCGATCGTGCGCAGCACAACGGGGTCCAGACCCCGTCTTTGCCCGGCTGCGACCAGCACCGTGAACCCAGCGCCCGCCAGCAGCATTACGAGCAGGCCAGTCAGGAACACCCCTTGGACGCGCCACCCAGCGTCGCGGTAACGCCCGCCGGGCCGTCCGACGCGACCGCTGTCCGTGCGTGTCGTGGTCGGGGCTGTGAGTGCGGCGCGGGATTGGGACGCTCGCCCGGCGACGGCCCGAGCCGGGCGACGTCGGGACGTAGCGGATCCGGCCCGTCCCCGGTGCGGTCGGCGTGCTGGCGGCCTGGCTGTCGTGGCACGACGTGGCGACTTGGCGTCCAGCGGGTCACACTGAACCGCCCCGGCGTGTCGGGAGACTTGATCTTCTGAGGAGATGGAGTCATGACACGTCGTTCCCAGCCGCCGTATCCGCCGGAGTTGCGTGAGCGGGCGGTGCGCATGGTCGCCGAGGTCGAGTCGGACTACGACTCGCCGTGGGCGGCGATGAACGCCGTCGCCACCAAGCTCGGGGTCGGCACCGGGGAGACGGTGCGCAAGTGGGTCCGTCAAGCCGAGATCGACGGTGGTGTCCGGCCGGGCACCACCACTGAGGAGTCCGAGGAGGTCAAGCGGCTGCGCCGGGAGGTCGCGGAGCTCAAGCGGGCCAACGAGATCCTCAAGGCTGCTTCGGCTTTCTTCGCGGCCGAGATCGACCGGCCACACAAGCGTTGGTGAGGTTCATCGACCAGCACGCCGCCCGCTCCACGGTGGGACGACGGTGGGGTGTCGCGTCGATCTGCGCCCAGCTCGCCGAGCTGGGCGTGGCGATCGCCCCGTCGACCTACTACGCCGCCCGCGCCGCGGCGTTGAGGGCCCCGAGCAGACAGCAGGTGCGTGACGAGGAACTGACCGCTCAGATCAGCAGGGTGTATGCCGAGAACTATGGCGTCTACGGCGCTCGGAAGGTCTGGATCCAGCTGGGCCGCGAGGGCATCGACGTCGCCCGATGCACGGTCGAGCGGCTGATGCGCGCGGCGGGGCTGGCCGGGGTCCGCCGCGGACGCCGGGTCCGCACCACGATCGACGGTGGTGGGCCGCGGGCCGGTGACCTGGTCGAGCGCCGGTTCGACCGGCCGGCCCCGGACCAGCTCTGGGTTACTGACTTCACCTACGTGCCGACGTGGTCGGGGATGGTCTACGTCGCCTTCGTCATCGATGCCTGTTCGCGGCGGATCCTGGGCTGGCGCGCGGCCACGTCGATGCGTACCGAGCTGGTGCTCGATGCCCTCGAACACGCGGTATGGACTCGCGCCCGACAGGGCCATAAGGACCTGTCCGGGCTGGTCGCACACTCGGATGCGGGGTCGCAATATCGGTCCATCGCCTACACCGAACGACTCGCCGCGGCCGGCGCGGCGCCCTCGGTCGGGTCGGTGGGCGACGCGTATGACAACGCGTTGGCGGAGTCGACGATCGGGCTGTTCAAGACCGAGCTGATCAAGCCGAGAGGTCCGTGGCGCACGGTCGAGCAGGTCGAGATCGCCACCCTCGAGTACGTCGACTGGTTCAACCACCGACGGCTGCACTCCGCTGCCGCGGACCTGCCCCCGGCCGAGCTGGAGGCCGCGCACTACCGTCAACACATCGGCCAGCCCGAGTCAGAGCACTCAACCCGATAGCTCTCCGGACACGCCGGGGCGGTTCACACCGATGCATCGGACGACCCTAGCTGCTTGGCGGGATCTGGTTGGTTGATGATCCCGCCAAGCATTTCGTGTTTCGTATCGTTTCGTCGCAGCGCTCGCGCATCTGCCGGGACCCGCGCATCTCTGACACAGTGCCGCCGATTCTGTCAGTACGGCGTGCTGCAGTCGGCTATTATGGGAACATGACGGAGCAGGCTGGTGGGTCCGATCGGATCGAGGTCGTCGTCAACCGGGACGGCCGGATTCTGATCCCTGCACAAGTCCGTCGGGACTTGGGCCTGGCTACGGGGTCGACGTTGCTGTTGTCGGTCGAGGACGGCCGGGTGGTGATGGAGTCCCGCGCCCAGCTGGTCTCGCGAATGCGTCGGGAGATCGCCGAGTCCTGGCAGGGCGACCCGACGGAGTCGGTGACCGACGAGCTGCTCGCCGAGCGCCGCGCCGAGGCGGCCACCGAGGACGCGCGATGAGCGCGGGCGAGCCGACAGGTTCCTCCGGCCCCGCTGTCCTGGACGCCTCCGCGGTCCTGGCCTGGCTCCGCGCCGAGCCCGGTGCCGAGGTCGTCGACGACTACCTCGACACCGCGGTGCTGTCTGCGGTCAACCTCGCCGAGGTCCACCAGAAGCTCGCCCAGCACGGCGTCGACGCCGACCGTGCAGTGACTCGGCTGCGCACCCTGGGGATCCGGATCGAGCCGCTCGACGCGGCCGATGCGATCACCGCGTCCAAGCTGTGGCCGGCCACCCGCACGGCCGGGCTGTCCCTGGGTGACCGCTGCTGCCTGGCCCTGGCCGCCCGTCTGTCGGGCCCTGCGATCACCGCTGACACCGCGTGGACCGGACTGAATCTGGGCGTGACCGTCGTGCCCATCCGGTAGACACAGATCAGCAGCGCGGAGCGCGCACACCAGTTGTCCCTGATCCGCCGCGGCGGGCGACCTGATCAGCTGCAGTCGGCACGACGACGGGAGAGCTCTGACCATGACAACGACACCGGAACCGCCGGAGGGACCCGACCGGGCCATCAGCCTTGCTGAGCTCGACCTCGGATCCTGGTCGGCCGACGACGGCCTGGCATTCGAGGCGGCCGAGTGGATCCTCGGCGCCATGATCGCCAGGACGACCGCCGCCGCCGCCGACGAGCGCGCCAAACCCGTTCCGAACCAGGAACGGCTGGCTGCGCTCGACGAAGAACGCGCTGGCTACGCCGCCGAACGCCGACAGCTCAGCGTTCATGACCGCGCTCGGAACAACGCCGTCGTCGAACGATATGGCGAGCTCGCGCGCCGCGGTCGATCCAACACCAATGCCGACTGAACCCGATCGTCGCGCGTTACGACTCGATCCCAGCCAGCACCAGCGCGTTTTCCGCGAGCAGATCCTGCCGGATATCGCGTCGACACAGCAGCCCCAGCGTGAACCGCTTGCAGTATTGCTGGGCGGCCAGCCGGGGATCGGGAAGTCCTCGACCAAGGCGCAGATCGTGACCGCACTCGCTGCTCACGGTGGGGTCGTGGACTTCTCCGCGGACCTTCTTCGTCCCTACCACCCGCGGTTTCACGAGCTCCTCGAAGGCGATGAGCGGGCGCTGGCCAGCCTCGACGCCGCGATCGATCAGGATGCCCGTGCCTGGGTCGACATGATGATCGACCACGCCCGCGGCCACCGGCTCAACGCCATCGTCGACTCCAACCTCGCGAGTCCCGACCGCGCCCACGGATTCATCGCCCAGTTCACCGGTGCCGGCTATCGGGTCGAGGTCCAGTTCGTCGCCGGGCCCGCTGCGCTGTCCCGTCTCGGCGTGTTACAGCGGTATCAGATTCAGGTCGACTCAACCGGTCACGGCGCCTACTGCCCCACTCCTATCCAAGATCGCAACTACACGGGGGTCCTGGACACCGCACGGATGCTCGATGACACCGCACCTGTCGACCGTGTTGTGGTCGCCCGCCGTGGCGGTGCGATCCTGCACGCACAAGAGCGCGTCGACCACGACGGCACGCAGTCATGGCATCCGGCCGCCGGCGCAGCTGAGGCAATCGAAGCCGAACGAGGCCGCCCATGGACCGCCTCCGAGCGAACCTGGTGGCTCGACAATGCCATTGACATGGCTGGGCGGCTCGCTCCGGACTACCTGGCCGACTTGCAGTCCGCAGCGACACTCGCACGTTCGCTGGTCGAACCGGACACCCCCGAGAGGCAGCAGTTGGAGCAGTTGCTCCACCGGCTCGACCGACGCGTTGGGGCATCGACCTCACCTCGACATCGGAGGCGAGCCCAGCTGCCCCTACGGCGAGCGCCGGCGTTTGGGAAGACCTCCGCGGAGCCGCTGTCGAGGGTTACGACGCCGAGGCAGAGGGCTACGGCTTCGAGGCCGAGGGTTACGACGACGGGTATGGCTACGACGACTAGGGCGTGTCTTGTAAGGGTTCTGACCTGCTGTCGGTGATCATGCTCGGGTGGTGGGTCGGGGTGAGCTGACGGACAAGGCCTGGGCGCGAATCGAGCCGTTGCTGCCCCCGGTCGCAGGGCGAGGCCGGCGGTGGCGCGATCACCGTCAGGTGATCAACGCGATCCTGTGGAAGCTGCGCACCGGCGCCCCGTGGCGCGACCTGCCCGAGCGCTACGGACCCTGGAAGACCGCGCATGAACGCCTGCGGATCTGGACCGCGGACGGCACCTGGGAACGCATCCTCGACGACGTGATCGTCAAGGATGACGCCGTCGGGAACGTGGAGTGGACCTTCAGCATCGATTCCAGCAGCGTCCGGGCTCACCAGCACTCCGCCGGTGCCCGGAAAAAGGGGGCTGCACCACTGGGTGGGTCGAAGCCCTCGCCGTCGACGGAGAAGCCCTCGGACGGTCCCGTGGCGGGCTGACCAGCAAGATTCATCTCGCGGTCGATGGGCGCGGACTGCCGATGTCGGTGATCCTCACCCCGGGCCAGGCCGGGGACAACCCACAACTGCTCCCGCTGCTCGATCAGATCGTGGTCGGCCGAGACGGACCCGGCCGACCACGCACCCGGCCCGACCGGGTGCTGGCCGACAAGGCCTACTCCCACCCCTCGACCCGCGCGGCGCTACGCCGGCGCCGCATCGCGTTCACCAGCCCCGAACGCAGCGACCAGATCCAGCGCCGACGCGCGAAGGGCCCCCGCGGCGGTCGCCCACCGGCGTTCGACCCGGCCCTCTACACCAGTCGCAACGTGGTCGAACGCTGCTTCAACCGGCTCAAACAGTTCCGCGCCCTCGCCACCCGCTACGCGAAGCGCGTGGCCTACTACCGATCGGAGATCATCATCGCCGCGACCGTGTTGTGGCTGCGCACCGACTTACAGGACACGCCCTAGCCAGACGGACCCACGCCGGCCGGTCTCGGCATGGCCCGATGCCGCGGCTGTGGCGAGTGAGAGATGCCGGGTGCCCACGACGCAGGCAACAGCGCCCACGCCCCGGCTCTCGACTCCCGGGGCGCACTAAGAGATGATTTCAGAATGAGTTCGGCGTGTCTGCTGTAGACGGTCGCTGAGCTGCGGCAGAGTTGTTCGACATGGCTGCCGATCTTGTTCCTGACTCGTTGTGGGAGCGTGTGGAGCCGCTGCTGCCGGTTCGTCCACCGCGCCGGTACCGGTTCCCGGGCCGCCGGCCGGTCGATGACCGGACCGCGCTGCGCGGGATCATGTACGTGCTCAAGAACGGGATCAGCTGGAGCCAGCTCCCGACCGCCGCGTTCGGCGTCTCGGGGGTGACCTGTTGGCGGCGGATGCGGGACTGGACCGAGGCCGGGGTGTGGTCGGCGCTGCACGAGCTGCTGCTGGCCGAGCTGCGCGCCGCCGACAAGCTGGATCTGGACCGGTGCGCGGTGGACTCCTCGCACGTGCACGCCCTCAAAGGGGGGACCATGTCGGGCCATCGCCGGTCAACCGTGGCCACCCCGGCTCCAAGCACCACCTGATCGTCGAGGGTCACGGGCTGCCCCTGGGCGTGACGCTGACCGGTGCCAATCGTCACGACATCACCCAGCTGTTGCCACTGCTGGATGCGGTCCCGCCGATCCGCGGCCGCCGAGGCCGGCCCCGACACCGACCCGGCACGCTCTACGGCGACCGCGGCTACGACTCCAACCCGCACCGACGACGCCTGCGCGAGCGCGGGATCCGCCCGCGCATCGCCCGTCGCGGTGTCGCGCACGGCTCCGGCCTCGGGAAGGTCCGCTGGGTCATCGAGCGCGGGTTCGCCTGGCTGCACGCGTTCAAGCGGCTGCGGACCCGCTACGAACGCCGCGCCGACATCCACCTCGGCTTCCTCCAACTCGCCTGCGCCCTGATCTGCCACCGCGAACTCATGAAGTCATTCTGAAACCATCTCTAAGCACGAGCACAGGTGCTTCCTGCGCTCGTTGCCACCGCGCCCCGGCCCCGCCAGAGCGCGGGGGTCATCCGGGCGCGGACCTCTCGCTCCGGGCCGGGCCGCGGGACTCAACGGGCCGCGCCGAGCTCGCCTCTGGGAGTCACGGTCCGCAAGGTTCTCCGGGTGTGGGCGCCAGGCCTTCACGACCTCCAGGGCCGGCGCCACCCCACAGCTCGCCCCGCCACCGTCGCCGAGGGTCGGTGGACGAAGACCACCGCCGTCCCGCTCGAGCCGGGAGTTTCTCTGAGAACTAGCCCGGCGCACGGAGTGACGCCCACGCGACACACGCGTACGCGCAAGGCCGGCCGTCAGGCAGCCACGTGCTCGGTCACCCCGCCCCAGGTTGCGACGCCCCCCGCATCGATAAGACCGGGGCCACAGGCCCACCACTTCCGGGCCGTTGAGCGCCCCGAGCCGCGCCGGATCGCCACACGGTGCTCTGGAGCACCGGACGGGGCGACACTCGGCTCCGAACGCCTGGCACGCACTCGAGTAGCTCGCCACCACGACGCTGACCAGCGCATATCCTGCAGGTCGCCGACTCGCTAGCGCCCGCAGACAGCGTCAAACTCGCATATCGGGCATAGCTCACTCTCAGTGGGGCTGACTGAGCTGTCGTTGCCGACTCTTTCCCGCTGCCACCGGAGAATACGTAGTCGCTGGTCAGGCGCACATTGGGTCCGGAACTGATAGTGGAACTTCCCCTCGGAGATCAGGTCCGCGCGACGAGCCCGCAGCTGAGGCTGTTCCAGCTGGTCAGAGGCCGTCTGTAAGGACTCGAACGGATCCCTCGCCACCGAGGACGCAACCGCAATGACACGCCGGGCGCGCGGGGCCGGGATAGCTGCACCCGAACACGGTGACCACGCCTCACGGTGGTGCGCGACACCACCTCGTCAACTGATGATTCCTCGATCCGTCGCACCAAAGCCGTCCATTCGGCCCGACGGCCGGGGCCAGCGTCAGAAATGCGCTGGTCCGGCTGGGCCTATCCGGCCGAAGGACGCTGGCGTGACGGCGCCTGCTGCGCCGGCGCGGACACCCTCAGCCGGGACCTCGCCCGGCAGTTTGGACACGTAGTAACCCACTCCCGCGGAGGACACACTCACTGAAAGTGCTCAGTCAGAGCGCTGACATCGGTACAGTTCTCGGTACCGGACCGAGGTGAGGAGGGCAGGGATGCGCGAGAGTTCGCTGGTCGCCAGGCCAGACGAGCACGGACATGAGGTCCTGGTCGCCTACCGGCCGGTGCACTTCACGTTGGACGACACCGCGCGCGCGATGAATGCCGTCGTGGACCCGCACCTGCGGAAGGTCTCCTCCCGCGCTCGCGTTGGGCGCAGCCGAGTCCGTGATGTCCTGCGCCAGGTCGCGACCGACGGCTGGCCCGAAGGGTTCGCGGCCGACCCCGATCGGGTCGATTACTGGCGGAAGTGGCTGGTCGCGCAGGGTGTATTCCAGGCCGACGACTGAAGCCACCGTCGCTGAGTGAGCGATAACCGGGTTATCGGTCCCCGCTCCCCCGTCGCAGCGCCGTTGGGCGGTCGCCGTCTCGCACGGCCTCGGCGCGCGTTGCTGGCGAGAAGCTTCGTTGGCGACCTCGACCCCCAAGCAGCGCTCCCGGTCCGGCAGCGCCAACATCGATAGGCCCCAGCTCCCAAGTCGGCAGTGCGCTGACGGCGATAACCCGGTTATCGCGCGGCCCTGACTCAGAACCGCACACGCCGGGGGATGACCGCGGAGCGCGGACCCACAGCTGGCATCATCTGCTCTGACTTATCCGAAGTAGCGGCCCAACTCCGGGCCGTGAAGTCCACGGAGAGGTGGCCATCTTGGCCAGAGTTCATGCTGTGTGCTGCCAGAAGGGCGGCGTCGGCAAGACCACGATCACCGTCAACCTCGCTGCTGTCGTCGACCAGGTGCTCGGAGGTGACGATCCGTCCGTCCTGGTCGTAGGCACCGACCCGCAGCGATCGATGGACTGGTGGGCAAGCAGGGTCGGCGATGACATCCCATTCGCCTACACCGAGACCGACAGCCCCAGTGATCTGGAGAGGTTGCGAGACGCCGACTTCTCGCACGTGTTCGTAGACACCCCGGGCAGCCTGGAGAATGAGCACATTCTCCGGTCGGTCCTGAAGAGCGCCGACGACGCGATCGTCCCGATCACGACAGAGCCGCTCACCTTCGTACCTGCCGACACGACCATCACCCAGGTCATCGAGCCCCTGGGAGTCCCCTACACCGTGGTCGTGAATCTCTGGGACCCCCGCGACGGCCGGGTCGATCTCGACGACACCCTGACCTTCGCCCGCAAGAAGAACTGGCCGCTCGCGAACTCGGTCATTCGTCGTTACAAGATCCACAGTCGGGCGGCGGCAGAGGGTGTCGTCTGCACCCAGTACGCCAAGAGCCGTGTGGCCTTGGAGGCCCAGCAGGACATCCTGCGGCTGGCGCTCGAACTCGGCTACGGGCGCACCCGATGAGCGAGGCGGCCGCGAGCGGCGCGGACTCCGCAGTCGGGTCGTCGACGAAGAAGCGCAAGCGCGGGCGGGTGTCCTTCGGCTCCGACGTCTTCGCCGCGCAGGCCTCGCTCCAGGCAACACCGGATCCCGGCGTGTCCCAGCGCCGCATCCCGCTTTCCGACCTGGCCCACAATCCGCGCAACCCTCGCTACGGGTACGACGACGACCCCGCGATTCAGGAGCTCGCCGACAGCCTCCGGGAGCACGGGCAGCTGCAGCCAGCGACGGTGGTCGCTCGGGATGTCTACCTCGCTCACTACCCGGAGGATGCGGATCAGATCGGGAGCGCGGCGTGGGTGGTCCTCATCGGGAACCGCCGGCTCGCGGGGGCCCGCTTGGCGGAGCTGCCTCACCTCGTCGCCTCGGTCGAGGACCGACTCGGGGGTGCGGACCCGATGCTGGCGGAGGCCACGCTGGTGGAGAACATCCACCGTCAAGACCTTCCCCCGCTGCTGGAGGCCCGCGAGCTTCAAGGTCTCGTGGAACGACATGGCTCGCAGCGCACGGCGGCGAAGCGGGTGGCGAAGACCCAGGCCTGGGTTTCGCAGCGGCTGTCGCTGCTCAAGCTCACCCCTGACCTGCAGGAGAAACTCCGCATCGGCGAGATGTCGGTGAAGGAAGCTCGAACCGTGGCCTCGGCATCGCCGGAAGAACAGGCGGAGAAGCTTGAGGCGTTGCGTCGTCAGTCGACGGCGGGGGAGCGCGCTCGACGTTCCGGCACTGAGTCGCCGGACCAGCCCGCGAACGACTCGCCTTCTCCCGCTCCAGCGGCGGACCAGCCCGATCGGGATGCGGCTGTCGACGTCGACAAGATCGCGCGCCGCCTGCGTCGACAGCTCGACGACGACGGACTGCAGGCTCTGATCGATGCACTGACAGCGCTCCGACACTGAGGCGATAACCCGGTTATCGCCGCGCCGTACGCGGTGGAGCGATAACCGGGTTATCACCATCGGCCGAGCCTCAGCCGTGGGCGAGGTCGGAGAACCGGCTGTAGTGCAGCTGGTGGGCGACGGTGATCGTCGTGGTCGGGCCGTTACGGTGCTTGGCCAGGATCAGGTCGGCCTCACCGGCGCGCGGGTCGTCCTGCTCGAACGCGTCGGGGCGGTGCAGCAGCACCACCATGTCCGCGTCCTGCTCGATCGAGCCGGACTCACGCAGGTCGGACAGCATCGGCCGCTTGTCGGTGCGCTGCTCGGGACCACGGTTCAGCTGGCTCATCGCCACCACCGGGACCTCGAGCTCCTTGGCCAGCAGCTTGATCTGCCGGGAGAACTCCGAGACCTCCTGCTGACGGGACTCGACCTTGCGGCCCGAGGTCATCAGCTGCAGGTAGTCCAGGATGATCAGCTTCAGGTCGTAGCGCTGCTTCATCCGGCGCGCCTTGGCCCGGATCTCCATCAGCGTCAGGTTCGGCGAGTCGTCGATGTAGAGCGGCGCCTCGGAGATCTCCGACATCCGCCGCGCCATCCGCGTCCAGTCCTCGTCCGACATCCGGCCGGCGCGCATGTCGGCCAGCCGGATCCGGGCCTCCGCGGACAGCAGACGCATGACGATCTCGGACTTGCTCATCTCCAGCGAGAAGAACGCGCTGGTCATGCCGTTCTTGATGGAGCAGGAGCGGGCGAAGTCCAGACCCAGGGTCGACTTGCCCAGACCCGGCCGGGCCGCGACGACGACCATCTGGCCCGGGTGCAGACCGTTGGTGACCTGGTCGAGGTCGGCGAAGCCGGTCGGCACACCCGTGGACTGGCCGCCCCGGGAGGCGATCGCGTCGATCTCGTCCATCGTGGGCTGGAGGAGCTCCTCCAGCACCGTGTAGTCCTCGGTGGTGGTGCGCTCGGTGACCTCGTAGACCGCGGCCTGGGCGCGGTCCACCGCGTCGTCGACGTCGCCGCCGTCGGCGCCGTGGTAGCCGAGCTGCACGATCCGGGTGCCGGCCTCGACCAGCCGTCGCAGGACCGCCTTCTCGCCGACGATCTCGGCGTAGTACGCCGCGTTCGCCGCGGTGGGCACGGTCGCGATGAGGGTGTGCAGGTAGGGCGCGCCGCCGAGGCGGACGAGCTCACCGCGCCGCTGCAGCTCCGCCGAGACGGTGACCGCGTCGGCGGGTTCGCCGCGGCTGTAGAGGTCCAGGATCGTCTCGTAGACGGTCTGGTGGGCGGGCCGGTAGAAGTCCTCCGGCTGCAGGACCTCCACGACGTCGGCGATCGCGTCCTTGCTCAACAGCATGCCGCCGAGCACGGACTGCTCGGCCGTGAGGTCCTGCGGGGGCTGACGGTCGAACGTGTCAGGTGGTGCGCCGGAGTCGCCACTCTTGTCATAACGCGTGGACATCGCGGTCATCGGAGCCTCCGGTGAGCTCGTGGGAGAGGCCGGGAGGTGCGTTCGGCCCGTGCCCGGGCGAGCGCGCGCTCGTGAGCAGTTCGCCCTTCATCGAGGGCGTTGCTCTCGTGGTTGCGTGGTGAGCTGGTGTCCGGCGAGGCGCTTGAGGCGGCCCCGCCCCCGTGACCATCCGCCGGATCGGGCAGCGGGGGAGTGGCTGTGCGGCGGCTGCGCCCTTCGTCGAGCGCGCGGCTGATCCGGCGGTAGTAGCGCTTGCTGCTTTCGACTGTGGCGACCTCGGCGGCGGGGCGGACAGCGTTGCGGCGGGCGGTGAACTCGGCGGCCCACTGACGGACGATCGCAGAGCGGGCGGCGCGGTGGTCGTCGCTGCTGATCTGCAGGTCGGTGGGGGTCAGGTCGGTGGCGCCGTAGGGCAGTCGTTGGGCGGCGGCGTGGCCGCGGACCAGGGCGGCCGAGCGGCGCTGGCGGGAGTCGACGGTGGGGGAGACGAGCGGGCCGTGTGCGTCGCGCCACCAGCTCAGGCGATGGCGTAGCCAGCCGTCGGGCCTGCGCAACTGGCTAGCTGGGCAGCGGTGAGCAGGGATGGCGCGGCCGTCCTGCCGGGGCCGGTACTCGAGGGCGTAGCGCAGGTCGTTGTTAGTCCAGCCAGCTTCCCACCAGCCCCGCACGATGGCGCGAATCCAGCGAGGTGTGAGTCGCCGTAGCGCGGGGTCAGATCGCAGCTCGGCGGCGGCAGGGTTACGTCCGCGGAGGTGGTGTACGGGTTCGTCGCTGGTGAGCGGCGTGGCGTCGTGACGTGAGACGGCCACCGCGTGATCTTTCTCGAGTACCGACCAAGGAACTCCAGGAAGGACCACCACGATGGCCGCACCACACAGTGTGGACCCTGCCCAGCTTGTCGAGGAGTTCGCCTCGGCGGGTGTGTCGCCGGATCTGTTGCAGACGATGATCGCGACGATGGCGAACGCGTTGATGTCGTCGCAGGCCGATCAGCAGTGCGGGGCCGGCTATGGCGAGCGCAGCAGCGAGCGGACGAACCAGCGCAACGGCTACCGGGCCCGGGAGTGGGACACCCGAGCGGGCACGATCGAGTTGGCGGTGCCGAAGCTGCGCCAGGGCTCCTATTTCCCGGACTGGCTGCTGACCCACCGCCGCCGCGCCGAGCAGGCCCTGGTCACCGTCGTGGCCACGGCCTACCTACTCGGTGTCTCCACCCGGCGGGTGGAGAAGCTGGCCGAACAACTCGGGGTGAAGTCGCTGTCGCGTTCGCAGGTCAGCGAGATGGCCACCCACCTCGACGGGCAGGTCGCCGCGTTCCGCGAGCGCCCGCTCGACCAGGGCCCGTACACGTTCGTGTGGGTCGACGCGCTCACGGTGAAGGTCCGCGAAGACGGCCGGGTGGTCAACGTGCACGCGCTGCTCGCGACCGGGGTGAACGCCGACGGGCACCGCGAGATCCTCGGCCTGGATGTGGCCTCCAGCGAGGACGGAGCGGGCTGGTTGGCGTTCCTGCGCGGTCTGGTCGCCCGCGGCCTGTCCGGGGTCCAGCTCGTCATCTCCGACGCCCATCCCGGCTTGGTGGCGGCGATCGCCTCGGCGTTGCCGGGTGCGGCGTGGCAGCGGTGTCGCACCCACTACCTGCGTAACCTGCTCTCCCGTGTTCCGAAGTCGGCGCAGCCGCATGTCGCTACGCAGGTGCGCACGATCTTCGACCAGCCCGACGCCGACGCCGTCACAGCCCAGTACGGACGCGTGGTCGACACTCTCACCGCGCGCTGGCCCGACGCAGCCGAGCACCTCGACAACGCCCGCGATGAGCTGCTGGCGTTCACCGCATATCCGCGCGAGGTCTGGCGCCAGATCTGGTCGAACAACCCTCAAGAGCGACTGAACAAGGAGATCCGCCGTCGCACCGACGTGGTCGGGATCTTCCCCGGCCGCGACTCCCTGATCCGCCTCGTCGGCGCCGTCCTGGCCGAACAGAGTGATGAGTGGACCGAGAACCGCCGCTACATGGGCCTCGATCTACTGGCCCGCTCACGCATCCGCATCGTCACCACCGAAGCCGCACCGACCGGCAGCGAGGCACTCATGACAACCGAGGCAATAACCGCCTAGAATCCCGAACCAAGATCACGCGGAGTCGATCTCATACACCACTCCGCCGGACGTGACCGGCGGCAGCCAGCATCTCCGCTCTGGTCACTGGCACCCGGTTCCCGAAGTAACCGCCCTGCTGTTCGTCTTGGCCCGGCCCGGCAGGGCCGTAACTACCTAGAGAAGGGGGCTTGACCTGGGGATTGTGGATGCGCGTGCTCGCGCGCGTAGGAACCACAGTTTCAGTCTTTGAAAGATTATTAGGTGAGTGGGTTGGGGTCCAAGTTGTGTCCTGTCTGCTCTCTGCAGCAGCCACGGATGGCCCGGGTGCTACGGCCGGAGGCAGCGTCGGGATGGCCCTGTCGGTGGCCTCCACAGCTGGAACACGCAGCTGGTAGACCGCTGCCCGATTCCCGCTCAGATGTTGCAGGGCCATGGGTCGATACTGCGGAGTGGACCCTCCCTCGACGCGTAGCAGCCAGCCCTGGCGCTGCAGCTCGGCGAGCCAGGCAGCAGTCGAGCTTCGACGCCAGCCGCTGGACCGCTGGAGACGGTCCCAGGTCGGCCAGCTGGTGTGGGTGTCCCAGTCGGCTCGCCGAGCTAGCTCGGCAAGCAGGCCACGGAGCCGGCTGGCAGCGTCACGTCGGACCTGCTGATACCAAGAGGAGGACAGCAGCCCTCGATACCAATCCAGCGCCGTACGGGGGATCAGGGACTCAGCTAGACCCAGGGACCCGGATTCCTGTAGCTCGCCGGAGGAGCCGGATCCGTTGAACTCTGCGGGGGACGCCTCGCCACCGCTGGCGAACCAGCACCCGCCGCAGACCACCGAGCGCAGCGGAGTATCCCGCTCAGTCCCGGAGCGCCGTCGGCAACTGATGCACAGCTGGGGGGCTGGAATGGCGACGCCATCCCCGCCCATCGAGATGACCGAGGAGACCACCTCGTCGAACAGCGCTCGCTGCTCGACGAGGAGAGGTGTTGGGGGGGAGTTGTGCGAGGTAGGACCGGTAAACGGGTACCCGGCAACGACAGGTCGGCGTCGCAGAGACGCCACTGAGGTGCCGCTGGCAGTCGGGCACGACGAAGTCGTCCCGTGTCTGTCATGGTCGCCGCCCGGTCCAGGGTGTATCCTGGACACGCGAAAGCGCCCCTTCTTCGCAGGTGGGGGATTGGCCCCGGTTCGCCGGGGCTACGGCGTCAGCCGGGTGCATGACCGACTGACGCGAGAGCGATAGCGAGGCGGCCCCCTGGCCGGGGGGCCGCCTCGATCTCGTTACGAGGCCTTGTCTAGAGGCAGCTCCAACTCGTTCTGCGTCGCACGCTCGCGCGGGGACAAGCAGTACTCGGGTATGGGGAATCCAAGAGCTTCGCCGAACACCTTCGTGACGGCGTCGCCTACGGCGATCCCGTCACGAAGGGCGATGGCCTCAGCGGCCTCGCGCATCGGACGGGGGAGACGGACGTGAGTCGCGACTCGGTCTCCTCGATGCGGTTGCGGCATGGGGGATTTCTACCCGATCAGAGCAGTCAGAGGGAACGCGACGCGCCGAATCCGATTCCGGTTTGCTGTCGACCGCTAGTCCGGCGGCTTAGGTTCGGGCGGGTGGTCGACGTTCCGAGGTTCAGCGGACGTCGCCTTGTCGGCGAACCCAGTGGGCCAGCAACGGGCCGGGTACGTCGGCGTGCACGACGGGGACGCCCTCGAGTTCATCCAGGTCCGGTAGCAGGTCCGTAGGCAGGATCCACGTGACGTCGTCGGCGAGGTTGTGGCGGCGGAGGCGCGACAGGACTGGGCGGCCCGCGCATAACGAGCGGGCCGCGACCTGGGGGTCGGTTTCCGTGCTCATGACATCAGTGTGAGCGGTCGGGACATGATGGTTGCGGCGGCGCGCGGGCAAACCTGCCCCCCGGTGCGGGTCAGGTCGGCGATCACGCAGCTTGGGTCGTACCGAGCGTTGGTGCAGGTCACTGCGTGGTACCGGCGCTGCATCCAGCTCATCGGCGCAGCGTGACACGGTGCACCGACACTTTCGCTTGGCGGGCCGAGCGCTCGTTGCGGATCAGTAGCCGCTGTCGTAGCCGGAGGGCCGGTCTTGATCAGGTCGGTTCTGCAAGGGGTCGACCTGTGTTCCGGTGTCTCGCCGCGGGGGCCGTGTGGCGGGTGTCGCTGGTGTGCGCGTCTGCTCCTGCGTATCGGCGGCGATGCCGCGGCGGGCGGCGTCGACGGCGCTCCTGAGGTGCTGCATCGCTGTCTGGAAGCTGGGCGGCTCATGAGGTGTCGGCCCGTCGTGGCGGGCGCTGCCGGCGTCGACGTGGTCGGGGAGGGAGTGCTCCGGTGTTGTGGGGAGCAGTGCGATCCAGTGCTGCGCCGGTTCGGCGGGGTCCAGGCCGGCGACGACGAGCTGGTCATAGATCTGGGAGAGCAGGGCACGGTCGCGGCGCCGGACGAACGCATCGAGCACCTCGGTGAGGCCCGGGTCGCGCTGGGGGGCCACGGTGATCCAGGCGCGGATGTCCTCGGCGAACGCGGCGATGGCGTGCATGCGTTCGGGCTGGGTCTGCTGGGCCTGTGGTCCGGTCCAGCGGGGCCGGGCTTGCACGGCGGCGTCGTGCACGGCGAGTAGTGCCGCTACCTTGACCGCTTCTCGTACGCGGGCGTCGCGGTAGGGCGGGGTGACGAGTGCGGGGTTGTATCCCCGCAGCGGCGCCGGCTGGAGGCGTTGCGGTCCCTGGACCGGGCCAGTGGTGTCGATGGCGGCGGGGCTGGTGTCAGGGCCGTGCAGGGTGTGCTCGATCGCGGCGACGGCTTCTGCCGCGCCGAGGGTCAGCTCGGGTTCGGCGGGGAGCTCGGCCAGGGGGTAGCCGCGCCAGCGTGTGTCGGCGGGTTGGTGCAGGGCGTAGCCGGTCTTGTTGCCGGGTGCGGGTCGTCGGGGTGGGTGCCGTGGATGGCGTAGCGGCCGTGGACCTCCACGTCGGGGTAGGCGGCGTTGTAGAGCTCCTGGATGGTGCCCTTGAACGAGTTGTCAACGAAGGTGAGCACCCCGCCCGCGGTGGGGACGCCTGCGTCGTCGAGGTAGTCCGACAGGGCCTGGAACGCCCCTAGGGTGGTGGCGGGATCGATCCGGTCCCGGACCCGGAATGCCTCCACAGCGTGGAAGCGCGCGCCGGCCCGGTGTTCGAGGTCGGTCAGGGCGGCGTCGACCACGGCGCGGGACAGCACGATCTCGACCGTGTGGGTTTCGGCGAAGTCGGGGTCCAGGCCCCGCACGGCGGTGGCGTAGGGGTGCCCGTCGCGGCCGAGGAACACGATCCGAGCGCCGCGCTCGTCGACGTCGCGGTGCAGGTCGGGCAGCATCTCGGCGGAGACCGCGGTGACGAACTGGGCGTGGTGGGTGTGGAACACCCGGTAGGCGCGGGCGATCGCGTCGCGCTCGACCTCGGTGTGCAGCCCGTAGGCGTGTGCGATCGTCGCCACGCTGTCCGGGCCGCCGGGTGTGCCGGGGCGTGGGGTAGTCAGGCCGGCCGCCGCACCCCGGCCCCGGACACCACACCAGCACCGGCCCGGGCCCCGGTGCCGCTGAGGTCGACGGTGCCCGCGGTGGCCGGGGTGGCCGGGTCGAGGGCGTGTTCGAGCCAGGTCATGAAGGCCTGGTAGTCCGCGCTGCGGCTGACCCGCAGCCCCGTACCCGCTGCCCCACCCGCGTCGCTGGTGTCGGGGATGCTCCAGCGGCCGATGTCGTCCATCGCGATGCGCGCGGTCGCGCTGCGCACGAACGGCAGCCCGAGCGCGGCGGACAGGGTCAGCGCGTCGTGCTGCAGCGTCGAGTCGTGGTGGTCGCGGTACCAGCGCTGCAGGTGCCCCTCCAGCAACACCGCCCACGACTCGGCACGGCCGGCAAGGCGCCGGTGCAGCGGGTGGGTGGCGTGCACGGCGATCTGCTCGGTAAAGGTGGTGTCGGACAAGACGAACCGTGGCTTGGCCAGGCGCCCGTCGGCGACCGCGGCCAGCACCCGGCGGGCGGCGTCGACGTCGAGTCGGATGTTGTGCTCGGCCCGTTCCGGGCGCCGGTAGTGGATCGCCCCGCCCATCTGGGTCACCTGCAACCGGGCGGCGATCTCGGGGAGGTGGTCACACACCTCGGCCAGGTTCGACAGGGGCGCCATCCCGACCCACCGGATCGGCCCATCGCAACGGCCGGCGAACTCGGCGACCGCGGCCAGCACAGCATCTCGGCCACCGGGGGGAGGGGCGACAGTGGCCGGAATGAGGTCGGCGACGCAGAAGTAGTCGGTGTGTCCGGTCGTCGCGCCGGCGGCGACCGCGACGTCGCCGCGTCCGATGGTGTCGAGCAGGTGCCGGGCGAATCGGGCCCGCTGCCCGTATCCCCGCCCAGCAGGGTGGGTGGCGCGGTGGTTGGGGCCGGTCTCGTCGGCGGTGAGCACCAGGGCGAGTTCGCGACTGTGGCGGGCGGCCGCGACCAGGGCGAGGGCGTCATCGGCGTCGCCACCGATGTCGGTGTCGATGATGATCGGCGCCCCCACCGCGGGAGCGCGGAGCTCGGCGGTCTGCAGCTGGGCCGCGGTGTCGGCGAGCGTGGTCTGGGGCAGCCGGCGCCCCAGCGCGATCATGGCCTCGCGGTGCACACGCACCTGCTCGGCCGACAGGTCGTCTTCCGGGCCGCTCATCGGTGCCACCTCCCGATCTAGGTTCATTCTAGCGGCTTCGTAGTGCCGAAACCGGCTCACGTTGGCTGCGTCCTGAGAGGTGGTGTACGGGTTCGTCGCTGATCAGCGGCGTGGCGTCGTGACGTGAGACGGCCACCGCGTGATCTTTCACGAGTACCGACCAAGGAACTCACGAAAGGATCACCACGATGGCCGCACCGCACAGTGTGGACCCTGCCCAGCTCGTGACCGAGCTGGCCTCGGCGAGCGTGTCCGCGGACGTGCTCCGCGAGATGATCACCTCGCTGGCCAACGCCATGATGTCGGCCCAGGCCGACCAGGCCTGCGGCGCCGACTACGGCCAGCGCAGCGACGCACGCACCAACCAGCGCAACGGCTACCGAGCTCGGGAGTGGGACACCCGCGCCGGCACCGTCGAGCTCGCCATCCCCAAGCTGCGGTCGGGGTCGTACTTCCCGGACTGGCTGTTGACCCACCGCCGCCGCGCTGAGCAGGCACTGGTCACCGTCGTGGCCACCGCCTACCTGCTCGGCGTGTCCACCCGGCGGGTCGAGAAGCTCGCCGAGCAGCTCGGGGTGAAGAGTCTGTCGCGGTCGCAGGTCTCGGAGATGGCCGGCCACCTCGACGCCCAGGTCGCCGCGTTCCGCGAGCGTCCACTCGATGCCGGCCCGTACACGTTCGTGTGGGTCGACGCGCTCACGATCAAGGTCCGGGAGGACGGGCGGGTGGTCAACGTGCACGCCCTGCTGGCCACCGGCGTGAACGCCGATGGCCACCGCGAGATCCTCGGCCTGGACGTCGCCAGCGCCGAGGACGGGGCCGGCTGGTTGGCGTTCCTGCGCGGCCTGGTCGCCCGCGGACTCTCGGGCGTGCAGCTGGTGATCAGCGACGCGCACCCCGGCCTGGTCTCGGCGATCGGGGCGGCGTTGCCCGGCGCCGGGTGGCAGCGGTGTCGCACCCACTACCTGCGCAACCTGCTCACCCGCGTCCCCAAGAGCGCGCAACCGCACGTGGCGACCCAGGTACGCACCATCTTCGACCAGGCCGACACCGACGCCGTGCGCGCCCAGTACGACCGCGTCGTCGACGCGCTGAGCGCCAAGTTCCCTGATGCCGCCGCGCATCTCGACGACGCCCGCGAGGAACTGCTCGCCTTCACCGGCTACCCGCACGAGATCTGGCGGCAGATCTGGTCGAACAACCCCCAGGAACGGCTGAACAAGGAGATCCGCCGCCGCACCGACGTGGTCGGAATCTTCCCCGACCGCGACGCCCTGATCCGCCTCGTCGGGGCCGTGCTCGCCGAGCAGAGCGACGAGTGGACCGAGGGCCGCCGCTACATGGGCCTGGAGGTCCTGGCGAAGTCGCGGATCAGGATCGTCACCGTCGAGTCCGGCACCGGCCAGCCGGCCGTGACAGCCGAGCCCCTGACCGCCTAAACTCCCCACCAAGATCACGCGGAGTCGATCTTATACACCTCCTCCGCGGACGTGGCTCGGCTCACAACGCGGCTAGCGGGGGCAGGTCTCTGACCGTTCGGGGCCAGACTGTGGTGCTGGTACCCGCTGCGCATGATCGGCAGACGCCGATCATCGGGATCCTCGGCCAGCTGCGGGCCGAAACCTCGACGGTCACAGTGGCTCGACAGCCGCCGCCCCGCACGGTCGCCAACACCCCCCCGCGACCACGGCCCCTCGTCATCGACCGGGGCGATCCTCAGTGACCACGGTGGAGCCATTCCCAGTCGGTGCAGCTCAGGTGCGGCGCCACCACCAGGGAAGTGACGGGTCGACGGTGGGATTGTTCAGAGTTATGTCCAGGAACCGGGCGTCGAGCTGGGTGATCTGGCTGCGGAGCGATGCGCGACGATGCCGAGGTAGGGCGTGCAGAGCCTGCTCGAGGACATCTCGGCTGAACGGGCCGATGAACTGGACCCAGTCGTTGTTCTCTCGCTGGAGCGTGGAACGTGGCTTGAGGGTGACGCGACGCCACGAGAGAAGATCGGTGCGGACGCTGCCCGAGGTGAGCCGTGGTCGGTCGAGTCGGTCGAGCGCCCGGCTGGTCGAGAGCGAGACACCGCGTATCGCAGTCGGGCGCGGCTGTCGCTGGTTTCTCGCCCGTACCTGGGCTGGGCGCCTACGCGGCATGGACCTTACGGATCGGAGCCATGCCTCCAGCCTCCAGCCTCCCAGGATCCGGCAGTCGGGAGGAAGGTCAGGGGAGTCTGCCCTGTTCAGGGCCGTCTCCCGCGGGCGGATCTGCCTCGTTTCGGTCGTCGTGGGCGGCGCACCTGGTCACTTCCACCTGTGCGGCTGAGACACGCGATAATCTCCCGTTATCTGACCTATCCCGCGGCCACGGGCGCAGGTCCATGTCCAGGGAGGGCCCCGAATGAGCGTGGAGAAGGCCATCGACGCCCACCCGGGCACCGACATGGGCCCCGGTGCGGGCGCCGCGGCCGAGCCCAGGGTCGAGCTCGACACCGCGCTCGACACCGCGGTGCTGCCCGGTGGCGTCGCGGCCGCGTCCGCCCGGGCCGCGTCGCTGGCCGCGCTGGCCGCCCGCGCCGACGCCCACGCCACCGCCGCGCGGGCACCGCGCACCCGCGCCGCCTATGCGGGGGACTGGGCGCACTTCTCCCGCTGGTGTACCGCGGCGGGGCTACCGGCGTTGCCGGCGGCGGTGGACACCGTGCGACTCTACCTGGCCGATCTCGAGGCCACCCGCACCGCGGACGGGCAGGCGGTGTTCTCCCCGGCCACGATGGGCCGGCGCCTGGCCGCGATCGCCGCCGCCCACCACGACGCCGGCCACCCGTCCCCGACCCGCGACCCGGCCGTCGGTGCGGTGCTCACCGGGATCCGCCGCACCCGCGCCCACGCCACCCACCAGATGCGCCCGCTCCTGCTGGAGGACCTGCGCACCGTGCTCGCGGACATGGGGTTCGGGACGTGGCCGGCCGGGTTGATCGGCGCCCGCGACGCCGCCGCGCTGCTGATCGGATTCACCGGAGCGCTGCGCCGCAGCGAGCTCGCCGCCCTCACCGTCGCCGACGTGTCCTTCCACCCCGCCGACGGGCTGCACGTACACATCGCCCGGTCCAAGACCGACCAGACCGGGCGTGGTGCCACCGTGGTGCTGCCCTACGGCGCCCGGGCGGGCACCTGCCCGCCGTGCGCGGTGCTGCGCTGGATGGGGCTGCTCGCCGCCGCCCCGCATGGTCGCCCGGCCCTGATGCGCGCCGTCCTGGCCACCCCGCCCTGGCCCGACCTGGGCCACCTGTTCCCGCACCCCGACCCCACCGACGACAGCGCTGGTGACGCACGCGCCTCCACGCCCGTCGACGCCGGCGCCACGGGAACTCACGGGCCGGCGGCCCGGTCGTTCCGGGCCCCGGCACCCACGCTGGCGGGGCACACACCGCTGCTGCGGGCGATCCGCCGCGGCGGCACCCTCACCGACACCCCGATGACCGGCGACGCCCTGCACGCCATGGTCCGCCGCCGCGCCGAAGCCGCGGGCCTGCCGGGCCCGCTGGGGTTCCACTCACTGCGCGCCGGGTTCGTCACCACCGCCCGCCGCAACGGCGCCGACCACCGCTCGGTACGCCGCCAGACGCGCCACACCAGCGACGCCATGATCGAGACCTACGACCGCGACCACGCCCCGCTCGTGGGCAATGCCGTGACCCGGCTGGGCTTGTGAGCACTCAGCCCGGTGGCGAGCTGCTCCACTGAACCGCCCCGGCGTGTCGGGAGACTTGATCTTCTGAGGAGATGGAGTCATGACACGTCGTTCCCAGCCGCCGTATCCGCCGGAGTTGCGTGAGCGGGCGGTGCGCATGGTCGCCGAGGTCGAGTCGGACTACGACTCGCCGTGGGCGGCGATGAACGCCGTCGCCACCAAGCTCGGGGTCGGCACCGGGGAGACGGTGCGCAAGTGGGTCCGTCAAGCCGAGATCGACGGTGGTGTCCGGCCGGGCACCACCACTGAGGAGTCCGAGGAGGTCAAGCGGCTGCGCCGGGAGGTCGCGGAGCTCAAGCGGGCCAACGAGATCCTCAAGGCTGCTTCGGCTTTCTTCGCGGCCGAGATCGACCGGCCACACAAGCGTTGGTGAGGTTCATCGACCAGCACGCCGCCCGCTCCACGGTGGGACGACGGTGGGGTGTCGCGTCGATCTGCGCCCAGCTCGCCGAGCTGGGCGTGGCGATCGCCCCGTCGACCTACTACGCCGCCCGCGCCGCGGCGTTGAGGGCCCCGAGCAGACAGCAGGTGCGTGACGAGGAACTGACCGCTCAGATCAGCAGGGTGTATGCCGAGAACTATGGCGTCTACGGCGCTCGGAAGGTCTGGATCCAGCTGGGCCGCGAGGGCATCGACGTCGCCCGATGCACGGTCGAGCGGCTGATGCGCGCGGCGGGGCTGGCCGGGGTCCGCCGCGGACGCCGGGTCCGCACCACGATCGACGGTGGTGGGCCGCGGGCCGGTGACCTGGTCGAGCGCCGGTTCGACCGGCCGGCCCCGGACCAGCTCTGGGTTACTGACTTCACCTACGTGCCGACGTGGTCGGGGATGGTCTACGTCGCCTTCGTCATCGATGCCTGTTCGCGGCGGATCCTGGGCTGGCGCGCGGCCACGTCGATGCGTACCGAGCTGGTGCTCGATGCCCTCGAACACGCGGTATGGACTCGCGCCCGACAGGGCCATAAGGACCTGTCCGGGCTGGTCGCACACTCGGATGCGGGGTCGCAATATCGGTCCATCGCCTACACCGAACGACTCGCCGCGGCCGGCGCGGCGCCCTCGGTCGGGTCGGTGGGCGACGCGTATGACAACGCGTTGGCGGAGTCGACGATCGGGCTGTTCAAGACCGAGCTGATCAAGCCGAGAGGTCCGTGGCGCACGGTCGAGCAGGTCGAGATCGCCACCCTCGAGTACGTCGACTGGTTCAACCACCGACGGCTGCACTCCGCTGCCGCGGACCTGCCCCCGGCCGAGCTGGAGGCCGCGCACTACCGTCAACACATCGGCCAGCCCGAGTCAGAGCACTCAACCCGATAGCTCTCCGGACACGCCGGGGCGGTTCACATGGCGTCATGGTGGAGCGTGTGTTGCTGCCCGGGGAGGCTCGGGCGGAGGCTGCGGCGGTGTTGCTGCAGCGGTTGGAGGACCTCGTGGTGGCCTACGCCGGGGTCCCGGAGGCGGATCGGCGCGAGCGGCTGGAGGCCGACGCGGATCGCATCACCGGCGAGGTCGCGCGACATCTGCAGGCGGCACGCTCGCAGGTCACTCCGCCTCGTCCACGTCCGCGGAGCGGCCGGGCCTGAGACCCCGGCACCGGGTCGTTCCGGTCAGCGCACGGCGCCGAGGCCGAGGCGAGGGACGCTGCGGTCCCGGTGGTGGTCGTGATGGTCGAGTCGCCCGCCTCGGTGACACGCGCGAGCGCCGTTGTCGTCCGGGCGGTGGGTAGGTCCGTGCCAGCCACACGGACAGGCGGCGGCGTAGGCGGTGAAGGTGCCTTCGGCGCAGCGGGTGACGTCGGTCCACGCGTCCGAGAAGGCGCCGTTGCGGTAGCGGCCGGCGATGTAGACCTCATGCCCGAGCGACCGGCGATGGTCTGGCATCGCGCACGCGACGCTCGCCGCAGGCTTGGGGGTGCCGTCCGCACTGGGGGTCGTCGAGCGGGTGAACGACATCGGAACATGATGCATCCGAAGCATGTCCTCGGGGAGGGGGTCAGGCTTGTTTCGCCCCGTCAGGAGCGCACGTCGGTCATCGGAGTGCATGCACCACCGCCGGGTGACTCAGCGTGCGACACCGCCTTGTCCGTCCTAGCGTCCGGTTCATGCGCGAGAGGAACGCGTGTACACCGTACGGCGCATCGCCTGTGCGACAACGGTTGCTCGTCGTGGAGCTGCTGTGCAGCGGGTGCGACCGCATCGTTGGTGAGCTTCACGCCAACGAGGTAGGCGGGCTCGGCCGCATCGACGGGGCGAACACTCGCGGAGCGATTCGCTACCTCTCCCCGTCCGGACCGCCGTCACGTGCGCCTCGGCACTCGTCGACACCGGGCGGCTCGGACGAGGACCTGGTCAGGTTCTACTGCGACGACCGGTGCGGGATCCGCTACGCGATCCCTCGGGCTCGTCTCGAGGCCGCGTTCGGCCGGATCGATGCTCACTCCCGGGGTGCGCCCACCGTCGCCCGGATCCGCCTGCCGGTGCGGGGGCGGCGCGACGGACGTGCCCCGAAGCTGCAGCGTCGCGCCGCGCGCCACGACGGAGACTGACAGCCCGCCGTCGTCACCGCTGTCGCGACCGGCGCCGTGCGACCTGGCGTCGATCCTCGGGGTCGCCGGGCCGGGATCGGCGTACCGGCGGGAGGAGGGGAAGGCGGGGCGCCGAGCCGCCCGAACACGTCGAGTGCTCGGGGTGTGTCGGTGCCGCCTTGTCTCACTTTTTCTTGGCCTTCTTCTTTGCCATGTCGCACCCCCTCCGCCGTCTCTGGTTAACGTTTCGGTAACCGACGTCAACCTAGCATTGACGAATGCGCTGTCAACGTCGGGTTGACGTACGTTGTCGGGCTCGGCTGGGATCTGGATCGGCGAACGGCGGCTGACCACCTCGCCAGGTCGGAGTCGCGGCCGGACCCGCAGCACCGGGCGGGGGTTCGGCCCGGACGTGTCGTTCATCGAGCCAGCGCTGGGCCCGCCCCACGGTGGCGCGCCGCTCGGCGAGGCTGCGATCCAGTGCGGCGATCGCGTCGGGCTGATCGGCCCGACGGTGGCGGATCTCGCTCATCCGCTCGTCGAACGTCACCGCTGCACCACCCGGGCCCGTGGTCATGTCGGCGTACCAGAGTAGATCGCGTAGGACCGTGCGCTCGTCGTCGAACTCAGCCTGCAGCTGCTCGTCGAGCCCCAGGATCTGCGCCTTCACCAGTGCCGTGGAGTGGAACGCGACCAGGCCGGCCACCCGCTCGGGGTAGCCGAGCGACCGGATGTGGCGTGCGCCGTCGAGCGGGTGGAATCCGGAGTCGACGATTCTGGGGGCGTAGCCGACGTCGTGCAGCCACGCGGCGGATACCAGCACGTCGGCCTCGGCGTCGTCACCGAGGGGGGCGGCGACCACCTGAGCGCGCTCGGCCACGGACTGCACGTGCGCCCAGCGGCGAGGCAGGGTGTCCGCCAACGCGCCGTGTGCCAGACGCGCCGCCTGTTCGGCCCACGACACGGCGAAGGACGCTAGTCCCCGCTCCGTCACCCGGCAACGACCGGGTGGCCCGTTCTCGGACTCGCGTGCGAGGGTGACTCGTCGGAGACGTCGGGTGCCCGTCGCGGTCGACGATTTGGGCGGGTCGGGGGTCGCGGTGGCGGTGGTCGTCCCAGGGCGGTGACGCGGGCGTGACCTCGCCGCGCAGTAGCGGATTCGGAGCGACAATGCCGCGATAGCTCTCGGTGGGTACCGTTGTCGCGGTGGGGCCGCCCGTCGAGGCTCCGGGGGTCTGGCGCACCTCTCCCGAACGGACTCCACCGTGGATCTGACCAGTGCTCCGCCCCGCGGGACCGCGTCGGCGAGCCCCGCCGCCGAGAACCCTGTGGCCATGGCGGTGGGAGCGGCGCTCGACGTCGCCCACGGCCATAATCCTTACGGTGCCTACGCCGTCCTGCGCGACACGCTCGGCTTCCCGCTGGGGTCACTCGGCACCCATGTCGTCGCCCGCTACCGCGACTGCGCTCGGGTCCTCCAGGATCCGGCGTGGAGCCACGCCGAGCAGTCCCACCGTGATGGGCCGGCCCCGTCGGGCGGAGGAGTGGTCTCGCCGGGCCGTCGGCGAGGCGGTGTCGATCCTTCCATCGGGGTCATGGGAGCTATGAGAACTGACGACGAGGGGGAGGATTGCTGATTGGTGAACGTCGTCGAGCTGGAGGAAGCGGTCGTGTCCGCCCCGAGCACAGGTCGGCTGGGGAATGCGCGCCCCGGAGGCGGCCACGTCCGTCTACCACGAGGGCCGGCGGCTGGGCCAGCTCGATTGTCAGGGCGGCGGCTGGGCGGCGGGGTTCGCGCGTGACGCGGTCCGCCCGGTCGAGGGGCACCTAGCCTCGTGCCGTGCATGCGATCGTGGTCAGTGGCCCCGGTGGTCCCGAGAACATGAGCTGGACGGAGGTCCGGGATCCTGTGGCGGGTTGCGGCGAGGTCGTGCTGGATGTTGCCGCCACCGCGGTGAACCGGGCCGATCTGATGCAGCGGGAAGGCCACTATCCGCCGCCACCCGGTGCGTCGGAGCTCCTCGGGCTGGAGTGCTCCGGGCGGATCGCCGAGGTCGGGCCGGGGGTCGTCGGATGGACCGTGGGCGACGAGGTGTGCGCGTTGCTCGCGGGCGGCGGCTACGCGGAGAAGGTCACCGTGCCCGCGGCCCAACTGCTGCGGGTCCCGTCCGGCGTCGACCTGGAGGTGGCGGGTTCGTTCCCGGAGGTGGCCTGCACCGTGTGGAGCACGGTGATGATGCACGCCGGGCTGTCCGCCGGTGAGACGCTGCTGGTGCACGGCGCCAGCAGCGGTATCGGTAGCCACGCCCTGCAGGTCGCGAGGGCGGTCGGGGCACGGGTCGTGGCGACGGCGAACCCGGCGCGATTCGACGTCTGCCGCGAGCTCGGGGCCGATGAGGTGATCGACTACGGCGGGGATGTCGCCGGGGCGTTGGCGGAGGCGACGGGAGGCCGCGGGGCCGACGTGATCCTGGACAACATGGGCGGCACGAACCTGGCCGCGAACGTCGCGGGGGTCGCACCGGACGGCCGGATAGTGGTGATCGGCGTGCAGGGAGCACTCGTGGGTGAGGTGAACCTCGCCGCGCTGCTCGCCCGACGCGGGAGCATCGCGGCGCTGAGCCTGCGCAGTAGGCCGGTCGACGGGCCTCGCGGCAAGGGGGCGATCGTCGCCGAGGTCCGCGACCGGGTCTGGCCGATGATCGCCGACGGCCGGGTTCGCCCGGTCGTGCACGCCCGGTTCCCCCTGTCCGAGGCGGCACAGGCACATCGGATGCTCGCCGCGGGCGGTGTCGTCGGCAAGCTGCTCCTCGTGAACGACCGGACGGTGCCTGTCAACGCCTGATCGCCAACCCCGGGCGCATGCGGCCGATGGGCTGCTGATGGCGATGGTCGGCTCGGGTGCGGTGCACGCTGGGGGGCGAGGCGACGGACAGGGCTCGTTTGACTGGAGGAAGTTCACGTGCATACGAAGACAGTGCCCGGGGTCGTCACGAAGGACCGGGTGGTCATCCGGTTCGCGGGTGACTCGGGCGATGGTATGCAGCTCACGGGTGACCGGTTCACCTCGGAGACCGCGACCTTCGGCAACGACTTGTCGACGCTGCCGAACTTCCCCGCCGAGATCCGGGCGCCTGCCGGGACCCTGCCCGGGGTGTCGTCGTTCCAGCTGCACTTCGCCAACTACGACATCCTCACCCCCGGCGACCGGCCCGACGTGCTGGTTGCGATGAACCCGGCCGCGCTCAAGGCGAACATCGCCGACCTGCCCAAGGGCGGGGTGCTGATCGTGAACACCGACGAGTTCACCAAGCGCAACCTCACCAAGGTCGGCTACGCCGCGTCCCCCCTCGAGGACGGGTCCCTAGAAGACTTCCAGGTCCACGAGGTCGCCATGGCCACCCTCACCCGGGGAGCCCTGGAGGAGACCGGGCTGAGCAAGAAGGACGCCGAGCGGGCGAAGAACATGTTCGCCCTCGGCCTGCTCTCCTGGATGTATCACCGCCCGCACGAGGGCACCGAACGGTTCCTGCGGGAGAAGTTCGCGAAGAAGCCCGACATCGCCGAGGCCAACATCCTCGCCTTCCGCGCCGGGCACGCCTACGGGGAGACCACCGAAGCCTTCGCGGTCACCTACGAGGTCGCCCCCGCCAAGCTCGCCCCGGGCACCTACCGGCAGATCACCGGGAACACCGCCATGGCCTACGGCCTGGTCGCGGCCGGGCAGACCACCGGGCTGCCCGTCTTCCTCGGCTCCTACCCGATCACCCCCGCCTCGGACATCCTCCACGAGCTGTCCAAGCACAAGGCGTTCGGTGTGACCACCTTCCAGGCCGAGGACGAGATCGCCGGCGTCGGCGCCGCGCTCGGCGCCTCCTTCGGCGGGGCACTCGGGGTCACGACGACGTCCGGGCCGGGTGTGGCGCTCAAGGCCGAGACCGTCGGGCTCGCCGTCGCCCTGGAGCTGCCGCTGCTGGTCATCGACGTCCAGCGCGGCGGACCTTCCACCGGGTTGCCGACCAAGACCGAGCAGGCCGACCTGCTCCAGGCCATGTACGGGCGCAACGGCGAGGCCCCGCTGCCGATCATCGCGCCGCAGTCCCCGGGCGACTGCTTTCACGCCGCCCTCGAAGCCGCCGCCCTCGCCGTGCGCTACCGCACCCCCGTCGTGGTGCTGAGCGACGGCGCCCTGGCCAACGGGTCCGAGCCGTGGAAGGTCCCCGACGCCTCCACCCTCGAACAGGTCGATCCCGGGTTCGCCACCGAACCCAACGCCCCCGACGGCTCCGGGGAATTCTGGCCCTACCTGCGCGACGCCGACACCCTCGCGAGGCCGTGGGCCATCCCCGGCACCCCCGGCCTGGAACACCGCGTCGGCGGGCTGGAGAAGGCCGACGGCCGCGGCTCGATCTCCTACGACCCGGACAACCACGACCGCATGGTCCGGCTGCGCCAAGCCAAGATCGACGGCATCCCGGTACCCGACATCACCGTCGACGACCCCTCCGGGCAGGCGAAGGTCCTCGTCGTCGGGTGGGGCTCCACCTACGGCCCCATCGTCGCCGGCGCCCGACGGGTCCGCGCGAAGGGCCACCACGTGGCCACCGCCCACATCCGCAACCTCAACCCGATGCCCGCCAACCTCGGCGAGGTCCTACGCGCCTACGACACCGTGCTGGTCCCGGAGATGAACCTCGGCCAGCTCGCCCTGCTCCTGCGCGGGAAGTTCCTCATCGACGCCAAGTCCTACACCAAGGTCTCCGGGCTGCCGTTCAAGGCCGAGGAGCTCCAGGACGTGTTCTTCGACTACATCATCGGGCTGGAGGCCCACGCATGACCATCGAACTTGGCTTCCCCGGCCTCGGCTCGGGCGGACTGGACCTGGTCCCCACCACCGACGCCAAGCAGACCGCCAAGGACTTCACCTCCGACCAGGAGGTCCGCTGGTGCCCCGGCTGCGGCGACTACGCCGTCCTCGCCGCCGTCCGCCAGTTCCTCCCCACCCTCGGCATCAAACGCGAGAACACCGTCTTCATCTCCGGCATCGGCTGCAGCTCCCGGTTCCCGTACTACCTCAACACCTACGGCATGCACTCCATCCACGGCCGCGCCCCCACCATCGCCACCGGCCTCGCCACCAGCCGCGAGGACCTCTCCGTCTGGGTCGTCACCGGCGACGGAGACGCACTGTCCATCGGCGGCAACCACCTCATCCACGCCCTACGCCGCAACGTCAACCTCAAGATCCTGCTGTTCAACAACCGCATCTACGGGCTCACCAAAGGCCAGTACTCCCCCACCAGCGAGGTCGGGAAGATCACCAAGTCCACCCCCATGGGCTCACTCGACCACCCCTTCAACCCCATCTCCCTCGCCCTCGGTGCCGAAGCCACCTTCGTCGGACGAGCCCTCGACAGCGACCGCAAGTCGCTGACCGAGGTCCTCGGCGCCGCCGCAGCGCACCGCGGCTCCGCGCTCGTGGAGATCTTCCAGGACTGCCCCATCTTCAACGACGGCAGCTTCGACCTGCTGCGCAAGCCCGAAACCAAGGACCAGCGCCTCGTCGCCATCCGCGACGGCGAGCCGATCGTCTTCGGCCCCGAGGACAACCGGCAGGCCGTGGTCCAGGACGGGTTCACGCTGAAAGTCGTCCCCGCCGACGGCGCCACCCCGGTGATCCACGACGCGGCCAACCACGAGCTCGCCTTCGCCCTCTCCCGGCTGAGCGACCAGGACCTCAACCACACCGTCACCGGCATCTTCCGCAACGTCGACCGCACCACCTACGACGACGCCGCCCGCGCCCAGGTCCGGGCCGCGAAGGACAAGAACCCCGCCGCCGATCTCCAGTCGCTGCTCGACGGCCGCGACACCTGGACCGTCTCCGCCTGACCCGCCCATCGAAGAGGAGGATCAATGACCTATGTGATCGCCGAGCCCTGCATCGACGTCACCGACAAGTCCTGCATCGAGGAGTGCCCGGTCGACTGCATCTACGAAGGGGGCCGGATGCTCTACATCCATCCCGACGAGTGCGTGGACTGCGGCGCCTGCGAGCCCGTCTGTCCGGTCGAGGCGATCTACTACGAGGAGGACCTCCCGCACTCGTTCGCGGCCTACGGCACCGCGAACGCCGAGTTCTTCGCCGGGGTCGGCTCGCCCGGTGGCGCGGCGAAGACCGGCCCGATCGACCGAGACGCGCCGCTCGTCCGCGGGCTGCCCGGTCGCTCCACCGACTGACGCCTACCACACCGAGTACCCGCTGACGGCTCGGCGATTGCTCGACGTGATCGCGACCATTGGATCGGGAAAGTCCGCATGACATCGCGGTGTCGCCAGGGAGGATTCCACCCGTGAACGTGACTGTGCTCGGATGCCGGGCGGCCATGCCCGCCGACGGGCAGGCCAGCTCGGCCTACCTCGTCTCGACCGACTCGACCCAGATCCTGCTCGACTGCGGGCCGGGTGCGGTGACCGCGCTCACCGCGTCGACCACGCCCGCCGCGCTTGACGGGATCGTGATCAGCCATCTGCACACCGACCACTGCTACGACGTGCTCCCGCTCGGCAAGGCGGTGCTGATGACGCGGCACCTCGATGCCGAGTCGTTTCCGACCCTGCCCGTGACCAGCACGCCGCCCGACCGACCCATTCCGCTCTACGTGCCCGTCGGTGGTCGGGAGGCGCTCGGCAGGCTCGCCGGCGTCTTCCCGATCCCCACCCGGCCTGAGCTCGACCTGGCGTTCCACGGCGCGCTGGAGATCCGGGAGTACGAACCGGGCGACGACCTCGTGATCGGCGACTGCCGGGTGCAGCTGCGTCCCTTGCAGCACACCATGTCCAACTGCGGGATGCGCGTGACCGGCCCCGACGGCTCGAGCATGGTCTACAGCGGGGACACCTGCGACGTGGAGCGGCTCACCGAGCTCGCCCGCGGGACCGACCTGCTGCTCTGCGAGTCGACCCTGGAGCTGCCGGATGACGTCTCCGACGGTCACATGAGTGCCACCCGCGCGGGTCGGGTCGCTAGGGACGCAGGCGTGGGGGAGCTCGTCCTCACGCACTTCGTCACCGCGGACCCCGACTGGCTCAAGGCCCGCGGCGCCGAGGCGTCCGAGTCCTTCACCGGGCCGGTGCACCTGGCGGCTCCGGGGCGTGTGTTCCCGGTCTGACCGGCAGTACCGACCGAACGGGGGACGGTGGGGTCTCGGGCCACCACCGTCCCCCGTCCTCATGCGTCGAGGCGGACACCCGTGTCGGGGTCGAACCGGTGCAGGTCCCCGGCCTGCACGAGGACGTGCACGTGGTCGCCCACCGCGCGCGGCGTGGCGATGGGCTCGGTGAACGACCACCGGCCGTTGCGTGCTCCGCGGCAGTGGACGAGGCGCTCGTGCCCGGCGAACTCGACGATGTCGACGGTCCCGTCCAGGACTAGACCCCCGGTCGACGTCCCCGAGCCGCCGCTGTGGACCACGCCGTCCGCCGGACGCCATCCCCACCGCGTCCCCTCGTGCTCGAGCACGTTCATCGCCGGACTACCGACGAAGGTCGCGACGAACTCGTCGGCCGGGCGGCGGTAGACCTCGTCGGGGGCGGCGGCCTGCACGACCCTCCCGCCTCGCATGACGATCAGGTGCGTGGCGATCGAGAGCGCCTCGGACTGGTCGTGGGTGACCATCACGACGGTCGCGCCGAGCTCGCGGTGCAGTCGGGCGAGCTCCGCGCGCGCCTGGGCACGGAGCTGGGCGTCCAGGCTGGAGAGCGGTTCGTCGAGCAGCAGGACCCGGCGCCTGCGCACGATCGCCCTGGCCAGCGCGACCCGCTGGCGTTGCCCACCGGACAGCTGGGCGGGCTTGCGGCCGAGGAACTCCGACAGGCCGAGCTGCCCGGCGACGTCGCCGACCCGGCGGTCGATCTCGGCCCGGCCGGGTCCCGCGCCGCGCGAGTGCCGCGCCTCCAGCCGCATGCCGAACCCGATGTTCGCCGCGACCGTCAGGTGGGGGTAGAGCGCGTAGTCCTGAAAGACCATTGACAGCCCGCGGGCCCCCGGAGCGGCGTCGGTGACGTCGACGCCGCCGACGTGCACGCGCCCCTCGGTGGGGGCCAGCAGCCCGGCGACGATCGAGAGCATCGTCGACTTCCCACAGCCGGACGGTCCGACGATCACCGACAGCGAGCCGTCGGGGACGGCCAGGTGCTCGACGTCGAGGGCGAGCGCGCCGGTCGAGGGGATCGTCCCGTAGCGGTGCCGGATCCCCCGCAGCTCGATGCCCGCGGCCCCCGCCGTGGGCAGGTCCGTCAGCTCCTTCTCCAGGGTCACGTCAACGCCTTCCGGCTTGGAGGAACGCAGCGGTGATCCGCCGCGAGAAGATCGCGTACACCGCCAGCACGGGGGCACACGCCAGGACGGAGGCGGCCAGCAGCGGGCCGGGGTTGCCGCCTTCCTGGTTGTTGAACAGCGCGAGCCCCTGCTGGATCGTCGTGTTCGTGGGGCTGGGGGCGATCAGCGCGGGCCAGAGGTACTCGTTCCAGGTCGTGACGAACACGAGGATGCCGACGGCACCGAGGCCGGGGCGGAGCTGGGGGAGCACGAGGTGCCAGAGCGTCTCGGCGGGCCGCGCGCCGTCGATCGCCGCGGCTCCGAGCAGGTTCTTCGGGATCGACCGGGTGTGCTCCCACATGAGGAGCACCGCCAGCCCGCACGAGGCAAGCTGGGGCACGATCAGCCCGACGTAGGAATCGCGCCACCCCAGACCCGTCGCGATCAGGAACTGGGGGATGACCATGGCCTGCAGGGGCACCACCAGCGAGACGGTGACCGCGCCCAGCACCCAGCGCAGGCTGCGAGCGCCCAGGCTGAGCATGGCGTAGGCGGCGAGCACCGCGACCAGCAGCTGCAACGCGGTCACACCCAGGGCCGTCACGAACGAGTTGAGCAGCAGCCGCCCGATCGGGAAGAGGGTCACCGCGTCGACGTAGTTCGCCACCGACACCGGGGACGGCCCGATCTCGAAGATCGCGTTCTGCGGCCGGAACGAGGTCAGCAGGGCCCAGACCAGCGGGAAGGACACGGCCAGCCCGGTGACGAGCAATGTGGTGTGCCAACGCAGCTCACGCACGGGAGCGCCTCCGGTTCCACAGGGCCGCGGCGCCGAAGAGCAGGGCCAGGGCGAGCGTGATCGCGACCGCGAGGGCGGACGCGGACCCGGCGTCGAAGAAGTCGAAGCCCTCGGTGTAGAGCCGGTAGTAGATGTTGTCGGTGGCGCCGTCGGGGCCGCCGCGGGTGAGCGCCGCGACGTTGGTGAAGACCCACTGACCGGCCACGATCACACAGAGCGCGGACAGCAGCGCTATCGTGCGCAGCATCTGGGGGAGCACGATGAACCGCGTGGTCTCCCACTCGGTGGCACCGTCGATGCGGGCGGCGTCGATGGCCCGGCGGTCGACCCCCGCGAGCGCGGCCGAGAACAGCAGCATGTTCAGCGCCACGATCTTGCCCGCCGTGACCAGCACGATCACCGGCAGTGCGGTGCGCGGGTCGCCGAGCCAGTTCGGCGCGGGCAGGCCGACACCGCTCAGCACCGTGTTGACCAGGCCCTGCTGGGGGCTGAGCAGGAACTGCCACGAGATCGCCGTGGCGACCGGGGCCAGCACCACCGGGGAGAACAGCAGCGCCCGGTAGCCGTCGGCGGCCCGGCCGGGCCTGCGCCACAGCAGGATCGCCAGCGTCATCGGGATCACCGTGGCGAACGGCAGCATCCCCAGCACGTAGTACCCGGTGCGGACCAGCGCGTTCGTCGTCTCCGGCCTGCCGAACACCGCGACGAAGTTGTCGACGCCGACGAACTCGGGGTTCGGCGAGATCAGGTTCCAGTCGAGGAGGGACAGCACGCCCGTCCAGAGCAGCGGGCCGTAGACCCACACCCCGAGCGCCAGGACGAGCGGGACCAGATAGAGCCACGGGCGGCCCCGCGGGCCGGGTTGCGCTGCCCGGGCCCGCGGGGCCGCCCTGTCGAGGGTGGACGTCACCGCGTCGACAGGGAGCGGATCTTGTCGGCCGCCGCCTTCAGCGTGGTGGTGGGGTCGGCGCCGCGGAGCACGATCGGCTCCACCGCCTCGTCCTGCAGGACGACGACGGCGCGGTTGGCCTGGCCACCGGGGAAGACCTGGTAGGGCGCGACGGTGTCGAGCTGGGACAGGGCGGGGAGCAGCCGCGGGTTCTGCGCGAAGTAGTCCTTCAGGTAGGCGGGGTCGTTCGCCAGCGCCGGACGCAGCGGCAGGTAGCCGATCTTCTGGGCGTAAGTGGTGTAGGCCTGGGGGGTCGACATGAACTTCACGAACTTCCAGGCCGCCTGCTGCCGGGCCTTGTCGTCGCCCAGCACGGCGAGACCGGCGCCGGAGTACGTGGGCTTGGCGGTCTTGCCGTCGATCGTCGGGAACGCGGCGGTGCGCAGCTCGAACTTGCCGGTGGAGGCCTTCTCGAATGAGGCCAGCGCGCCGGTGCTGGCCAGCAGCATGCCGAGCCGTCCGGAGCCGAACAGCGTGATGGCGTCGGCGGTGGAGATGGCGGGCTGGGCCCCCGACGTCGTAAGGGCCTGGACCTGGGTCAGCGCGTTCACGGCCTCGGGCCCGTCGACGGTCACCTGGCCGTCCGGGCTCACCAGGGAGCCGCCTGCGGTGTTGATCAGCGACTGGGTCAGGTAGTCGGACTTGCCGACGTCCGCCGCCGCGATGTAGGTGCCCGCGGCACCGCTGCGCGCGATGGCCTGGGCCGCGGCGCCGATCTCAGCCATCGAGGTGGGCGGGGTGTCCGGGTTCAGGCCCGCGGCGCGGAACAGGTCCGCGTTGTAGTAGAGGGTGGGGACGGACATGGTGAACGGCATGGCCTTGACCACGCCCTCGTTCGCCACGGCCTCGAGAAGGCTCGGCGCGATCGGGGTGGGGCCGCCGACGTGGTCGGCCCACTCCGCGCCCGCGAGCTCCTGCACCGGAGCGATCGGCAGGTCGGCGTAGGCCTCGGCCATCTTGCTCCAGCCGATCTGCGCGACGTCCGGCGGGCTGCCCGCCGCGGTGTCCGCCTTGAGCTTGGTGAGGACGTCCGCGACCGCCACCGGCTGCGTCTTCACGGTGATGCCGGGGTTCTGGGCCTGGAACTCGTCGATCAGCGCCTGCATGGCCTGCCCGCCGAGGTCGGGGGTGCCGACGCTGTAGCCCAGGAACGTCAGCTCCACCGGCGTGGTGGGCGAGGCCGTGCCTGCGTCGGTGGAACTGCCACCGCAGGCGGCGACGGTCGCCAGCCCGAGTGCGGCGAGGAGCGCTCCGGCACTCCGTGCGATCCGGTTCATGGTCCATCCTCTGTTCGGGGAGGCGGGAGTCCGCCCGGCGTCATCCTTCGATCACCGGGCACCGGTGACCAGGAACGACGAGCCTCTTCCGATCGGCCCATCGACATCGCCACTCATGCCGCCACCCATGCCGCCGCTCACGCGGCCGCGAGCTCCGCGGCGACGGCGGCGCCGAGCGCGCCGACCTGCCCGGCGAGGTAGAAGTGCCCGCCCGGATAGGTCGTCAGGGTGAACCGGCCGTCCGTCTGTGCCCGCCAGGCCCGTGCCTCGTCGACCCGGACCTTGGGGTCACGGTCCCCGACGTGCACGTGCAGCGGGATGGTCAGCGGCGGCTCACCGCCCGACCAGCGGTAGGACTCCGCGGCGCGGTAGTCGGCGCGCAGGGCGGGCAGCACCATCCGGCGGATCTCGGCGGACTCGAGCAACGCCCGGTCGGTCCCGCCCAGCTCGGCGATCTCGGCGAGGAGGGCGTCGTCCCCACGCAGGTGCACGCGGTCGGTCCGCATGCACGACGGCGCGGTGCGACCGCTGACGAACAGCGCTGTCGGAGCCCGCCCCTCGCGGCGGAGCCGGTGGGTGACCTCGAAGGCCACCGAGGCGCCCATGCTGTGGCCGAACAGCGCGAAAGGCCGATCGGCGACCCCGAGCACGGCCTCGAGCGCGGCGTCGGCGAGCGCGTCGACGGAGTCCAGGCACGGCTCGTGGCGACGGTCCTGGCGGCCGGGGTACTGCATGGCCAGGGTGTCGACCTCCGGTTCGAGGGCCTCGGCGAGCGGCACGTATGCGGTCGCGGCGCCGCCGGCGTGCGGGAAGCACACGAGCCGGACCGGGGCCTCGGCGGTCGGGCGGAAGCGCCGGAGGCTGGTGGGCGGGGCGGTGACGCGGGGGGCGGCGGCTGCGGTCACGATGTCCGTCCTTCACGGGTCGGTGACCGTGGGCCGGCCACACCTTGGTCCCATGGCACCCGAGGCGCTCCGGCATGACCGCCGATGATCGGCGACCGGAATCGGCCCATTCGAGCGACGCCGGCCGTGCTTGACCCTCCGTGACGGCGGGGTCACGGTTTCCTCGTCGCCGTGAGCGCGACGAACGGGCTCCGGGAGCCGCCGCCCCGGCGGCCTCGGGGTCCAGAGGCGCGAGGAGAGGGACGCGGGATGACCGGAACCGGCTCGACCGACACCACAGCACGGGGCGAGCACGCGGTCGTGCTCGGGGCCGGGATCGCCGGCATGCTGGCGGCGCGGGTGCTGACCGACTCACACCGGCGGGTCACCGTCGTCGACCGGGACGACCTGGACCGGGAGGGCCAGCGGCGCGGCGCGCCGCAGGGCAGGCACGTCCACGGCCTCACCGAGACCGGCCGGCTGGTCATGGAGGGTCTCTTCCCCGGCATCACCCAGGAGCTCCGCGAGGCGGGGGTCCTCACGCCCGAGGTGCTGACCGACACCCGGTGGTACTTCGGCGGTCTGCGCGCCCACTCCACCTCGACCGGGCTGACCGCCGTGCTCGCGAGCCGCCCGCTCCTGGAGCGGGTCCTGCGCGCCAGGCTGCAGGCCTGCCCCGAGATCGGGATCCGACCGCGCACCAGCGCCGCGGGCCTGGTCGCCGACGACGCGGGCCGGGTCGTCGGCGTGCGGGTCGGTGGTCCGGGCGGGCCTGAGGAGACGGTCACCGCCGACCTCGTGGTCGACGCTACGGGCCGTGCGTCGCGAGCGCCGGACTGGCTCGCCGAGCTCGGCGTGGACCGGCCGGTCGAGGAGCTGGTCGAGATCGAGCTCGGCTACTCCTCGCGGATCTACCGCAGGCTCCCGGAGCACCTCGACGGCGACCGTGCCGTCAACATGGCGATCGGCCCTGGCAGGCGCGGCGCGACCATGGTGGCGATCGAGGGCGACCGTTGGCACGTGACGCTCGGCGGAACCCTGGGCGACCACCCGCCGAACGACGACGACGGCTACCGCGCCTTCGCCGCGTCGCTGCCGTCCGGAGACGTCCACCGGGTCCTGGACGCGGCCGAGCCGATCGAGGACGCGGTGCCCTATCGCTTCAAGGGCTCCCGACGCCGGTACTTCGAGAGGTTGGCGAGCCCGCCCGAGGGGTTCGTCGTGATCGGCGACGCCGTGTGCTGCCTGAACCCCGTCTACGCCCAGGGCATGACCGTGGCCGCGCAGGAGGCGGTCGAGCTGCGGGACTGCCTGCGGTCCGGGTCGCGGGACCTGCCGCGCCGCTTCTACCGCGCCGCCGCCCGCAGGATCGACGCCGCATGGCAGACGTCGACCGGCAGCGACCTCGCGCACCCGGCGGTCGAGGGCCGCCGCACCTTGCGGACGAAGCTGACCAACAGGTGGCTCAAGCGGATCCTGGTCGCCGCGCACCGCGACCCCGCGGTCGCCCGCACCTTCCTGCGTGTGTCGAACCTCGTCGAGCCGCCGACCGCCCTGCTCAGCCCGTCGATGGTGCGCCGGGTGCTCCGGCACGGGTCGACCCGCGGGCTGGTGCCTGCGACCCCTGCGGCGCCGAGCCCCGAGCCCGAGGTCGGCACCCCCGCCTGACCGTCCGCCGCGTGCACCGTCGCGGCACCCGTCCGATCCCACCGGTTCGTGCCGGTGGCCGTGCAAGACGAACTGGAGGAACCATGACCACCGATCCCGATGTGATCGTCGTCGGCGCGAGCATCGCGGGCAACACCGCCGCGACCCTGCTCGCCCGGGGCGGGGCCCGCGTCCTGCTGCTGGAGAAGCACACCCGCGAGGACGCCTACAAGGTCTTCTGCACCCACACCCTGCAGCCCTCCGCGATGCCCGTCCTCGACCGGCTCGGCGTGCGCCCGGCGATGGAGGCGGCGGGCGCCGTCCACCACCGCTCGAACTACTGGACCCGCTGGGGCTGGGTCCGACCGCGCGCCGAGGAGGGCTCCGAGGACCTCCCGCACGGGCTCAACCTGCGGCGAAAGGCACTCGACCCGATCTTCCGCCGGATGGCGGCCGAGACCCCCGGCGTCGAGCTCCGGCTCGGCCAGACCGTGACCGACCTGGTCCGCGAGGGCGACCGGGTGACCGGCGTCCGCGTCAAGACCCGGGACGGTGCGGAGGAGACGATCCACGCCCGGCTCGTCGTCGGCGCGGACGGCCGCTTCTCCAAGCTCGCGCAGCTCTCCGGGGCGGACATGAAGGTCACGCCCAACAACCGCTTCGCCTACTTCGCCTACTTCCAGGACCTGCAGCCGCGCGAGGACCCGCCCACCAACATCTGGTTCCTCGACCCCGACGGCGCCTACGTGATGCCGAACGAGGACGGGGTCAGCGTCGTCATCGTCGCGCCGAAGAAGACCGAGGAGCACCTCGCCGCCTTCCGCGAGGACACCGAGGGCGCCTTCCACCGCTTCGTCCGCGCGCTGCCCGACGCCCCGCCCATCGACGACGCCGAGCGGGTCTCGAAGTTCAACGGGATGATGGACTTCTCGCTGCGCGAGCGGCACCCGCACGCGGCGCCCGGCCTCGCCCTGGTCGGCGACGCGGCGCTGTCCACCGACCCGATGTGGGGCATCGGCTGCGCCTGGGGCATGCAGTCGGCCTCCTGGCTCGCCGACTCGGTGGCCGACACCCTCGACGTCGACGACGAGGTGGATGCCGCGCTCGCCACCTATGCGGGTCGGCACAAGGCCGAGGTCGGCGGCTACCAGCGGCTCTTCGAGAACTTCGCCTCTGCGCGCCCGCTGAACGCGATGGAGCGGCTGATGTACAGCGCCTCCATCCACGACCCGCAGACCGCGCGCCACCTCTACAGCTTCGGGTCCCGCCTGATCAAGATCCCCGAGTTCGGCGCCTCCCCGGCGGTGGCGCGCGCCGTGCTGGCACAGCAGGCGGTCAGCGTCGAGGAGAGCCTGGCGAGCCTGCGCGAGGTCCCGTTCCTGAACGTCGACGAGATCGAGGCGCTGGTCCGGGCCGAGTCCGAGCCCGCGCTCGCGGTGGCCGGGTCCTGATGACCACGACGGCCGAGCCCGACGGCGGGGTCGTGGAGATCCCGCCGGTGGACCGCACGTGGTGGTCCTGGAGCGGTGTGCACGGCGGTCTGGCCGCGGCGATGCTGGTCCGCCACGCCCGGCGCCACGCGGGCGACCTCGGCGTCCGCTCCGTCCACGGCTCGCTGCTCCGCCCGATCGCCGACGGTGGGCTGCACCTGGCGACCGAGGTCATGCGCCGCTCGGCAGGCAGCGTGCTGGCCCGGTCGGTGCTGCGGGAGGGCGGCGCGGCGTCCGTCCTGGCCACGACCTTCCTGGCCGGGCGCTCGGCGCCCGTGCACCAGCCGAGCCCGCCTCCCGCCGTGCCACCGGTCGAGGACTGCCCGGACGCCGGGTTCGACCCGGGACCGGTGCCGTTCATCCAGCACCTCGAGGTGCGGATGGCGGGCGACGTGCGCCCGTTCGACGGTGGCACGGACCCGGTGCTGCGCGCCTGGATCCGGCTGCGCGAGCCGCAGTTCGACGCCGCGGAGACCGCGGTGGTGCTGCTCGACTCGATGCCGCCCGCCCTCTACGCCCTGACCACCGCGCCCGTCCCGATCCCCACCGCCGAGTTCTCGGTCCATCTCACCGACGGCCTCGACGGCATCGGCGGCGGGGACGGCTGGTCGCTCATCGAGGTGCGGACCGAGCAGGCCAGCGACGCGTGGAGCGTCGACTCCAGCTCGCTCTGGGACTCGACCGGCACGCTGCTGGCCGTCGGCCGCCAGACCCGCCGCATCCTCGGGGCCTGACGCCCCTTCCCGCACGGCCCCACCCGAACACCGTCGTTCGGACTCCCACAGACGACCACCACCGGACAGACCAGGGGTGTCACCGAACATGACGACCACACCGACCGAACCCGTCGCCGTGATCGGGCTGGCCTGCAGGCTGCCCGGCGCGCCCGATCCCGGCGCCTTCTGGCGGGTCCTGGCCGACGGGGTCGACGCCGTCGGCGCTCCGCCGTCGAGCCGGACGCCGGGCACGGCGGCCACCACCGGGCAGGCGGGCCACCTCGACCACGTCGACCTGTTCGACGCGGACTTCTTCGGCGTCTCGCCGCGGGAGGCCGACGGGATGGACCCGCGTCAGCGGCTGCTGTTGGAGTTGGCGTGGGAGGCGCTCGAGGACGCGCGGACACCCCCGCTGTCGCTGCACGGCGGTCGTGCGGGGGTGTTCGTCGGCGCGGCCGGGGACGACTACGCGGCGCTCGCCGCGGCGGCGGGTGCGGTCGACCGGCACACCCTGACCGGGGTGTCGCGCGCGGCGATCGCGAACCGGGTGTCCCACGTCCTGGGGCTCGGTGGCCCGAGCGTGGTCGTCGACACCGCGCAGTCGTCGTCGCTGGTCGCGGTGCACCTGGCCTGCGAGAGCCTGCGCCGCGGCGAGACGGACGTTGCCCTCGCGGGCGGGGTCCAGCTCAACCTCGCGCCCACGGGCGCCCTGACCGCGCAACGCTTCGGGGCCCTGTCCCCGGACGCCCGGTGCTTCGTGTTCGACGCGCGCGCGAACGGCTTCGTCCGGGGCGAGGGCGCCGGGCTCGTCGTGCTGAAGACGCTGTCGGCGGCGGTGGCCGACGGTGACCGGATCCATGCGGTGGTGCTCGGCGACGCGCTGTCCCACGACGGCGCCGGGCTCACCGAGCCCGGGGCCGGTGGCCTGGCCGTGCCCAACGCCCGCGCGCAGGCGGACGTCCTACGCCGGGCGTATGCGGCGGCGGGTCTCGACCGGTCGGCCGCGCAGTACGTGGAGCTGCACGGCACGGGCACGCCCGTGGGCGACCCGATCGAGGCGGCGGCGGTCGGCGAGGCGCTCGGCTCGGTGTCGCCCGTGGCGGTCGGGTCCGTCAAGACCAACATCGGGCACCTCGAGGGCGCCGCGGGCATCGCCGGGTTCCTCAAGGTGGTGCTCGCGCTCGCCCACCGCGAGCTGCCCGCGACCCTGCACCACACCACCCCCAACCCCGCCATCCCGCTCGACGAGCTGGGCCTGCGGGTCCAGACCGCGACCGGGCCGTGGCCGCGTCCCGACGAGCGCCTGGTCGGCGGAGTGAGCTCGTTCGGGGTGGGCGGAGCGAACTGCCACGTCGTGCTGGGCGAGGCACCGGTGGCGGCCCCCGTCGAGGAGCGCGGGTCGGGCACCGGCCTGCCCTGGGTCCTGTCCGCCCGCTCCGCGGCCGCGCTGCGGGCGCAGGCCGAGCGACTCGCGGAGCTGTCGGAGAGTACGGCGGTCGGGCGGTCGCTCGCCGCCACCCGGTCGCCGCTCGCGCACCGGGCCGTGCTGTTCCCGGACGCGGCGGGGAGCCTCGCCACCGCACTGGCCGCCGTCGCAGGCGACCGCCGCGACGACACGGTGGTCGAGGGCGTCGCGCACGTCGCTGCGACGCCCGTCCTGGTGTTCCCGGACACCTGGGAGGGCGCGGCGGACGAGCTGCTGGACTCCTCGCCCGTCTTCGCCGACGCGTTCGCCGCGTGCGGCGAGGCGGTGGGGGACACCTCCCTGGAGAGCGCGCTGCGCAGCGGTGTCGAGACCGAGACCGTCCGCTGGGCGACGCTGGTGGCACTCGCCGCGCTGTGGCGGGCCGCGGGCGTGGTGCCCGACACCGGCTACGCCGTCGTCGGGGAGGGGATCGGGGAGCTCGCCGCCGCGACGGTCACGGGCGAGATCACCCTGGACGAGGCGGCGCGGCGGCTCGACACGCACCCGACCACGGGCGGGCTCGAGGAGCGTGTCCGGGACCTGTTCGCCCAGGGGCACAACGTCTTCCTCGTGCTCGGCCCTGGCCGTGAGCTCGCGCCGGACCTGCCCGTCGACGTCGTCGACACCCCGCTGCAGCTCGCGGGCGTGCTCCGCTCGGCGGCTGAGCTGTTCGTCCGTGGCGTGCCGGTCGACGTGGGCTCCTGGTACCCGGCCGGGCCGGTGGTGGACCTGCCGACCTACCCCTTCCAGCGGACCCGGCACTGGTTCTCTGTGGGCGAGACCGCCGCCGCTCCCGCCCCGGAGGCGGACGAGGACGACCCGGTCGTGGTGGTCGGCATGGCCTGCCGCTACCCGGGTGGGCTGGACACCCCCGAGAAGCTCTGGCAGGCGGTGCTCGACGGCGTCGACACGGTCTCCGAGTTCCCGACCGACCGCGGCTGGGACGTCGAGGGCCTCTACGACCCGGATCCCACCGTCGCGGGCACCTGCTATACCCGCCACGGCCACTTCCTGAACGGAGCGGGGCTGTTCGACCCCGGCTTCTTCCACATCGGACCCCGCGAGGCCGCGGCCATGGACCCGCAGCAGCGGCTCCTGCTGGAGACCACGTGGGAGGCACTGGAGCGGGCCCGGATCGACCCGACGGCACTGCGGGGACGGTCGGTCGGCGTCTACGTCGGTGCGATGGACCAGGAGTACGGCCCGCGGCTCGACGAGCCCGCGGACGAGTCGATGGGCCACCTGCTCACCGGCATCCACATGAGCGTCGCGGCGGGCCGGATCTCGTACGTCTTCGGCTTCGACGGTCCGTCGCTCACGATCGACACCGCGTGCTCGGCCTCGCTGTCCGCGCTGCACCTCGCGGCGCGCGCGGTGCGCAGCGGCGAGTGCGACCTGGCCCTGGCGGGCGGCGTGACGATCATGTCCGGGCCCGGGCTGTTCGTGCAGTTCAGCCGTCAGCGCGGGCTCGCGGCCGACGGCCGGTGCAAGCCCTTCGCAGGGGCCGCGGACGGCACCGCGTGGTCCGAGGGTGTCGGGATGGTGGCGGTGGAGCGGCTCTCGGTCGCCCGCCGCGAGAGCCACCCGGTGCTCGCCGTGCTGCGGGGCTCGGCGGTCAACCACGACGGCGCCAGCAACGGCCTCACCGCGCCGAACGGGCCCGCGCAGCAGCGGGTGATCGAGCGGGCACTGGCCGACGCGGGTCTGGGGACGGACGCCGTCGACGTCGTCGAGGCGCACGGGACCGGTACCCCTCTGGGCGACCCGATCGAGGCGGGCGCGCTGCTCGCCACCTACGGCGCGGCCCGTCCGGCGGACCGGCCGCTGCTGCTCGGCTCGCTCAAGTCCAACATCGGGCACACTCAGGCCGCGGCCGGCGTCGGCGGCGTGATCAAGATGATCAAGGCGATGGAGCACGGGCAGGTCCCGGGCACGTTGCACGTCGACGAGCCGTCGCCGCAGGTCGACTGGGCCTCCGGGGCGGTGCGGCTGGTCACCGAGACGACCGCGTGGCCCGAGACCGGCCGTCCCCGCCGGGCGGCGGTCTCCGGGTTCGGCATCGGCGGCACCAACGCCCACGTGGTGCTGGAGCAGCCGCCCGCGACCGAGGCCCCCGGACGCGAGCCGGTCGACGGGCCACTGCCGTGGGCTCTCTCCGCCCCGACCTCGTCCGCGCTGGAGGCGCGAGCCGAGCAGCTCGCCGACCTGCTGGACCGCAGCCCGGGCCTCGCGCCCGAGGACGTCGGGCTGTCCCTCGCGGCCACTCGCGCGACGTTCGACCACCGGGCCGTGGTGATCGGCCGGGACCGTGCGGAGCTGCTGCGCGGGCTGCGCGACCTCTCCGAGGGCGAGCCGACCGACGCCGTCGTGACCGGGACCGCGACCTCCCCGGGCGCCCCGGTGCTGGTGTTTCCCGGGCAGGGCTCGCAGTGGCGGGGGATGGGCATCGCGCTGATGGCCGACCCGACGTTCGCGGCAACGCTCACCGCCTGCCACGACGCCCTGGCCCCGCACGCCGACTTCTCCCTGCTCGACGTCCTGCGTGGCGACGGAACCGAGCTCCAGCGCGTGGAGGTCGTCCAGCCCGCGCTGTGGGCCGTCATGGTGTCGCTGGCCCGGCAGTGGCAGGCCCACGGGGTGACGCCGGCAGCGGTCGTCGGGCACTCCCAGGGGGAGATCGCCGCGGCCACCGCGATCGGCGCGCTGTCGATCGAGGAGGGCGCCCGGATCGTCGCCGTGCGCAGCAGGCTGCTGGCCTCGCTCGCCGGGACGGGCACCATGGCGTCGATCCCGGCGCCGGTCTCCGACGTCGAGGAGGTGCTGCGGAAGACCCCCGGCGCGGTGGACATCGCCGCGGTCAACAGCTCCCGCGTCACCGTCGTGGCAGGCGAGGTCGCCGCCGTCGACGCGGCCGTGGCGGAGTTCGTGGCCCGCGGCGTGCGCGCCAAGCGGATCCCGGTGGACTACGCGTCGCACTCCGCCGCGGTCGACGCCCTGCACGAGCCGCTGCTCGCGGAGCTGGGCACGGTCGAGTGCCGGTCGACCGACGTCCCGTTCCACTCCACGGTGCTCGGCGCGCAGGTCGACACCGCGACGCTGGACGCCGAGTACTGGTTCCGCAACCTGCGCCGCCCGGTGCGGTTCGCCGACGTCGTCCGGTCGCTGGTGCGGGCGGGCCACCGGCACGTCGTCGAGGTCAGCCCGCACCCGGTGCTGACCATCGCCGTCGAGGACCTGGTCGACGAGGCGGACTCCGCAGGCGCCGTCACCGGCACCCTGCGCCGCGACGACGGCGGGCAGGCCCGGATGCTCGCCGCGCTCGCAACGCTGTACGTGCACGGCGGGACCGTCGACTGGGCGGCAGCCTTCGACTCGTCCGCGCGGACGGTCGACCTGCCCACCTACCCCTTCGAGCGGCAGCGGTTCTGGCTGAACCAGGACGTGGCCGCGCCGCGCGCGCTCTCCTCGGCGGCCCTGCCCGAGACCGGGCACCCGCTGCTCACCGCGGCCGTGGACGTCGCGGGGCGGGATGAGACGGTCTTGACCGGGGCGGTTGCCCTGCGCCGGTTCCCGTGGATCGCGGACCACGCGGTCAGCGGCACGGTCCTGCTGCCCGGTACCGCGCTCGTCGAGCTGGCCCTGCGGGGGGCGGCCGGTCGGGTCGACGAGCTGACCCTGCAGGCTCCGTGCCTGGTGCCCGCGGACGGCGAGGTCGTGCTGCAGGTGGTGCTGGGCGCGCGGGACCTCGACGGGTCCCGGGCGGTCGAGGTCCACTCCCGACCGGCGGACGGCGGGGCCTGGACCTGCCACGCCGTCGGCCGGACCGGAGGTGTCGTGGCGGCGCCCATGGCGAGCTGGGCGGCGAGCTGGCCGCCCGCGGGCGCCGAGGCCGTCGAGCTCGAGGGGGCCTACGCCACACTCGCCGAGCGCGGGTACGACTACGGCCCCGCCTTCCAGGGCCTGCGCGCGCTCTGGCGGGACGGGACCACGCTCTACGCCGACGTCGCACTGCCGATGGACGCCGAGCCCGGGTTCGTCGTGCACCCGGCCCTGCTCGACGCCGCCCTGCACCCGATGGTGCTGACCGGCGCGATCGGGGAGACCGGACAGGTCCCGCTGCCGTTCGCCTGGCGCGGGGTGTGGGCGGCGGCGGAGCCGGGGACGAGCGCCCTGCGGGTGCGGCTTGTTCCCACTGAGGAGGGCCTGCACGTGGCCGCGGCGGACGCGACCGGCACGCTCGTCGCGGAGGTCGAGGGGCTCGCCGTGCGGCCGATCGCGCTGGCCCGGCTGCGGGCGCTCGCGGCCGCGCAGACCGACCCGCTGCTCGAGGTGGAGTGGACGGCGCCGGACGGTGCCGTCGTGCCGGTCGGTGAGCACGAGGTCCTCGACGCCGTCGGCGCGACCGAGCGGGAGGCGCTGGCCACCGTCCTCGCGGCGCTGCAGGAACGGCTGGCCGACCCGGACGCGACCGGACCGCTGGTCGTCCGCACCCGCGGCGGTGTCGCCACGGGCCGGGACGAGTCGCTGGATCTCGCCGCGGGGGCCGTGCACGGCCTGGTGCGCAGCGCCCAGACCGAGCACCCGGGCCGGTTCGTGCTGGTCGACATCGATTCGGGTGGCGAGCCGGACGACCTGCCCGCCGCCCTCGCGACGGGTGAGCCGGAGGTCGCGGTGCGCGGGGGAGCGGTGCTCGTCCCGCGGCTCCTGCCCCGGTTTCCGACGCGCTCGGCCGCACCGATCGACCCCGAGGGCACGGTGCTGGTGACCGGCGGCACCGGAACCCTCGGGCAGCTGCTGGCGCGCCATCTCGTCGAGCACCACGGGGTGCGGCACCTGCTGCTCACCAGCCGCAGCGGGTCCGGGGCGGACGAGCTCGTCGCCGAGCTGGCCGACCGCGCCGAGACCACGGTGGCGGCCTGCGACGCCGCGGACCGGGACGCCCTCGCTGCGACGCTCGCCGCGATCCCCGCCGCCCACCCGCTGGTCGGGGTCGTGCACGCCGCGGGTGTGCTCGACGACGGGATCCTGGAGTCGCTGACCCCCGAGCGGCTCGACACGGTGCTGCGGCCCAAGGTCGACGCCGCGCGGCACCTCGACGAGCTCACCCGCGAGGCCGCGCCGCCGCTGTTCGTGCTGTTCTCCTCGATCGCGGCCGCCCTGGGCAACGCGGGTCAGGCGGGCTACGCCGCCGCCAACGCCGCGCTCGACACGCTGGCGCAGCACCGTCGCGCCGACGGGCTGCCCGCGGTCTCGATCGCCTGGGGGCTCTGGGCTCCCGGCAGCGCGATGAGCTCGCAGATGGGCGAGGCGGGCAAGGCGAGGCTCGGCGCCACCGGCATCCTCCCGATGCCCGCCGAGACCGGCCTCGCACTGTTCGACGCCGCGCTCGACCTCGGCGCGCCGCAGGTCGTCGCCGCGCGTCTCGACGCGGCGAGCGCGCCGGACCGGCCGCTGCTGCGCAGCCTGACCGGGAGGAACGCGGTGCCTGTCGCCGAGCCGACGCAGGCCTCGGCGACACCGACGGAGACCTCGCCGCTGCTGCGCAGGCTCGGCGAGACCGAGGGGCCCGAGCGCAGGCACGTGCTCCTCGACCTGGTCCGCACCACGGTCGCCGCGGTGCTGGCCCACCCGACCCCGGACTCGGTCGACGTCGGCAGGCCGCTGGCGGCGCTGGGGCTGGACTCGCTCGGCGCGGTGGAGCTGCGCAACCGGCTCGGGTCCGCCACCGGGCTGCGCCTGCCGGCGACGATGGTCTTCGACCACCCGTCCGCCTCGGCCATCGCCGAGCTCCTCGACGGGCGGCTCACCCCCGTGGCCGAGCCGGCCACGGTCGCACCGGTCGTCCAGCTCGGCGACGTGTCCGACGACGAGATGTTCGCGATGATCGACAACCGGAACGGATGACGGGCGATGGCAGACGTACAGAAGCTGCGGGACTACCTCAAGCAGGCCACGACCGAGCTGGTCGAGCTCCGCGGCAGGCTCGCCGACCGCGAGCGGGCGGCGGCCGAGCCGATCGCGATTGTCGGGATGGCGTGCCGCTTCCCCGGCGGCGTGACCGGCCCGGATGAGCTGTGGGACCTGGTCAGCGCGGGCACCGACGCGATCACGGGGTTCCCCACCGACCGCGGCTGGGACGTCGAGGGCCTCTACGACCCCGATCCCACCCACGCCGGCACCTCCTACACCCGCCACGGCGGCTTCCTCGACCCGGTCGACCGCTTCGACGCTGCGTTCTTCGGGATCAGCAACCGGGAGGCGGCCGCCATCGACCCCCAGCAGCGCATGCTGCTGGAGACCGCCTGGGAGGCCTTCGAGCACGCCGGGATGGACCCGGCGGGCCTGCGCGGCAGCAGCACCGGGGTCTTCGTGGGCGAGATGTACCACGACTACGGCCCCCGGCTGCGGACCATCCCACCCGCCGTCGAGGGGTACGTAGGGCTCGGCAGCGCGGGCAGCGTCGCGTGTGGACGGCTCTCCTACCAGCTGGACCTGCGCGGACCATCGGTCACGGTGGACACGGCGTGCTCCGCCTCGCTCGTCTCGCTACACCTGGCCGCCACGGCGCTGCGCGGCGGGGAGTGCGACCTCGCGTTGGCCGGGGGCGCGGCCGTGATGGCCACGCCGTCGTCCTTCGTCGAGTTCAGCAGGCAGCGCGCGCTGGCGCCCGACGGCCGGTGCAAGCCGTTCGCCGAGGCGGCGGACGGGGCGGCCTGGGCCGAGGGCGTGGGGCTGATCGTGCTGGAGCGGCTGTCCGACGCTCAGGCTCGCGGCCACCGGGTGCTGGCGGTGGTCCGCGGCTCGGCCGTGAACCACGACGGCGCCAGCAACGGCCTCACCGCGCCGAACGGCCCGGCCCAGCAGCGGGTGATCACCCGGGCGCTGGCCGACGCCTGCCTGACCCCCGCGGACGTCGACGTGGTCGAGGCGCACGGGACCGGCACCCCGCTCGGGGACCCGATCGAGGCGGGCGCGCTCGTGGCGACCTACGGCGCCGACCGGCCTGCGGACCGGCCGCTGCTCGTCGGGTCGCTGAAGTCCAACATCGGCCACACCCAGGCCGCGGCAGGCGTCGCAGGCGTGATCAAGATGGTCAAGGCGATGGAGCACGGGGTGCTCCCGGCGACCCTGCACGTGGACGCGCCGTCGTCCAAGGTGGACTGGGACGGCGTGCGGCTTGTGGCCGAGACGGTGCCGTGGCCCGAGGTGGACCGGGTCCGCCGGGCCGGGGTGTCTGGCTTCGGGATCGGCGGGACGAACGCGCACGTGCTGCTGGAGGAGGCGCCTGCCGCCGAGGACCTGATGGACGACTCGGTCGACGGGGCCGTTCCCTGGCTGCTCTCCGCTCGCGACCCGCAGGCGCTGCGCGACCAGGCCGCCCGTCTCGCGGCCTTCGTGCGCGCTCGCTCGGTGCGCCCGGTCGACGTGGCGTCCTCGCTGGTCGACACCCGCACGGCGTTCGACCACCGGGCCGTGGTGGTCGGCGAGGAAACGGATGCGCTGCTCAGCGGGCTCGACGCGCTCGCCGCCGGTCGCCCCGCCCGCGAGGTCCGCACCGGCACCGCGCGCGGCGCCCGGCCGGTGTTCCTGTTCAGCGGGCAGGGCAGCCAGCGGGTCGGGATGGGGCGCGACCTCGTCGACCCGGTCTTCACGGCCGCGCTCGACGAGGTGTGCGCGGCGCTCGACCCGCACCTGGACGTGCCGCTGCGTGAGGTGATGTGGGCCGAGCCGGGTACCCCCGAGGCGGCCCTGCTCGACCAGACCTCCTTCACCCAGCCCGCCCTGTTCGCCCTTCAGGTGGCCCTGTTCCGGCTGCTCGCGGCTCGCGGTGTGCACCCGACCGCGCTCGCCGGGCACTCGATCGGCGAGATCGCGGCCGCGCACGTCGCCGGCGTGTTCTCACTCGCGGATGCCGCGCGGCTGGTCACCGCCCGCGGCAGGCTGATGCAGGCGCTGCCCGCGGGCGGGGTGATGATCGCGGTCCAGGCGAGCGAGGACGAGCTGCTCCCGCTGCTCGACGGCGTGCCGCAGGCAGGCCTCGCCGCCGTCAACGGACCCGAGGCCGCGGTGCTCTCCGGCGCGGAGGGCCCGGTCACCGCGCTCGCCGCCGAGGTGGAGGGCTGGGGCCGCAAGGTCCGGAAGCTGACCGTGTCGCACGCCTTCCACTCCCCGCTGATGGAGCCGATGCTGGCCGAGTTCCGCGCGGTCGCGCAGAGCGTGGCGTACGCGGCGCCGACGATCCCGATCGTCTCCGCGCTGACGGGCCTGTCCGCAGGCGACGAGCCCGCGACGGCCGAGTACTGGGTGGAGCACGTCCGGCGGCCGGTCCGGTTTGCCGACGCGGTCCGCGCCACCGGCGGGGACACCTTCGTCGAGCTGGGACCGGACGGCGTCCTCACCGCCATGGTGCGCACCGTCCTCGGCGACCCCGCCGCGGTGTCGACGTTGCGCAAGGACCGCTCCGGACCCGCCGCCCTGGCACTGGCCCTCGGCGAGCTGCACGCCCACGGTGTGCCGGTGACCTGGGACTTCGGGGCCGGAGTCCGGGCCGTCGAGCTGCCCACCTACGCGTTCCAGCGCGATCGGCACTGGCTCGCCCCCACCGACCCGCCGCGGGCCACCGGCTCCGGTCTCGCCGCCGCGGACCACCCGTTCCTGGACACGGTCGTCGAGCTGGCCGAGCCGGGACGTGCCGTGCACCTGGGCGGGGTGTCTGCCGCGACGCACCCGTGGCTGACCGACCACGCCGTCGCCGGGACCGTGCTGGTCCCGGGCGCGGCGCTGGTCGAGCTCACCCACCAGATCGGCGCGCGGTCCGGTTTCCCGGTCGTCGAGGAGCTGGTGCTGCGGGCGCCGCTCGTGGTGCCACCGAACGGACGGGTGGAGCTGCAGGTGGTGACCGAGCCTGGTTCGGACGGCCTCACGGTCACGCTACACGCCCGACAGCCCGACGAGCCGTGGGCCGTTGTCGCGACAGGGCTGCTCGGCGACTCCGCGAAGGAGTCTCTGGAGCTGCAGTGGCCGCCCACCGGCGAGCCCGTGCCCGCGGCGCAGATCTACACGCTGCTGGGCGATCTCGGCCTGGACTACGGGCCGGTGTTCCGCTGCGTGCACACCGCCTGGCGCTCCGAGGGCGAGGTCGGAACCGAGGTCACCCTCCCCGGCGAGGTCGACACGGACGGGTTCGCCCTGCATCCCGCCCTGCTCGACGCCGCCCTCCACAGCGCCGCCCTCGTGATCCCGACCGGCGACGAGCCGCGGCTGCCCTTCGCCTTCCGCGGCGTCCGGTTCCTCGGCGCGCCCGGCACACGGGAGCTGCGGGTGCGGGCGCGGGTCGCCGGGGACGACACCGTCCGGCTGGACCTCGCGGACGGGACCGGGCGGCCGGTCGCCACGATCGAGGCGCTGGTCACCCGCGAGATGCGGCTCGACGCGCTGCCGGGTGCGGTGGCCACCGGGGCCCGGCACGAGCTCGTCTGGCGGCAGGTCCCCGACGGGGAGACGCGTGCCGAGAGCGGGCACGTCCTGGTCGAGGTCGGCCGGGACACCACCGCGGCGGGCGCCCGTCGCGAGACGCTGCGGGCTCTGGAGTTGGTGCAGGCGTTCCTCGCCGCGGAGCACCCCGAGCCGACGACGCTGGTCGTGGTCACCTACGGGGCCGTCCGCGCTGCGGGGTCCGACCCGGAGCCGGACCCCGCCGGCGCCGCGGTGCGCGGTCTGGTCCGCGGCGTCCAGGCCGAGCATCCCGGACGGATCGTGCTGGTCGACCTTCCCGCCGAGGGCACCGGGCTCGATCCCGTCGACGTCGGCGCGCTGCTCGGGACGGGTGCGCCGGAGCTCGCCGTCCGGGACGGTGCACCGCTGGCCCCGGCGCTCGCCGTGGCGCCTGAAGGCGAACCCGCCTCGTGGGACCCCGAGCAGGCGGTGCTCGTCACCGGCGGCACCGGTGGCCTGGGCGCGGTCGTGGCCCGCCACCTCGTCGAGAAGGGGGTGCGCAGGCTCGTCCTCGCCAGCAGGCGGGGCGCCGCTGCGCCGGGGGCCGAGGAGCTGCGCGCGGAGCTGGCGGCCGCGGGAGCGGAGGTCACGCTCGCGGCCTGCGACGTCGCCGACCGTGCCGCCGTGGCCGGGCTGCTTGAGTCCGTCCCGTCGCTCGGCACGGTCGTGCACGCCGCGGGCGTCCTCGACGACGGCCTCGTCGCCTCACTGACCCCTGAGCGGATCGAGGCGGTCCTGCGGGCGAAGGTCGACGCCGCCACCCACCTGCATGAGCTGACGCTGGGCGACCGCGCCCCGCGCCTGGTCCTGTTCTCCTCGCTCGCAGGCACCGTCGGCAACACGGGCCAGGCCGCGTACGGCGCGGCCAACGCCTACCTCGACGCACTCGCCGTGCGGCGGGTGGCAGCGGGCACCCCGGCGACCTCGATCGCCTGGGGCCTGTGGGCCGACGAGAGCGGCGGCATGGGGGACACCCTCTCCGCCGCCGACCGCGCCCGCATGGCCCGCTCCGGCATCCTGCCGATGCCGGAGGCCGCGGCGCTGGCCCTGCTGGACGAGGCGGTCGCCGCCGCGGACCCGGCCCCGGTCGTCGCCGCCTTCGACCACGCGGCGCTGCGACGCCGGGTCGACACCCCGGCCGTGCTGCGTGCGCTTGTGGGGGCGACGGCTCCCGCACCACGGGCCGCGGCGGTGGAGTCGGGCAGGCGGGACGAGCTCGTCGGGCTCGACGCCGCAGGCCGCCGGGCTGCCGTCCTCACCCTGATCCGGGACGCCGCGGCGGAGATCCTGGCCCACCCGGACGCCGCCGCGATCGACCCCGGTGCTCGGTTCGTGGACCTGGGGCTGGACTCGCTCACCGCCGTCGAGCTGCGCAACGTCCTGTTCGCCGCCACGGAGCTGGACCTGCCGACGACCGTCGCGTTCGACCACCCGACGGTCGGCGAGCTGACCGACCACGTCAGTGCCCTGCTCGCCGCGCCCGTCGCCGCAGAGTCGTCACCGGAGCAGACACCGGAGCCGGTGCCGACCACGACCGGGGCGGCGCGGCTGTTCGACCTGATCGACGCCGCCCCCATGATCCCCGCCCGATGAGCGGGCCCGCGCCGAGAGAGGCTTCCGTGACCATCACCCCCGAACGCGGCTGGCTGCAGTGCCCCGGCTGCCGCGCGCTGCTGTACCGCAGGCGGTACCAGCGCACCGACCGCGTCTGCCCGGAGTGCGGCGCGCACGGTGCGCTGACCGCCCCCGAGCGGCTCGCGAGCCTGCTCGACGAGGGCACCGCGGCACCGTTCACCACCGTCCACTCCGACGTCGACCCCCTCGGTTTCGTCGACGCCAAGCCCTACCCGCAGCGTCTCGCCGAGGCCCGCCGGAAGACAGGGCTCGACGAGGCCGTGGTCTGCGCCCGCGGCGCGCTCGCCGGGCATCGGGTCGTCGTCGCGGCGATGGACTTCCGGTTCCTCGGCGGCAGCCTCGGCTGCGCGGTCGGCGAGTCGATCACCGCGGCCGGGGAGGTCGCGCTGGCCGAGCGGACCCCGCTGCTGATCGTCTGCGCGTCCGGCGGAGCCCGGATGCAGGAGGGGGTCCTCGCCCTCATGCAGATGGCGAAGACCGCGCAGATGCTCTCCGCACTGCGCGAGGCGGGCCTGCTCACCGTCTCGCTGGTCACCGACCCGACCTACGGCGGCGTCGCCGCGTCCTTCGCCACCCTGTGCGACGTGATCGTGGCCGAGCCGGGCGCGCGGATGGGCTTCGCCGGTCGCCGGGTCATCGAGCAGACGATCCGCGAGCGGCTGCCCGCGGGCTTCCAGACCGCCGAGCACCTCCTCGCGCACGGCATGATCGACCGGGTGGTGCCGCGGGCCGAGCTGCGTGAGGTCCTCGGCAGGCTGCTCGGGTTCGCCTGTGCCCCGGTCGCCGAGGAGGACCGCACCGGACCGACCACGCTCGTCCGCGAGCTGCCGCGGCGGGAGCCGTGGGAGGCGGTGCGGCACGCCCGCGACATCGGTCGCCCCACCACGCTGGACTACGTCGCGCATGTCGTCGAGGACTTCGTGGAGCTGCACGGGGACCGGCGCGGCACGGACGACCCGGCGGTCGTCGCGGGGCTCGGGCGGCTGCACGGCCGCGCGGTCGCGGTGGTCGGCACCCAGAAGGGCCACGACGCCACGGAGCTCAGCGCCCGCCGATTCGGCATGCCCGAGCCCGCGGGCTACCGCAAGGCCGCCCGCGTGATGCGCCTCGCCGAGACCCTGTCGCTGCCCGTGGTGACGCTGGTGGACACCGCGGGCGCGCACCCGGGCGTGGAGGCCGAGCTGCACGGCCAGTCCGTGGCCGTCGCCGAGAACATCGCGACGATGGCGGGGCTCACCGTCCCGGTCGTCGCGGTGGTGACCGGCGAGGGCGGCAGCGGGGGCGCGCTGGCGCTGGCGGTCGCCGACCAGGTGCTGGCCTGCTCCGACGCGGTCTACTCGGTGATCAGCCCGGAGGGCTGCGCCTCGATCCTCTGGCAGGACGCCGCGCAGGCGCCGCGGGCCGCCGCCGCGCTGCAGGTCGACGCCGCGTCGCTGCTGCGGCTCGGGGTGATCGACGGCGTGGTGCCCGAGCCACCCGGTGGCGCGCACACCGACCCGGCGGCGACGGCGAACGCCCTCGCCGATGCCGTCTCGGCCTGTCTGCGCAGGCTGGACGGGGTCCCAGGGGCTGAGCTGGTGCGCAGGCGGCGGGCCCGGTTCCGGGCGTTCGGTGCGGAGACGGGCATCCTGCCCACGGTCGAGCGGGAGACGGCATGAGCGAGCGGATCACGGCCGCCGAGGCGGACCGGGTGCTGGAGGTCCTCACCCGACACGCCCGCGAGCTGGCCGGGCTCGGACCGGTCCGGCTGGCGGCGGGCGGGGTGAGCCTGGAGCTCTCCGGCCTGGCGGCGCCGAGCCCCGCACCTCTCCAGCCGCCCGCGGTCGCGCCCTCGCCCGGCCGGACCATCACCTCGGAGGCGGTCGGCGTGTTCTACCGCGCCCCCGGCCCCGACTCCCCGCCGTTCGTGGCCGAGGGTGACGTGATCGAGCCCGGCCGCCAGATCGGCATCGTCGAGGTGATGAAGCTGATGATCCCCGTCGAGGCGACGCTGGGGGGCCGGGTCGAGGAGTTCCTGGTGGCCGACGGCGAGGCCGTCGAGCACGGGCAGCCCCTCCTGCGGCTGGGTGAGCCGTGATACGCAAGGTCCTGGTCGCCAACCGCGGCGAGATCGCGGTCCGGATCGTGCGCGCCTGTCGTGAGCTGGGCCTGGCCTCCGTCGTGGCGCACTCGGCCGCGGACCGCGACTCCCTCGCCGTCGGGCTGGCGGACGAGGCGGTGCAGATCGGGCCCGGCCCCGCCGCGGCCAGCTACCTCAACATCCCGGCGGTCGTGGAGGCCGCCAGGCTGCGTGGTGCGGACGCCGTGCACCCCGGCTACGGCTTCCTGTCCGAGAACGCGGACTTCGCCGAGGTCTGCGCCGACCACGGCCTGACGTTCGTGGGGCCGCCCGCGGACGTGATCGAGGCCTTGGGCGACAAGGCCCGGGCCCGGGCCGCCGCCACCGCGGCCGGGCTCCCGCTGCTACCGGGGAGCCGGGAGGAGCTCGGGAGCGAGCCACAGGCCAGGGCCGTCGCCGACGCGGTCGGCTACCCGGTGATCATCAAAGCGGTCGCGGGCGGCGGCGGGCGCGGCATGCACGTCGTCCGCGAGCCCGACTCGTTCGCCGCGGCCTGGGCCCGCGCCCGCGCGACCGCGGCGGCGACCTTCCGCGACCCCCGGCTGTTCGTGGAGCACTACCTCGACTCGGCCCGGCACGTCGAGGTGCAGGTACTGGCGGACGCCCACGGCGCCGTCGTGCACCTCGGCACCCGGGACTGCAGCCTGCAGCGCCGTCACCAGAAGCTCGTCGAGGAGTGCCCCGCCCCGGCCCTGGCCGAGGACACCCTGCATCGGCTGGGCGAGGCGGCGACGGCGCTGGCCCGGCACACGGGATACGTCGGCGCGGGCACCGTCGAGTTCCTGCTCGAGCCCGGCGGTGCTTTCCACTTCATGGAGGTCAACTGTCGGCTGCAGGTGGAGCACCCGGTCACCGAGATGGCCACCGGCATCGACCTCGTCGCGGCCCAGCTGCGGATCGCGGGCGGTGCGCCGCTCGGCCTCACCCAGGCCGACGTCCGGCTCGCAGGCGCCGCGATCGAGTGCCGGATCAACGCCGAGGACCCCGCCCGGGACTTCGTCCCCACCCCCGGTCTCCTCGAGGAGTGCGTGCTGCCGGGCGGCCCGTTCGTGCGCGTCGACACCCACGTCCACCCGGGCCACCGGATCCCCGGCTTCTACGACCCGCTGCTGGCCAAGGTGGTCGTGTGGGCACCCGACCGGCCCGGCGCCATCGCCCGGATGCGCGCGGCGCTGGGCGAGGTCCGCGTCCGCGGCCGAGGGATCGCGACGACCGCCCCGCTGCTCGCCGACCTGCTCGACGACGAACGCTTCCGCACCGCCACCCACGACACCCGACTCGTCGAGACGATCACCGCCGACCGGAACGAGGTTCCCGCATGACCACCAGCACCGCTTTCCGCCAGGACATCGCCGATGCCGTCTTCTCCCTGCCCGTCGCCACCGCCCTCGGGTTCACCTTCACCGTGATCGGCGATGGCGGCGCCGAGGGCAGGCTGCCGTGGCGCGAGGACCACTCCCACGCGCCGGGCGCCTTCCAGGCCGGGCCGATCACGAGCCTGGCGGACTTCGTTGGTGCGGCCGCCGCCGCCACCCACCTGCCGGTCGGCACCCACGTGATCACCACCGACCTCACCGTCAAGTTCCTCACCGAGGCCCGTGGGGCGGTCCTCGTGGCCCGCGCCCGCACCCTGCGGCCGGGCAGGCGCACGTCCGTGGCTGCCGTCGACCTGACCGTCGACGACGGCACCGAGCTGTGCGCCACCGCGCTGCTCACGGTGACCAACCACAGCCCCGCCTGAACCCCACCCGAAACCGAGAGGCACCCGCCGTGCACGGCCAGATGCAGGACCGCCCGCTCGCCCTGCCCCACGTCTTCCACCGCGCCGAACAGCTGTTCGGGGACAAGACCATCGTCGCCCGTGCCGCCGACGGCGCCCTGACCACCCGGACCTACCGGGAGTGGGCCCAGCGGGTCCGCAGGCTCGCCGCCGCCCTCGACGCGCTGGGCGTCTCGCCGGACGGCCGGGTCGGCACCTACTGCTGGAACGCCCCGGCGCACCTGGAGCTGTACTTCGCGGTGCCGTGCAGCGGCCGGATCCTGCACACCCTGAACATCCGGCTGCCCGCCGACCAGCTGGTCGGGGTGGTCGAGCACGGCGGGGACGAGGTCGTCGTCGTCGAGCGGGGGCTGTTCGCGCAGTTCTGGGCCGTCGTGGACCGGCTGCCCGCGGTGCGGCGGGTGGTCGTCGTGGACGACGGCTCGCTGACGCCCCTCCCGGCGGACGACCGGATCGTCGACTACGACACCCTGCTCGCCGGCGTCGAGCCCGTGACCGGGCGTTTCGTCGTCGACGACGAGAACCGCGCGGCCGCCATGTGCCACACCTCCGGCACGACCGGCAAGCCCAAGGGGGTGCTCTACTCGCACCGCTCGACGGTGCTGCACTCGCTCGGGCTGATGGTGGCCGACGCGGCAGGCGTGGGGGAGCGGGACGTGCTGCTCCCGGTCGTCCCGATGTTCCACGCCAACGCCTGGGGCTACCCGTTCGCGGCCGTGTTCGCCGGGTCCACGCTGGTGCTGACCGGTCCGAGCCCGACCCCGCGCGACGTCGCCGACCTGATGCGGGAGCAGCGGGTCACCATCGCCGCGGCGGTCCCGACGATCTGGACCGGCGTGCTCCCCGAGCTCGCCGCGGGGGACGTCCCGAACCTGCGACTGGTCTTCTCGGGCGGCTCCGCGGTGCCGATCTCCCTGTCCGAAGCCTGGCGCACCACGCTCGGCGTGCCGCTCACCCAGGGCTGGGGGATGACCGAGTGCAGCCCCATGGTCACCAGCGGGCGGCTGCGCACCGTGCACGACGGCGCCACCGAGGAGGAGCAGGCGCTCGTACGGTCCCGCGCGGGCTCGCCCGCCTCGCTCGTCGAGCTGCGGCTGGTCGACCCGGACACCGGGGCGGAGCTGCCGTGGGACGGCGTCGCGCGTGGTGAGCTGCAGGTCGCCGGGCCGTGGGTGGCCGCGTCCTACTACGGCGAGGGCGACCCGAGCCGCTTCACCGCGGACGGCTGGCTGTGCACCGGGGATGTCGCGGTGATCGACGGACACGGCTTCGTGACATTGGTCGACCGGACGAAGGACCTGGTCAAGTCGGGGGGCGAGTGGATCTCCTCGGTGGAGCTGGAGAACCACGTCATGGGGATGGCGGGGGTGGCGGAGGCCGCGGTGATCGCCGTCCCGCACCCGAAGTGGTCCGAGCGGCCCCTGGCCTGTGTCGTGCGCAGGCCCGGCGCCGAGGTCAGCCGCGAGGACGTGCTGATCCACCTCGCCGGGTGCCTGCCGCGCTGGCAGGTTCCCGACGACGTCGTCTTCCTCGACGAGGTGCCGAAGACCTCGACCGGGAAGTTCGACAAGAACGACCTGCGCCGCCGCTATGCGGACCACGTGATGGCCCCGTGAACCGACCCGAGCCCCGGTTCGCGGGTCGGACCGCGCTGGTCACGGGCGCGAGCCGGGGCATCGGCCTCGCGGTCGCACAGCGGCTGGTGGCCGAGGGGGCGCGGGTGGTCGTGACCGGCCGCAAGCCCGGCCCGCTCGCCGAGGCGGTCGCCCAGCTGGGCGGCCCTGAGCACGCGGTGGGCGTCGCCGGGGACACCGCGGACGACGAGCACCGGGCCGCGGCCGTGGCCCGGGCCGTCGAGACCTTCGACAGCCTCGACCTCCTGGTCAACTCCGCCGGGATCAACCCGGTGTTCGGCCCGCTCGTCGACCTGGACCTGGCGGCCGCGCGCACGACGGTCGAGGCGAACGTGCTGGCCGCGCTGTCCTGGGTGCAGCACGCCCACCGAGCGTGGCTCGGGGAGCACGGCGGCGCGGTGGTCAACCTGTCGTCGATCGGCGCGTTCGCCCCGTCCGCGGGGCTCGGTGCGTACAGCGCGAGCAAGCTCATGCTCGTCCACCTCACCCGGACACTCGCGCTGGAGCTGGGGCCGGGCGTGCGCGTCAACGCCGTGGCGCCGGCATTGGTCAAGACCCGCTTCTCGACGGCGATCTACGCGGGCCGCGAGGCCGAGGCCACCGCCGACTACCCGCTCGGGCGGCTCGGCACCCCCGAGGACGTCGCGGCGGCGGTGGCGTTCGTGCTCTCCGACGACGCAGGCTGGATCACCGGCCAGACCCTGCTGCTCGACGGGGGACTCACCCTCCACTAGGGCGATCAGCCCTGCCGATCGACGGGCTGGGCCGGGACCTCACCCTGTGACGCTGGACCCGTGAGCCCGACCCAGCCCACCGCCGCCCCGCACCCCGCCACCGAGCCGCCCCCCGGCCTGTCCGTCGACCGCGACCAGCGCCGCCGGTGGGCGGTGGTCCACGGCGCCCTGCTCGGCGCGGCCCGCAGGCGGGCCCGCGAGGGTGTGCCCGCCGCCGAGCTCGTCGTGTCGCCGGAGCCCGAGGCCGGGCCCGGCCCGGCGTGGGACCGGATGCGCGAGCACCGGCCCTTCGCGCCGGGTCCGGCGCCGGGAATGCTGGTCACCGCCCACTACGACGTCGCCCGCGAGGTGCTCGTCTCGGACGAGTTCGGCATGCTCCCCCCCGCCGAGGGGCCGCTCGGGCCGCTCAGCGCGCCGTCCCTGGTCACCCTCGACGGCGAGGCGCACGCCCACCACCGCCGCCTGCTGACCCGCGCCTTCACCCCGCGCGTGGTCGCCGGATGGCGCGAGCACTGCGTGGCGACCGTCGACGCGCTGCTCGACGAGCTGCCCGCCACGGCGGACCCCGACGGCACGGTCGATCTCGTCGACGCCTTCGCCCGCCCGCTGCCGCTGCGGCTGATCGCCGAGGTGCTGGGGCTGCCCGTCCACGGTGGCGAGATCCCCGCCGAGCTGCCGCACTGGGGCGACGCCGCCACCGCGGGGCTCGACGGCGGGCTCACCTGGGAGCGGTTCGTCGAGATGGAGGAGGGTGTCGCGGCGCTGCGCGGGTGGCTCGACGAGCAGGTCACCGCGATCCGTGCGCACGGCGGGGAGGGCCTGCTCGCCCGGCTCGCCGAGGGTGGGACCACGCACGACGCTCTCGTCGTCACCGCGTTGTTCCTGGTCGGCGCCGGGTACGAGACGACGATGCACCTGCTCGCAGGGAGTGCCCTGCAACTGGCGCGTCTGCCCGCGGAGGCCGCCCGGCTGCGCGCCGAGCCCGAAGGCTGGCCCGCCGCGGTCGAGGAGCTGCTCAGGATGTGCGGGCCTGTCACCCGGGCGGTCCGCCGAGCGAAGGCGGACGTCGAGTTCCAGGGCGCGCACGTGCCCGCGGGCACCGTCGTCGAGGTGCTGGTGACCGCGGCCAACCACGATCCCGCCGCCTTCCCCGACCCGTGGACCTTCCGGCCCGGGCGGGAGCGGTCGCACCTCGCGCTCGGCCGCGGCGCGCACCACTGCCTCGGCGCCGCGCTGGCCCGGATGGAGGCGACGGTGGCGCTGCCCGCGCTCGTCGAGCGGTTCCCCGGGCTGACCCCGGTCGACGAGCCGGTCGACTGGAGCCCGAACACCCTGGTGCGGGGGCGGATGCGCGTACCCGTCCGGCTCTGAGCGGGCTGGGCGACCGCGCGGCCGACGAGGTCCGCGCGGTCGCCTGCGCTCACCGGGGTGGGGCCGGGAACCCTCCGCCGAGGTGGATCTCCCGCGCCGCCCGCCGCTGGATCTTCCCGCTGCTCGTGCGGGGGAGCACCCCGCGACGGGTGAGCACCACCCCGGCCAGCGCGACGTCGTGCTCCCGCAGCACGGCGGCCCGCACCGCGGTGGTGATCACGGTGTGGTCGGGGCCTTCGCGGTCGGGTCGCAGCTCCGCGACCACGACCACCCGCTCCGCGCCGCCCTCCTCGTCGGCCAGCCCGAACGCCGCGACCGTCGCCGGCCCCGCCTGCCCGAGCGCGGGGTGCGCCGCGGCGACCGTGGCCTCGATGTCCGACGGATGGTGGTTGCGCCCGCGCGCGACGATCAGATCGCTGCGCCGGCCGACCACGTAGAGCTCGCCCTCGACCAGCGCGCCCAGGTCCCCGGTGCGCAGCTCCCGGCCAGTCCCGTAGGCGTCGGCGGTGGCATCGGGTCGGCGCCAGTACCCGGCGGTGACGTGCGGCCCGTGCACCCGGATCTCCCCGACCATGCCTTCCGGGCACTCCCGGCCGGACTCCGGGTCGACGATCCGCAGCCCGGCACCGGGCGGCACCTCCCCGGACCCGACGAGCGTGCGGACGGTCCCGGTCCCGTTCCGGCCGAGCCCGTCCGCCCCGCGATCCTCGAGCCCCGGCCAGGTCGAGCGGTCCGTGTCCGAGTCCAGCCCCCGTGCCGGCGCGGTCGGGACGACCCTTCCGGCGGCCAGCCCGGCCGGGTCGACGTCGAGCAGCCGCGGCGCCCTACCCGGTCTGCTCCCGGTGACCAGTAGGGTCGCCTCGGCGAGCCCGTAGCAGGGGTGCAGGGCCTCCGCGGCGAACCCCGCCGGGGCGAACGCGGCGGCGAAGCGCCGCAGCGTCGAGGCCCGGACCGGCTCGGCGCCGTCGAACGCGACCCGCCAGCACCGCAGGTCCAGGCCCTCGGGGAGGCCGTGGCGCTCGGCGGCGGCCGCGGCCGTCGCGAAGGCGAAGTCCGGTCCACCGCTGCTGCGCGCCCGGTACCGGGAGACGGCCTCCGGCCAGGCCAGCGGCCTGCGAACGAACGTCGCCGGGGACATCAGCACGGCGGTGCTGCCCACCCCGAGGGGCTGCAGGACGTTGCCGATCAGCCCCTGGTCGTGGAACAACGGGGCCCACCCGACGATCGGCGAGTGCTCGTCCTGGCCGAACCCGTGGGTGATCATCTGCTGGTTCGCGGCGAGGTTCCGGTGGGTCACCATCACGCCCTTGGGCAGAGACGTCGACCCGGAGGTGTACTGCAGGAACGCCACCGCGGCGGGGTCGGCGGGCCCGTCGTCCAGTGAGTCGGCAGAGCCGATGAAGGCCTCCTCGAGGCCCACGGTGAGCACCGTGGGACCGAGGTCGACCAGCCCGCGGGCCGTCGCGGTGTCGGCGAGGACCACCGCGGGCTCGGCGTCGGCGAGGACGTGCCGCGTTCCGCGTTGGAGGTCTCCGCCCCGCCGCGGCGGAGGCACCGGCACGGCGATCACGCCGGCCTCCAGGCAGCCGTAGAAGGCGACCAGGAACTCCAGACCGGGCGCGAACACCAGCAGCGCGCGGTCGCCCGGCCGCACGTGCTCGCCCAGCCGTGCGGCAAGGATCCGGGCGCGGCCGAGCAGCCCGCCGTAGGTCAGCTCGGCGGTCTCGGCGCCACGGTCGTCCAGGAACACCGCGGCACGCCGGTCCGGTGTGGCGCGGGCCCGGGCGCGGAGCTGCTCCCGGGGCCCCGGCGGCTCACGCACCGGACTGCAGCGCGGCGGCGATCACCGCACGCGAGTCGTGGTGGAAGAAGTGCCCACCCGGGCGGATCCGCACGTCGGCACCGTCCGCGGCCACGTCCGCCCAGGCCGCGATCTCGTCCGGCGCGACGACGGGATCTTCGACGCCGCCGAACGCCGTGAGCGGCACGTGGAGCACCGGGTCCGCCGCGTGCGCGTACTCCTCGCCGAGCTCCAGGTCCGCCCGCAGCACGCGCAACAGGTAGGGGGTCCCGGCCGCGGTCCGGCGGACCGGGGCGGCGGACATGGCGTCGACGCCCGCGAGGAACTCGTCGTCGGGCAGGAGGTGGATGGGGGGTCGGCGCGGCGGGAGGTGCGGCGCCCGCCGCCCGGACACGGCCAGTCGCACCGGCGGGGTGCCTGCGGCGGCCATCGCCCGCGCGAGCTCGTAGGCCACCAGCGCGCCCATGCTGTGCCCGTAGAGCGCGACGGGACTGTCGCCGACCAGCGCGGACACCGCTGGGAGCAGTCCGTCGACGGCCTGGTGAACGCGCCGCAGCGGGGCCTCGTGGGGTGCGTCCTCGCGGCCGGGCAGCCGGACGCGGGCCAGCCGGACGTCGGGGTCGAACGCGGCCTGCCACCGGGCGAAGGAAGTCGCGCCCGCCCCGGCGTGGGGCAGGCACACCACCGTCAGCCGCGGGTCCGCGGGGCCATTGACCCGCAACCAGGACCGGGTTCCCGTCGTCCCCGCCGCCGCCGTCATCGCAGGACCACGGGGAGCCGGGCCACGCCGCGCACGATCTGGCTGTGCTCCTGCCACGCCACCGGCCCGTCGAGCTCCAGTTCGACCGTGCCGCGGAACAGCGCCGCGAGGGTCTCCTCCGCGACCAGGGACGCCAGCGCGGCCCCGACGCACCCGTGCATGCCGCGCCCGTAGGCGAGGTGGCTCGTCGCGGTGCGGGTGACGTCGAGCGTGTCGGGGTCGGCGAACACCGCGGGATCGCGGTTGGCCGCTCCGAGGCAGAGCAGGACCTGGGCACCCTGCGGGATCGTGTGCCCGCCGACCTCGGTGTCGCGGGTGGTCAGCCGCTTGGTCAGCTGCAGCGGGCTGTCGTAGCGCAACAGCTCGGTCACCGCGGCCGGGACCCGGGCGGGTTCCGCGCGCAGCACGGTGGCCTGGTCGGGACGGGTGAGCAGCGCGTGCAGCCCGTTCCCGATGAGCGCGGTCGTGGTTTCCAGCCCGGCGATGAAGGTCATCATCGCGACGAAGACCAGCTCCTCGTCGTCCAGCCCCTCACCACTGGATCGCGCGGTGGTGAGCACGCTGACCAGGTCCTCGCCGGGAGTCCGCCGCCGCTGCGCGACGATGTCCCGCAGCACCCCGGTGAACTCCTCGACCGCCGCTGCGACCTGCGCGAAGGACTCGGCGCCGAGCATCCCCGGCTCCAGCAGGAACCGGAGCCGATGCGTCCAGTCGGCGATCTGCGGACGCAGCTCGGCGGGCAGCCCGAGCGCCGCGGTCAGCACCGTAAGCGGGAGCGGGGCGGCCAGCTCGGTGACCGCGTCGCCACCGCCCGCCCGGACCAGCTCGTCGACGAGCCGGTCCGCCTCGGCGCGGACCGTCGGGCGCAGCGCGGCGAGCGTGCGCGGACCGAACACCGGTCCGGCCAGCGCACGCAGCCGGGCGTGTGCGGGGTCGTCGGTGAACACCAGCGACGTGCGCGCGAGCCGGGCGATGCGCGCGAGCGTCGGCGGGGTGGCGAGCGTCGGGTCCGCCTTGACCAGCCGCTGCGCCTGGCGCTCCCCGAGCTCGGGGAGCAGCGCCACGGACGTCGTGCGGTCCCGCAGCAGCGCGGTGACGTCCGCGTGCCGGGTCAGCACCCACATCCCGAGCGTGCGGTGCACCGGGTTCTGCTCGCGCAGCGCCCGGTAGTGCGGGTAGGGATCGGTCCGGAACCCGGCGTCGAACGGGTTGAACCGGACGGTCGCGACGTCGCGGCCCGTCGCGGCGGTGGCCGCCCCGCTCATCGCCTACCGGCCCAGGGCGAGCCGACGGGGGCCAGCACCATCCGGAGCAGCCCGACCTTGCCCATCCGGAAGCCGACGGACGCGAACCGCAGGTAGCGCTCGTAGCGGGCGGCGACCTCCGGGCCGACCAGCGCGACGGCCTCGTCGCGGTGCGCCCGCAGGTTCGTGGCCCACCGCTCGCAGGTCCACGCGTAGTCCAGCCGGTCGTTGCGCCACGACCGGATCTCCATCAGCCCCTCGGCGGCGGTGACGACGTCCAGCGGTGACGGCAGGTCCGCCGCCGGGAAGATCTCCTCCTGGATGAAGGCGCTGGCGTCCCGGCGGTCGAGCGTGCCGTAGGCGATCGTCTGCAGAGAGAGCACCCCGCCCGGGGTCAGCCAGTCCGCGCAGCGGCCGAAGAAGTCCCGGTAGCGGCCGATCCGGCGGGCGTCGTCGTCCTCCGGCCGAGCGAAGTGCTCGAACGCGCCGACGGACACGATGCCGTCGTAGCGCGCGGTCGGGACGTGGTCGGTCCAGCTCTCCAGCCGGACCTCCCGCCGCGCGTCACCCTGCTGCTCGATGTGGGCGGCCTGCTCCCGGGACAACGTGAGTCCCACGGCGTGGCCGGTCCCCCTGGCCAGGGCCCGGTCGAGCACCGAGCCCCAGCCGCAGCCGACGTCGAGCAGCCGTCCGCAGCGCTCCGCGCCGACCGCGTCGAGATGGTGGTCGAGCTTGCGCTGCTGGGCGGCGACAAGGTCGTCGTCCCGCTGCTCGGGCATGGCGCACGAGTAGGTCAGGTCGGGGTCCAGCCAGAGCCGGTAGAAGTCGTTGCCGACGTCGTAGTGGTGCTGGATCGCCGCAGCCGCGGACCACGCGGTGCTCGGCGCCGTCCCGGTCACGACGTCGACGGGGAGGGAGCCGCGGTGGCGAGGCGGGCGTGCACGGCATCGGCGACGGCACGGAGCGTGGGGTTCTCGAACAGCGACTCGGGCGGGAGGTCCACCCCGAAGCGGTCCTCGATCTCGGTGAGCATCGACACCGCGAGCGCGGAGTCGATGCCGAGCTGGTCGAAGTCCGTGTCGGGGTCCAGCGAGCCCGTGTCCGAGCCGAGCAGGTCGGCGAGGTACTCCTGGGCCCAGGTGAGGATCTCGGCGGTCGCGGGCGTGGTGGTCATGCGGCGGCCTTCCGCTCGTCGGTACGGATCCGCTTCGCGGCGATCTGCTCCGCGGCGGGGTTCTTCAGGTCACTCGCGAGCCCGACCGCGCTGAGCCCACGGATCAGCCAGTAGCCCGGGTCCGGGCGGTACCACTGGAGGCCGAAGTTGGGCGAGCTCGGGAAGGCGTGGTGGTTGTTGTGCCACGACTCACCGAAGGTCAGCAGCGAGAAGACCGCGCCGTTGCGGCTGTTCTCCCGCGAGTCGTAGGGCTTGCTGCCCCAACGGTGCAGGAAGGAGTTGATGGCCCAGATGATGTGCTCGAGCAGGAAGACCCGTACGAAGCCGCCCCAGAGCAGCCCCGCCAGCGCGCCCTGCCAGCTCAGGTGCACGAGGCCCCCGATCACCGTGGGTACCGCCACGCCCAGCGCGAACCACCAGTAGTAGTGCCTGCTCACGTTCACCAGGCGGCGGTTGCGCAGCAGGTCGGGCGCGTAGTGGGCGATGTTCGGGTACTCGTGGCGGCGCATCCAGAGGAAGTGCGAGTGCACCAGCCCGCGCAGGACACCGCGCAGACCGTCGCCGGAGAGGTTGGGGGAGTGCGGGTCCCCGTCACGGTCGCTGAACTCGTGGTGGCGCCGGTGGATGGCCACCCAGGAGACCACACCGCCCTGACCCGCCATCGACCCGGTGATCGCGAGCATCGCCTCGACGAACGGGGGGGCCTTGAAGGTGCGGTGGGTGAACAACCGGTGGTACCCGACCGTGATGCCCAGGCCCGACACCAGCCACATGCCGGCGAGCAGGGCGATCTCGGTGGCGCCGAACGGCAGGAACGGCAACAGAGCCAGCGCGACGACCGTGCCGATGATGGGCGCGATGTCGAAGAGCAGGAAGTGCCTGCGTTGCAGGCGGTGGATGTAGGGATTGCTGATGATCTTGTTGCGGGAGGGGGCGGCGGCGTCGGTCATGCTCGACCTCCGGGGCGGAAGTGTGGTGCGATCGCCAGTGATCGTCACCCACCCCGTTCGGGCCGACGGCGCGCCAGAGCCATGGGCTCTCGGCCGATAGTTTCGACAGTGGAATCGGTGAGCTCAGGCTCCGACAGCGCGTACGGCGGCGGCGGGCCTGCGCCCCGGCTGGCCGAACGGAGCGCTCGCCTTCAGGCAGCGGACGAACTCCTCGACCAGCGGGTTGTCCACGTCGTACCGCCACACGGCGTACAGCTCAAGCGCCGGTACCGGATCGACGAGCGCCACGGTGACGGGCCGGATGCCGACGGCCGAGGCGCAGACGGCCGCCGCCCGGGACGCAGAGCAGAACCCGACCACGTTCCGCATCGACACCACGATCGACGTCGCGACCGGGTCCTCGACCTGGTCGACGACGTCGAGCGTGAAGCCCGCGGCGCCGGCGGTGTGGGTGATCAGGTCGTACATCGCGGGGCTGCGTTCGCGGCGGAAGAGCAGACACTGTTGGCCCTGCAGCTCGGCGAAGCTCACCTGGCCGAGCGACGCCCACGGGTGGCGGTCACCGACGAGGGCGACCAGCGGGGTGCGCAGCAGGCGCTGGTGTCCCCAGTCCCCGTCGGGCGGGGGTCCGTACACCATCGCGACGTCGATGTCCCCCGCCTGCAGGGCGCGCAGCTGAGGCCCGGTCCACATCTCCCGGGGGGCCACCACCACATCCGGCAGCTCGCTACGCAACCGGGCGAGCACGCGTGGCAGGACACCTTGCGCCGCAGGGAGATTGCATCCGACTCGCACCGTGCCCGCGCGGCCCTCCGCCGCATGGCGGGTGGTCTCCTTGGCCCGGTCCACTCGGCTGAGCACGGCCTGGGCCTCGACCACGAAGGCTTCGCCCGCGGGAGTCAGGTGCACCTCGTGCGACGATCGGGCGACGAGCTGGGTGCCGAGGCTCTGTTCGAGCCTCTGAATCTGCTGACTCAGTGACGGTTGGGCCATGTGCAGACGTTGGGCGGCACGGCCGAAATGAAGCTCCTCGGCCAATGTGAGGAAGGAGTGCAAATGTCGCAGTTCCATGGAAGGGGTCTCCTCGCCTAGAGGATCCGACCGTAAGCGAGGAGGTGCAACGGTGTGTGAACGTTGACGGAACTCGACCCGGGGTGGCGGCCGATCGACCCTGTGACCTCTCTCGCACCTCCCTCAGTGAACTCAACCCTGAGGCACCGGAAACACCAGGAACGAGGCTCCTCCGTGAGCCACCAGCCTGCCGTCCGCGGTCATGACCCGGGCGTCGGCGGTCGCCGTTCTGCTGCCGCAGTGCACCACGTGGGCCTCGCAGCACACCTCGGGATCGTCGACCCGGAGCTTGCCGACCAGGGCGATCGAGAGTCCGGCCGCCGTGTACGTCGTTCGGGGCGGGAGCGCCGCATGGACCGCGCTGGCCATCGCCGCCTCCATCAGGGTCGCCAGGACGCCGCCCGCGACGGAGTAGTGGGCATCGGCGGCGCGGGTCGACGGCTGCATCGTCCAGACCGCGCGGCCTGCCCCGATCGCCTCGAGGGTGATCCCGAGCGAATGGCCCACCCCGATTCCGGCCGTCAAGCCGTACTCGACGAGGGCGCGATACTGCTCGGCGCGTTCTGCCTCGTGGGCCCGTTCGTCGACATTGGTCATGGGCACTCCCCTTCCGAGTCCGGACGCTGCGAGACGGTACGCATCGCAGCAAAGCGACGACGGGCGCGAAAGGCAGGGCTGATCGCCCGATCGCGGACGAAGGTCGCGACCCAGGTGCCGGGCGTCGTGCGCGGCCAAGTTGCCGGCGAACGCCATGAGCGGCCCTCGACCGGGAGGCCGCCGAGTACGTGCCGTTGTGGGTGGACAAGGGATGATGGCGGACCTGAGTCCCCGATACCTCGACCGGCACCGGTCAGGGTGGCGGCACCGCGGCCCGGTAGAGCCAGGCGCCGTCGGGGTCCGGGTAGTCCTCGACCCGGTGGTAGACGGCCTGTCGGCTAGTTCGGCCGTCCGACCAGTACAGGCTCGGCAGGGGAATCGACATGTACCCGTAGTGAGCGGTCACACCCTCGGCGGGTCCGTCGAGGAGGCGGACGTCGACTGCCATGATCGTTAGCGTCCTCCGGGTATGCCGCGGCGGCAATGGGCCGTCCGGACCAGCGGGCCGCTCCGGGGTTGTCTCCAGCGTCAGGTGGCGGGTCGTCGCGTCGGTGACCGGCTGCCCCGATGCGATCGGGTCGTCGGGCTCAATGTGGCGGCAGACCCACGTGTCGAGTTCGAAGAGTCTCTCGGTGATGTTCGCCGTGGAAAGATCGGAGACGGGGCCTGCGGCACTGTTGAGATCAGCGGCGAGCACCGGGCTGTCGGCCCTCGGGCTGAGGCGTTCTGGAGCGCTGGCACGGGCTGGTACTCCGCGGTCCTGGGCCGATTTGGGTCCGCGACCTCGGGTTCGCCGCAACCCTCTGGTCGGCTTGGCAGCGTCGCCGGACGACAGTACGAGGCAGGGCGACGAGCGGACTTCAGGCTCGGCGGAGTCGCCACCCTCCGACATGGAGAGCGATGCCGATGATGAGTCCGAGGATGAGACCCGAGGCCGGCAGGATCGCGAGGCTAGGGGACCAGTCGTAGGTGATGCTAAGGGTGGACTCGTAGGCGCTCGTCCGGTGCGACGTCGGTGCCGAGGTGAACGATTCGAGGGGCAGGAGCGGGGTGAGTGCGGCGCACAGCACGCCAGTGCCCAGGCCGACGGACCCGAGGATCACCAGGAGTGCACGCACGGCGGCATCGTCTCGGCGATCATCGTGTGGCGCAAGCGCGCGGCCACAGAGGTCGTGGTCCTGGACGAGTACCGGAGCACGAGATCGGAGAGCCGACGGGTCATGGTGAGCTGGCGGCAGGCGGTGACCTCCGCGTCGGCCCGCTGCGAGACGGGCACGGCTCTCTGGCTGAGTCTCAGGGTGCTGCGACCTGGTGGGCGGCTGTCAGCAGCAGACCCCTCCGGTCGTAGCCGACGCCGGTGGCGGCGTGGACGAGGGTGGCGATGGCGGCGCGGAGCGGGTCGGGTTCGGCGGCGTGCAGCATCGCCGGGAGTGTCATGTGCTGCTGGCTCCAGTCCGTCTGGCCGTCGGGGGAGCGGATCGTGGTGCTGGGGACGTTGGGGTCTTCGGCGAGGGCTCGCCACATGGCGGCGGGGTCGTCTGCGCGGCGGAGTCATGCTGCGTTGGCTACGGCGACACCGTTCATTGGGTCTCGACCGCTCCGCAACCTGATCCACAGCCATCGTGCGGTCGAAGCTGGCCGGCTGTCGGGATCAGGCCGTGTTCGTGGGCGATGATCGCGGCCTGTACACGGTTGCGCACGCCCAGGCGGTCCAGAATCGCGCTGACGTGCGCCTTCACTGTGCCCTCGACCAGGTGCAGAGCGCGCCCGATCTCGGCGTTGGACGCCCCGGTGCCGAGCAGCCCGAGCACCGTGCGCTCGCGAGGGGTCAGCGCGTCGACCGCCGCCCGAGCGGTGACCGGCCGGTCGCGGGCGTAGAGATCGATGACGCGTCGGGCCATGCGCGGGGACAGGTACGCACCGCCGCCGGCGACGGCGTGGACCCCGTCGATGATCTCGCGCGGGTCGCCGGTCTTGAGCACGAACCCGCTCGCGCCCTCGGCGAGGGCGCGCACGAGGTAGTCATCGTCGGCGAAGGTGGTCAGTACCAGGATCGCGCAGCCCAGCCCGAGGCGAACGATCTCCGCCGCGGCGTCGAGGCCGTCCAGGACCGGCATCCGCACGTCGAGCACCGCGACGTCGGGCCGGTGCGCCAGCGCCAGGTCGACCGCGGCACGCCCGTGCTCGGCTTCGGCGACGACGTCGAGGTTCGGGTCGTTGGCCAGCACGGTGCGCACCCCGACCCGGACGACGGCCTCGTCGTCGGCGAGCAGCACGCGGATCACGTGCCGATGCTGCCCGAGGTCAGGCCGGACCTGGTGATCAGGTCCTTGCGCGCAAGGATGCCATCGCTCCAGCACAGTCGGTACAGGTCCGAGGAGCCCGGGCCGAACGGCGCCGTGGTCACGCTGTAGTGCTCGCACCGGGTTCCCGGTGGCGGTGTGATGTCCGTGGCGTCGGTGCGGGTGCGCCACGGCAGCTCCACCTCCGCACGTGCCACGCCGGGGCGCAGCGCTTCGAAGCCCGCGACCGGAAGCACGGAGGTGGCCGCGTCCACGGTCCGGTACCCGACGGCCGCCAGCGCAGCCCCGGTGAGCAGCGCGGCAGTGCCCCACAGCACCGTCCGGCGTGTCTGCGACACGCCGGACGAGGCGCGCGCCCGCGCCGCCGCGACCGTGTCCTGCGCCGTGTCGCCCCGGGCTCTATCCGGCAGCAGGAGCACGGACAGGAGGTGATCGGCACCGATCCGGCCGTGCTCCACGGTGCCGCCGATCGCTCGTACCGCGTCCGACAGGGTCATGAGCCCGCGGCCGGATCCCGGTGCGTGCTCGGTGATCGGGGCGTCGTGGGTGCGCACGACGACGTGCAGCCCGCCCGAACCGGCGGCGGCGAACGAGATTTCGACCGAGGCGCCCGGCGAGTGCTTGACCGCGTTGGTCAGGCCCTCCCGCACCACGCCCACAACGACGGCGCGGACGGCCGGGTTCGTGCCCGCCAGCACCTGAGCGGGCTTCACCGGTGTGAGAACGACCCGCGCACCGGCCGAGCGGATCCCATCCACGATCTCCGCGATTTCGATCCCCGCCTCCCCAGCAGCGGGGTCGGGCAGGCGATCCATCGACAGCGCGGACACCGCGTGGGCAAGGTGCTCCGCGGCCGAGGTCACGCTGCGACGCGCACGCGCGACGGCCTCCCGAGTGCTGGGGTCCAGGCCGCGTCCCAGCTCCAGTCCGCCCAGCCCGAGCGCTGCCCTGGCGAGGTCGTGGCCCACGAGATCGTGCATCTCGCCGGCCAGCCGGGTCCTCTCGTGGCGCCGCGCGTCCTTCTCTGCCTCCCCGGCTCGACGCTCCCAGTCGGTCGCCGCCCGCCAGCCCGCAGTGGCCAGGTCCGAGCGGGCGCGCAGATGGCGACCCAGCCACCACGGCCCGTACAGCAGCAGCGCCAGCCCTATCCCCGCGGCCAGCGCCGTGTCCGCCCCGGCGGTCGCGACAAGCGCGAGCAACGCGCCCGCCACCGGCGCGACGGCCACCACCAGCCCCCGCCCCCGCCATCCGGCGATCCCGCCCATGACCAGCACGAACGGTGCCGGAGCCAGAGCAGCGAGCAGGCTCTGCCCGTCGTGGCCGACCAACCACGCGAGGAGCCACAACCCAGCCGCACTGATCACACCCGCGTCGATCACCCGGCCCGCCCGGGCCGGCTCACCGCTCATATGTAGCGCCCCGCGCACCGCCGACCAGAAGGGAGACCCTGCCTTTCGAGCGTGCGGCCGCGACCGCTGATTCCATCGGGCGACGGGTCATCTGCATCGACACGACCGCCACGATGCCACCTAGCAGCAGCCCCACCACGACATCGTGCGGGAAGTGCGCCCCGGCCAGCACCCGGCTAGCGGCCGCCACTCCAGCAGCAAGCATCGAGAGGATCGCGACGATCGGCTTGCGCAGGTGCCGTACGGCCACCACGACCGTGACGGCGAGCGCACCCGCGACAGCAGCGTGATTGCTCGGGAACGACCAGTCCCCGGCCGGCGGGCACTCGACCCAGGCGGGTAACCCGTCCAGCAGCCGACACGGCCGGTCCACCCGCAGGACCGACTTCGCCGCCTCACCGACCGGCCAGGCCAGCGCCGCCGCGACCGGCACCCCGGCCACCGCCGCCAAGGTTCGCGGTGACGCAGCCCGCGCGAGGAGCCACAAACGCACCCACACCACCGCGATGACGATCAGGGCCACCTCACCGACCACCGCCAGCACCGCACCTGTCTCGAGGGGTGCCGCGGCAAACGGCGCAAGCAGGTCACGCAGCCAGACTGCGCTGGCATCGGGCACATCCGGGATGTTCAATCTCTGCACGCCGCCACCGTGACCGGGCCGGCGCCGGCGTCGCCTCTGTCGAACGGAACCTACTCAGCGCCGATCGACACAGGCCACCTGAAGACGATCGACAGGGGCGCAGCGCCACCACTCACCGGGCACGAAGCCAACGAGGGTCCTGCCCCGCGGCGCCCGGCACCGGCCCCGATGCCCGAGCCGAGTCCGCTGCCCTGCGTTGACCTCGAACGACGGCGCCCAGACACCCGCTACGGCATCAGGTACTCGACCGGCCGTGCGAGAAGACCCCCTGAGCCGATCGGCTACCGGGTCGCTCGCAGCGCCGTGTCCAACATGGACATCAACTCCGCGACGCGGCCCCTTGCGGCCGGGGCGAGTGGATAGCGGGAGAGCACATCGATCAGGATCGGCGTGGCCCGGTACCGGGCTTCTCCGACGGCCCGTGCACCCGCGTCCGGGTCGTCAACTGCTTGCAGTTCACTGATGCGGGCTGCACTCGCGGCCGCACGCAGGATGTGCCCCACCTGGTGCGCCTTCGCGATCGGATGAAGGTACGCCGCAGATGCAGCGTCCCCGGCGGATCGCGCGGCAAGTTTCGCAGCCTCCGTCGCTGCTTGTCTCGCCGCGCGATGTGCGTCCAGGGACGTGACGCGCTGCAACCGGGTTCGTCTCGCACCACTCACGAAGGTCCAAGCGGCTTCGATAGCGGCGCGTGGACGGTGATCGCCAGGGTGCACGTCCTCGAACAGCGGCAGCACCGGCTCGGCGCTCTCCACAACGTATCGAGCGACAACACGCAGCTCGTCCATAGTCAACTGGAAGTCGCCGGGCACCATCTCCACCGCGCGATGATCACATCGTAACGCTCGCCGAGCCAACCAGCCACGAAATGATCTGGACCCGTGCCCGGTGAGGGATCCGCTTGCGCTGTGCCAGTCAGCCCAGGTCGCGGCGCTGGACACGGTGGGCGCCCAGCGCGATGAGCCCCACGCCGATCAGGCTCATGGCTACGAGCGTGCCGGGGCCGTAGTCAACTGCGGGGTGGGTGTAGGAGAACGGGTCGTACAGCGGGCGGGGTAGTACCTCCAGCTCCCACAGACCGAGATCGATGACGGCGGCAGCGAGGGCGCCCCAGGCCACGGCGACGGCGATGCGTGGGAGGTAGCCGACCAGCACGACGACACCGCCAGCGACGATCCAGTTCACCGGGACCTGGGCCATCGCGGCGCCCATCTGGGCACCGAACCGGTCGGTGCGTGCGCTGCCGGCGGTGAACCCGGCAGCGGCGGCGAGTCCCGCGACCGACAGCAACACCACCGGCGCGATGAGCGCGATGAGTAGCGGCCCCGCGATCCAGCTCCCCCGCGACGTCGGTGTCGCCAGCAGCAGCTCGGCCTGGCGGCCGGTTTCGTCGCGACGCAGTGTCAGTACGGTCGCTACCACGTAGCAGGCCACGCCGAGCCCGGCGAGGTAGAGGCAGATCGCCACGAACGCCTCACCGAGTGTGGAGCCGGCCAGCGGCGCGAGCCGGCTCGTGATCATCGGGCTGTCGTCGAGCAGTCCGTCGAGGGTGCTCGACGCGTAGCCGATACCGACACATGCGGCGCCCACGGCGACCGTGGTCGCGATCAGGCCAGGCAGCCGCAGCTGCACGAACAGCCCGACCGCCGTGGACAACCGGGGCGCACCTTCGGCCGGGCCCGGCCGTGCGGGGAGCAGCCCCGCGCCGAGGTCCCGCCCGCCCGCGAGACGCACGGCGAGCACGGTCAGCGCAGCGGCGGCGGCAGGGAACAGCGCCAGCACCCACCATTGGTCGCCGGTGAAGGCGCGGGTCAGCCGAACCCACCCGACCGGGGAGGCCCAGGACAACGCGTCGACGCCCGCGACGTCGCCGACAAGACGCACCGCGAACGCTGCGGCCAGCAGCCCGAATCCGATCGTGCGGGCCCCGGTCACGGTCTGCGCGATCTGGGCGGCGACCGCGGCGACCGCGGCGGTGACCAGGCCGAACCCGGCGGCGGACAGCGCCAGCACCGCCGACCCGGCCAGCGGATGGCCGAACAGGGACACCAGCGTCACGACGGTGAGCGCGGCGATCGCCAGATTGGCCACGGCCGTCACCAGCAACGCCGCCGCGAGCCGGACGTGCCGACCCACCGGTGCGGCATCCAACAGCTCGGCGTGACCGTCCTGCTCGGCCGCGCGGGTGTGCCGCAGGACCAGAACCAGCGATCCGATCCCGACCGCGAACACGCTTTGCATCCCGGACCGCATCGCGATCAGGGCCTCGATACTCGTGCCGTAGACGGGCCCGAGCAGGGCCGTGGTGAGCGGGTCGCGCGCGAGTTCGGTCGCGAACGCGACCTGTTCGCCTTCGGTCGGGACCAGAGCGGGCAGGGCAGCCGCGGAGGCCAGCGGGAGGCTCACCGCCAGCGCGATCCAGGCCGCGATCCCGATCCGGTCGCGACGCCCGACGAGCCGGACCATCGACCCCAGCCCTGCCCCGACCTCGCGCCGGGCTGTCACCGCGGCGGTCATGACCGCACCCGGGCAGCGGAGACGCTCGTCTCGCGGGTCCCGCTGGTGCGGTAGTGCCGCAGGAACACCTCCTCCAGAGTCGGGGGCGTCGCGGTCACCGACCGCATCCCCCGCCGGGCGAGTTCGCCGAACACCTCGTCGAGCCGGTCGGGCTCGACCTGAAAGCGGACCCGGGCGCCATCGATCAGCAGATCGTGCACACCGGGAAGCTCCGCGAGCCGGTCGGTGCCGTCGCGGAGCTCGACGGCCACCGTCGTGCGGGTCAGGTGCCGCAGCTCGGCAAGGGTTCCGGTCTCGATCACCCGTCCGGCGCGCACGATCGAGACCCGACCGGCGAGCGCCTCGACCTCGGAGAGGATGTGGCTCGACAGCAGCACCGTCGCCCCGTCCCGGATACGTTCGGCGACCACCTGCTGGAAGGTGGCCTCCATCAACGGGTCCAGGCCCGAGGTCGGCTCGTCGAGGATCAGCAGCTCGGCCGGCACGGCCAGCGCTGCGATCAGCGCGACCTTCTGCCGGTTCCCGGTCGAGTAGGCCCGGGTCCTGACCCGCGGGTTCAACGCGAACCGCTCGACGAGCTCGGCCCGACGGCGCGGGTCGGCGCCGCCGCGAAGCCGGGTGAGCAGGTCGATCACCTCACCACCGGTCAGGCCGGGCCACAGCGCGACATCCCCGGGCACGTAGGCCAGCCGGCGGTGCAGCGCGACCGCGTCGGTCCACGGGTCACCACCGAGCAGCCGTACCCGGCCCGCGTCGGCCCGCAGCAGACCCAACAGGATCCGCAGCGTGGTCGACTTGCCGGCACCGTTGGGCCCGAGGAACCCGTGCACCTCCCCGGCCTGCACCGACAGGTCCAGCCCGTCGAGTGCGCGGGCCGACCCGAACGACTTGACCAGCCCCTCTACCGTGATCGCCTCAGTCATCGCCGGCCTCCCGCCCCGCCGTGTCCCGTGCGGTGCCCGAGGCGCCCGTCGCCGGGGATCTGTCCTCTCTGAGCCGATCGACCGCCGAGACCACTCCTTGCCCCATGTCGGAGGACATGAAGCTGCCGACCGCGGCGTAGACCTCGAACATGGCTGCGCCGACACGGGGACCGTGCGCAGGCGTCAGGGGGTCCACGCCGGTCCGCCGGGCCACGTGCCCGGCCAGTACCACGGTCCCTAGGTGCATCGCGGTCATGACCGCTGCGGCCAGCGCCGCGTCCCGGTCCGGACCGCCTACCCCCGCCGTCGGGTTCTGCTCGCGCAGCCACTGCTCGGCCAGCTCCGCGCTGCGATCGAACAGGGCCGCCGCTGGGCCCGAGTCCTCGACCATCGCGCGCGCGATGTAGCGCACACAGTCCTCGCCCGCCCCGTACAGGCCGGCCAGGAAGTCCGGCTCGGAGATCTCCCCGGACGCGAGCCCCTCCTGGGTCGGCCGCAACAACGTGGCGGCCACGTGCTCATCGCACGCCCGCCGTAGCCCCTCCTTCGAGCCGTAATGGTGCTGCACCAGCCCCACCGACACCCCCGCGGCGGCCGCCACCTGCTTCATCGTCGCCGCCCGGTACCCGCGCATCGCGAACTCCCTCAGCGCGGCGTCCCGGATGCGGGCCCGGCCCGTCAGATCCTCCGCCGGTCGATCTCGCTCCACTCCCATACTCACGTACCGCAGGCTATATCAAGCTGCCAGTAAACGATACGACAGTATTGCGAGCGCGTACGGCCTGCCCAGGTCGCAGAAGCCCGTACGTCCGTGCTGGGCGCCCCAATCAAGGATCGACTACCGGGACGGGCGATGGGCCACCGCCCAGAGCCACAACACGAAAGATCAACATCAAGCTGCTTGACGTCCACCGACATGTGATGTGAAGTTCGTCGTCATGGACGTGCGTCTGCCGCTGTACGGTGAGGACCACGACCGCAGCGACTTCTCCTAGGTGCAGCCGGCCCAACCCGGACCCGCCCGCACCACTCCCAGGAGAACCCTTGACCGACATCACCACGTTCCTGCGCGCCCTGCCCAAGGTCGAATTGCACGTCCACCTCGTCGGATCGGCGTCCGTGTCGACCGTGGCCGCGCTCGCCCGGCGCCACGGCCCCGGCGCGGTCCCCCAGGACCCCGCCGCCCTCGCCGACTTCTACACCTTCCGCGACTTCGCCCACTTCATCGATATCTACCAGCAGGTCAACGCACTGGTCCGTACCTCGGCCGACGTCGTCGACCTCGTCGTCGGGCTGGCCTACGACCTCGCCGCAGGTGCCGTGCGTTACGCCGAGGTCACGGTGACGCCGATGAGTCACCTGCACGCCGGGATCGACCCGGGCGCGCTCGGTGACGCGCTGACCACCGGGCGCGAGCGAGCCCGCACCGAGCACGACGTCGAGCTCGGCTGGGTCTTCGACTGCGCCGGCGAGCTGGGCGTCGACAACGCCTGGGACACCCTCGCCTGGGTCCTGCGACACCGACCGGACGGCACCGTCGGCTTCGGGCTGGGCGGGCCCGAGATCGGCGTCGGGCGCGCACAGTTCACCGGCCCGTTCACCGCGGCCCGCGAGGCGGGCCTGCACAGCCTCCCGCACGCGGGAGAGACCACGGGACCGGCGACGATCTGGTCGGCGCTGCACGACCTGGGCGCCGAGCGAATCGGGCACGGGATTCACGCCGTCACCGATCCCCGGCTGCTCGACTACCTCACTAAGCACCGGATCGCGCTGGAGGTGTGCCCGACGTCGAACCTGCGCACCGGCGCCGTGCCGTCGATGCAGGCGCACCCGCTGGCCCGGCTCGTGCAGTGGGGCGTGCCGGTCACGCTCAACACCGACGACCCCGGCATGTTCGGCTGCGACCTTGTCGGCGAGTACCTCGTGGCGCACGAGCAGTTCGGGCTGACCCCAGCCGAGCTGGTGCTGCTCGCCCGCAACGCGGTAGAGGCCGCGTTCTGCTCAGCGGAGCTCAGGACAGAGCTGCACGCCGACATTACGACGGTGCCGCTACCCGGCTGAGTCGTCACCGTTCTCACCGCCGGTGCGGCCGCACGCCGATCCCGCCGCCGAGCGACGGGTGAAGGTGGCGTCCCGCACAGCGATCGGCTTGCGGGACAGCTATGGCACTGCTGCAACGATGCGGGCGCGCATCACCCGCCTTCTCGCGCGCACTGGCGGCGATCTCGGGTATGCGGGAAGCGCCGCTGCGATCTGGACCCCGCACATGACGACAGCCAGCCCTCGGGCAAGGGTCCGGCCGTCGTCATAGCGGCCTGTCAGTCCTGGGTCTGCATGAGCGAAATTCGGAACAGTGGCACCAGCTGCTCCTCGACCTTGAAGGCCTTCGCGCGCTGCCGGCCCTTGATGGATGGGTCGTAGACGGTCGTGACCGGCAAAGTCAGCCCCTCGGCGCCGGGGGTGGCGGCGGCCCACCGCTTGAATCGCTTGGCCGTGCCACCAGTGAACCCGCTCAGCGCGAACTTCCCGGCTGGCCGCCCGGCGGCGATCCGCATCTGCTCGGCGGTCGCGACGCCGCCGGCGCGGACCGGCAGCTCATGCAGGATGCGACCGTTCTGCGTCCACGCGTCGAGCTCGTCGACCCATGAGCGGGCCAGGTCGAGGGTCCACCCGGTTGAGACGGCAAGCGATTCGGCCTTCGCGACGGCCGTCGGGCTGTCGTCGACCTCCTCGAGCTCGTCCTCGAGCACTTCGCCGCCCTCAGCGCCCGGCGTCGCGGTGACGGTGAAACTGCCCGGCGCGAGAGCGCGGATGAAGTCCGCAGCCTCGTTGCCGTCGATGGTCACGGTCCCCTCGAACCGGATCTTAAGCGGACTATCCATGAGAGTCGCACCAACTTCCCACTGTAGGCCAGTGGGACTTCCACTGACAGTGAGAATCACGTTAGACCCGAGACGGCCTCTGTGCAAAGAGACACCAAGGTTACACATGACAGTGATACTTTTTGTTACCTTCTGCCGTGCGTTGACTGGGCTCTCAGCTGCAGCGCCGCTCGGAGGTCTGTCGGTCTGCTGTAGCGCCGGCGCCTCATGGGATGCGCCGCGAGGGCGGACAGCTGCGGAGGCTTCGATGTGGTGCACAGCACAATCAGCAGCATGGGCGACGAGGATGCGGACCAGCCGGAGCCGCCATCGACGAAGACGATCACGGCGCTGCTGCGCGAAGCGCGTTCGCTGTCGCGGCGCGCCGACAAGCTCAACGGCGCCGCCGCGGCGGTGGACGACCCCACGACCCAGCAGCTCGCCGCGGAGGCCTGCACCAGCGTGGAGCAGCTGGTGCACCACCTCATGCTGCTGGAACGACAGGCACAACGCGGCCAGAGGTCGGCAGTTCGGCGCCGGTAGAACGGCGGTCAGCGGTCCTCGTCGTTGCTGTCGGGGTCGCGCAGCGCCCGCCGGGTTCCGGCCACGTCGGGGAGGTGGAACGAGTAGTGCCCGTGCACGTTGAGGTGCCGGCGCATGTAGGCCGAGAGCCGCACAACGTCCTCATCACGCACCGGGTATCCCTCGTCGCGCAGCTGGGTGAGGGCGGCGTCGAGGTAGACGGTGTTCCACAGCGTGATGCAGTTCAGGACCAGCCCCAGCGCGCCGAGCTGGTCCTCCATGCCCTCGTGGTAGGCGCGACGGAGATCGCCGCGGCGGCCGTGGAAGACGTGCCGGGCCAGGTCGTGGCGGCCTTCCTGCAGGTTGCGCATGCCCTTGATCTGCGCCCGGTACGGGGCTTGATCGACATACGACAGCACGTGCAGGGTCTTGAAGATCCGCCCGTAGTGCGCCAGCGCCTCGCCGAGCTGGGTCGGGTTGCCGCCGTGGGCGAGCATCCGCAGCACGTCGTGCGCGCTGACCGCGCCGGTGTGGATGGACCCGGCCAGGCGCAGCAGGTCGGGCCAGTGCGCCCGGATCCGCCCGAGGTCGATCTTCCCGCGGGCGGCGGTGTTCAGCGGTCCATAATCGGCGCCCGGGTTGATCCGCCACAGCTTCGCATCCGGCAGGTCGGCCAGCTGCGGGCGGTAGTCGAACCCGAGCAGCCGCATCAGCCCGCACACCATGTCGCTGTACGAGCCGGTGTCGCTGATGATGACCTCCGGGCGCCGCCCGCCGTCCTGCCGGTAGATCAGGTCGATCACGTGCAGCGAGTCACGCGGGGTGCCCGACACGACCAGCCCGGCCAGCCCGACGGCCTGGTCGTTGACCAGATTGAGCAGCGTCACCCCGCGCCTGCGCCCGAAGTAGCGCGGGTTGGGACGGGCGTCGATGCTGCGCACCGGCACCACGAACCGGACACCGTCCACCGCCGCGAGCAGCCCACCACCCCACGCCTGGGCCAGCGGAATGTCGGCCTGAGCGGTGATGAGCGGGGCGTTCGCTGCGGCGTAGGTCTCCGCGCGCAGGTAGTTCTGGTCGACGTGGCTGATCCGGTGCCGGGTCAGCGCCGCCACTCCGGGGCTGAGGACCGGCGTGAACCCGACGTTGAGCGCGTGCGCGGTCAGCGCGGCCGCCACGCTCACCGACAGGTCGTCCAGGCGGGCCTGGCCGCCCGAGGCCGGAGTGAACGCCGCCGCGAACTCCGGGTGCCAGGACATCACCTCCAGCACCACCTCGCCGATGTCGACCCGCGGGAGCATCGCCTCGCAGCGGCGCCGCAGGTCGGTCAGGCTCGGCGGATCGGAGACGGCGTCGATCTTCCCGGCGTGCAACCGGCCTTGCTCGTCGATGGAGACCTCGGTGTTGGCGATCAGGCGCCCCGCGACGTGGCGCAGCGCGGCGTCGAGGTCGCTCGCGTGCTCGGCCAGCAGCGGGTCGGAATCGTGCGGGAGCTGCAGGGCGTTGAGCACCGGGCCGCGGGCGGCCTCCCACGCCGGGCCGTCCAGCAGCTGCGCGCGCGGGTCGGCCCAGCGACCGGAGGCAAGCGCGAAGATGTCGCGGCGGCGCAGCCGATGGTGAAATAGCTCTAGTACGCAGAATACGTAGCCGGCCCGGTTCACCGTGGTCTCCGGTCGCCCGGGGGTGAACACCACCCGCGCCCAGCCTGGCGGGACCAGGTCCACCGCGACCTTGCGGGCGTCGAGGTACCCCGCCGGTACCCGCGCCGTCGGGCGGGCATCGAGCAGGTCCGGCAGGGCGCGCAGCGCGTCGAGGACGGGGGTGGCCTCGGCGGTGGCGTCGAACCGAATGGCCGTGCACAGCATCGGCAGGAACGGGCGCACCACCGCATAGCGGTCGGCCAGGGTCGCCCGCCACTGCGTGTCGGGATCTGTGCCCGGGGCCGGTACGACGTCGGTGATGTTCGCGACCGCGGTGCGCAGCTCGGCCCGGGAGACCACGTTCTCGATCGCGTCCCAGACCAGCTCCAGCGTGATCTCCGGGCCCCATGTCGTGGCCTCGAGTAGTACCCCGACCGCGGCGGCCAACTTCCCGGCGTCGCGGCTGACCCGCGGATACCGCCGGGCCTGCTCGTCACGGGTCTGGCGTTGCGCACGGGCCAGCAGCTCGGTGGTCATCAGCACGTCGAACAGCTCCACCGCGTCGTCGGTGGCCCTGGCCTGCAGCCCCACGACCGTGGCCAGCAGCGTCGCCAGCCGGCGGGCGTAGGGGTGGCGGCGCAACGCCGGCGCCTTGCCCGCCATGCCGTAGCGGGCCAGCTCGATCACCCGCCGCCGTGGGACCGCCCCCAGCTCGATCTGGCCGACGCCGATCGCGGACAGCTCGCTGACCCGATCCAACGCCGCTGCCATCGCGCGGCCCGACGCCCGGGTCGGACCGCGCCGCAGCCGTTCCAGGTCCGAGGTTCGTGCCCCGTCGGGGATCTCCAACAGCAGATCCAACGCAGCGGCCTGCGACGCGGTCAGCGGGGCGGCCAGGGTGTCCCACAGCCGCGCCATCGCCGCGTCCCGGACCCGGGCCACCAGCCGCGCCAGGGTGGACACCCCGGGCAGCAGCACCCGGTGCTCCCGAAGCCACGCCACCGCGCCGTCGAACAGCGCCTTCGGGCCATCCCCGGTGGTCCACGCCCGGTCATCCACCCACCGCGCAAGCTCCTCGGCCGCCGCGGTGAACTCGACGAACCCGTACGCCTCGCGGATCTGCGCTGCGTGCTCGAGCCGGGTCATCTCCCGGACCCGGTAGTCCTTCACACACGACGGATCGGCGATGTCGAGCTGCTCGGCTAGGTAGTCCACGACCTCGGTCGGGACATCGGTCGGATCGGCCAGGAACCGGCCGATGAACAGCAACGTCGTGAGCTGCACCGCGAACCCCAGCCGGGTGTGCGGCAGCCGCTTCGCCTCGACCAGAGCGCGGGCCTTGTCATCGAGCAGGAAGCAGCGGTCCAGCTCCGCCGTCGACGGCGGTCTCGCGTAGCAGCCGTACGTCGCGGCCTGCGCGTCGGTGAGGAACTCGACAGGCACGGGACCCCCAGTGCGTCACGGACCCGAACATCGAGCCCAGACCGTTCCCCAACGGCGGGCGACGCTACCGCGCGTTCGACGCGCAGCCGCTACCGATGGATCCCGTTCCGTTGTTCCTCACGGGCCGATCTCGGCCTGATGTCCGACGGCTCGTTCCGCGCCCTCGACGTCGCTCAGGCCGAACAGAACCTTCTGCACGCGCGCGACGACCTGGAGGTCGCCCGCCAGGCCCGCGACCACGAGCACAGCCTGGTCAACCTGAACGCGGTCTGCCACGCGAACATCGTGGTGCACCACGCCGAACAAGGCCTGTCCGAAGCCGAGGCCACCGAGCAGCAGCGCGAGGCCGCCGGTGAGCCCGAACCACAGCCTGTTGCGGGGCGTGGCCCGACCGACGAGGAGCTGGCCGAGCGCTCCTTCTGGATCCAGCAGCACGCGGAGACAGAACTGGATCTGTAATCCCAGCCGCTCGGCGCGGCCCCGGGTGTCGTACCGGGACCGCGCCGAGCACACGCCCAAGACCCCACAGACCGGTGGAGCGGCTGCGCCGCACGGTGGACCTGGAGGGATCGGGCCGATCCTGCGGGCGCGTTCCTCACGCTTCAAGGGCGCTGACGCGTCGCTCGCGCGACAGCCCTGGCGGGCTGCCCTGGACCCGTGAGCCTCTACGCGCCCTCGGGGCGAGGCCCCCGAGGGGCAGGCGCACAGCCTGCCCCGGTTGGCCGGCCCGGATCCCCGCCCGGCCAGGCACAGGGTCGGTAGAGCACAGGAGGAACACCCTCATGACCGTCACGACCAGCACCAACAGCCCCCGATCCGACGCGGCGCGGTGCGATGCTGTGCACGACAGCGGAACCCGACCCGGGCGGGAGGAGGCGGCGTGCATGGCGCGACGTGTCCGCCCGCGCCTCGACCGTGAGGTGCTGCGGCTGCGACAGGTCGCGCTCGACGCCGCAGCCGCCGGCCTGTTCGTGTTCCCGGTCAAGGCCGGATCGAAGATTCCCGCCTTCCACGGCGAGACCCGGTGCCGCGGGCGCGGGCCCTGCGCTGAGGGGCACCAGGGATGGGAGCAGCGCGCCACGCGCGATCCGGCTCAGATCCGGCGCTGGTGGTCGAACTCCACCCGGTGGAACGTCGGGATCGCCTGCGGGCCGTCGGGGCTGGTGGTGATCGACCTCGACACCCGCACCGAACCCCTGCCCGACTGGGACGGAGCCACCACCGGCCGGGAAGTCCTCGACCAGCTCGCCGCCCAGCACGGCGAGACCTTGCCCGACACCTACTCCGTGCGAACGCCGACCGACGGAGAGCACGCCTACTACCGGATGCCAGACGGGCTGGAGCTGCGCAACACCCAGGGAGGGCATGGGCACAGCCTCGGCCCGCTCGTAGATACACGGGCGATCGGCGGGTTCGTCGTCGGTGCCGGGAGCATCCGCCCCGAGGGCGCCTACCTGGTCGCCGAGCACGGCCAGATCGCAGAACTCCCGACGTGGCTGGCCACCCTGCTCACCCCGCCGCCGGCGCCGCGCCCGCAGGGACCGCCGACGAAGGGGCTGTCGACCACGCGGGCGAACGCCTACATCGCCGCGATCCAGGCCGACGAACTGGACAAGGTCGAACACGCCGCGGAAGGCCGGCGGCAGGTCACCCTGCTCAATGCCGCCCGGGTCTTCGGCCAGCTCGTCGGTGGCGGGGAGCTCGACGCCGACAACGCCTACGCGGTCCTGCTCGACGCCGCTGCGGCGCACATCGGCGTCGCAGGGTTCACCCGCGCCGAGGCAGAACGGACGGTCACGCGGGGGATGACCTTCGGGATCCGCGCCCCGCGCACCATCGCCCGCGGTCGCGCCACCGACTCCGCCACCGACTCCGCCACCGATGATCAGTAGCTCCGACGACCAGAACAGACCGCGACGCCGACCCTGCCCGGCCTGGGACGCCCGGCTGACGAACTACTGGAGGAACGCCATGTCCAGCACCGAGGAAGCCTACGATCGGCAGCTCGGAACGACTCCGGCCCGTGCTGATGAGTACGACCGCCGCATGGTCGAACTCGGGATGGCCGAATCAGACCAGCACCGGCCGGGCCTGGACCGGTTCTATGGGTACGGGGCGCGTCACGTCTACACCGAGAACGCGGTCCGCTACCTGGGAGAGATGCCCGACGGCTCCTTCGAGACCCCTCACGTCGCCCACGAAGCGTGGGCCGTCGACGAAGCAAGAAAGGATCTGAGGATCGCGACCGGGGAACTTGAACAGGAGCAGGCGGCGGAGGCCGACGGTTCCCTCGTACGCCACAACCCCGATGACGACTGGTCCAAGGAAAGGGCGGCGATCGACGCCGCCCGCGAAGCACTGGCGGCCGCCGAACAGCGCCTGGCCGCCGCGGAACGCGGGGAGCTCACCCCAGCCACACCCGACCTCGCTGAACCGGACTGGACCACCAAGGTCCACCCGGCCTCTCTGGCTGCCTACCACGCAGCCGTCGGTCACCTCGAGTACGAGCGCGACGGCGGCGCACCCCAGCTCTACGAGGAACTCGTCGAGGACTGGGAGGCGCAGCTCAATCGCGAGATCGCCGAGCACGACGGCATCGAACTGGAAGAAGAACCCGGCCTGGAGCCATGAGCGGCCGCAGCACCGAGCCGATCGGGTAAGGAGTGCCCGGATGACCTACGGACGAGGCGCACGACCGTCGGCCTCCCGCCACCGACGCCGCCGGCCAGCGCAGAAGCGCGTGGTCTCGCGCACGCGGGTGCGCCTCGCCGGGCGCGAGGACATGTTGTGGCAGCTACGCCGCGCGGCTGTCGTCGCCGGGGGCCAGGTGCCCCTCGTCCTGGCGGCTGGCGGGCGGGCTGCTTGCGATGCAGTCGGTCTCGGCGTTCCGGCTCGGCCGGGACCGGGTCGGTGGGTGAGCATGCCTGATCACCTCTCTCCGCCGCCGTTCCCGCGCGGGAAGCGGTACCGGAGCACCACGGTCGCGACCAGGCGGGACACCGGGCTGATCCGGCCCGCGACGCGGTGTACCAACCGAGTGACTGGGGGCAGGTCGGCGACCTCGGGTGCCCGCGCGATGGCGATCTCCTCGACCAGCCGCAGGCCGACGCCCCACCGTTCGGGCTCGTACGGGTTGAAGAAGCCCGGATTGACCGCCGCCTCGACGTCGAGGGAGCCGGCGATGCGCAGATGTTTGATCGCCCACACTGCGAGCGGGGTGTAGCCGTTGAAGGCCAGCTCGCCGCACGGGAAGTGCCGCGTGAGCCGGCCCAGCAGCATCACCAGATCGGTCTGGGAGAGGAACGGGACCAGCCCGTCGGCGACGATCACGGCGGGCCGGTCGGACGGGACCTCGTCGAGCCAGCGGTGATCGGTGCGAAGATCGACTCCGACCGGATGCGCGTTCGCCGGTTGCGGGAGGACCTGTTGCCGGAGCGCGACGACCTCCGGGAAGTCGACGTCGTACCAGTCGACGTCCGATGGTGTCCCGATCCGGTGCATCCGGTTGTCGAGGCCGGCGCCGAGATCGAGCACGACCGCCTCCGGTTGGCGGGCGACGAAGCGGCGCACGATCTCGTCAAGCCTCTTCGCTCGAACGGCCAGTTCGAAGACCTTGTTCCTCGGGTCACGGAGGTCGGTGCTCAGGATGCGAAAGACCGAGGGGTCGTACTCGAGCTCGCTGATGGTCCTGTCGGACGTGACATCGCCGAGGAACGGCCGTGGGAGGCGACTGTCGAGGGCCCTGCCGGCCAGCGTCAGGAACAGGCTCTCCTGTGCCGCCGTGAGGTTCGGGTACTTCGTGGTCATCTCGGTCCCTCCGGGTGGGGCGTCCACCGGTACGGCGGGCCGCCAGGGCACAGGCGCTCGAGTTCGTCGACAAGTGGACTCCGGGTGACCTCCGCGCGGATGCGGTCACCGAGTCGGCGGGCGGCGTCGGTGTAGGAGCGGGAGGCGAGCACCTTCTGGACGGCGCCGGCGATCCTCGCCGGCGATGCCGTCCGTCGGACGGCCAGTCCGGCGCCCCGGGCAGTGACCCGGGCGGCGTTGTCCGGTTGGTCGCGGCCGTGCGGGAGCACGACCATCGGGCGACCTGCCACGAGCGCCTTCATCACGGTGCCGTGCCCGCCGTGGGTGACAACAAGGTCGGCACGGTCGATCACTTGTGTGTGCGGCGCCGAGCGGACGATCTCGATGCGAGCGCGTCCGCGCAGGTCGCGGGGATCGAGGCCCGGGCCGGTGGTGACGAGCCCGCGTACCGGCAGGCGGGCCAGCGCGTCGATGACGTTCTGCACACACCGCTGCTGCGCCTGGTACGTCGAGGAGAGGGCCACGAGGATCAGCGGCCCGGTGCCGGCCGGAATCGGCCAGTCGTCGGCGTGGGCCCATACCGGGTCGTCGAGCATCGGCCCCGCGTAGGACGCGGTGGGCGGCAGCTCCGCGGGGAAGTCGAAGCTCCTGCTCGTGAGCACGTGTTGACGGCGGGCGCGGTGCACCTGGTCCCAGATCACCTGCAGGGGCGCGCTCCCGAGGTCCGTCCGCAGCTCGTTTAGACGGGGAACGGTGAAGTGGCTGAGCATTCGGGTCGTCGCCGCGTTGACCGCGCGATCTCGGAATCGTCCGAGTTCGGTGCGGGCAGGGGGCCATCCGGTGCCCGTCGGTGGCAGCCCCGCAGCCGGGAGTGGGTAGATGTTGGGAACCAGCACGTCGAACGGGACGCTGGCTGCTTCGGCCCCGGCCATCGCCCCGAAGGCCACGAACGAGCAGACGACGAGATCGGGACGCTCCGTGTCGACCGCGGCGAGGAGCCGCCGGGCCTGTCCGCGGGCGGGTCCGGCGATCATGTGGTTGGACATTCCGCGGGCCAGCGTCCAGGGATTGCGGGTCTCCCAGTCGCGGTAGGCCGCGGCCGCGGGGGCGCTCCCGGAGGCTGGGCCCGCCGGCTCCCAGGGGACGAACTCGGCGCCGATGGCCCGGATCTCGTTCTCCATCGACGTCTCGGCGAGCACGCGGACCCGATGTCCCCGATCGACGAGTCGTCGAGCGACACCGACCTCCGGCGGCACGGTGCCACCGCCGTCGGTCAGGGCGAACAGATAGTGGCTCACGTGGCTGTCCGGTCCCGGCCCGCTGCGATCCCGTCCACATCGATGCGGACCGTCAGCAGATCTGTTCCCAGTGCGCGGACGAGGGCGCTGTTGTGGGCTGGGAGTTTCCGCAGTCGGGCTTCGGCGTCGTCGGCGTCGAGCAGGTGCGCGGTAGCGGTATGCCAGCGGCCGTTGAGCTGGATGCGCACCCGAGGGTCGCTGTCGATGTTGCGCACGTAGTGGGAGTGCCGGCCGTGGTTGCTGACGAGCCAGAAGCTGCCATCGATGAGCCGTCCGCCGACCGGCGTGCGCCGCGCCAGGCCCGAGCTGCGGCCGGTCGTCTCCAGGACTGCGTGGCCGGGAATGAAGCCGGCCGTCCGTCGCATCGTCGGATTCGCGACGTAGCGGTGGAACCTGTTGACCCAACGGCGCTTCCGTGCGGCCGCGGTGTCGTCGCGCACGATCGCTTTCCGGGTGGTCATCGGTGTCCACCGCCGGGTGCCGAGGAAGCACCGGACCGGCGTGTTTTGCTCCGGTTCGGCCACAGGTCGGCGAGCCGGCGGGTGAGCCGGTCCGGATCGGTGCCGCGCCACAGCAGGTGGCCGTCCGGGCGGACGAGCAGCGCGTCACCGCCGGTGTGCTGCGGGTCGGTCACCGTACGGACCTGCCCGGGCAGCGCGTCGCGGACCGCGGCAGTGAGCCGTGCGTCGGTGCGGCCGGTCAGCAGCACCCAGTCCGGACCGAGTTCGCGGGTCAGCGTGCTGGGCGTGCCGTCGGAGAGCCGTACCGCCCGGTCGGGGACCCGGTCGCCGGGACGTGGCGCTCGGCCACGGCCGCCCAGCGGTCCTCGCCGGTAGCTCACCCCCAGCTGGGAGGCGGCCCGGGTGGCCTGGCGCTGCACCGCGGGGAGGTTGAGGATCCGGACCAGGACGTGGTCGCGCAGCAACCGGGCCAGCCGGCCCTCGGCCACCAGCGCTCGGGTGTTCGTCGTGGTGCGCTGCAGCACCTCGGTGGCGACCGGGCGCCGTTCGGCGGTGTAGGTGTCGAGCAGCTCCACCCCGGCCTCGCCGCGTACGACGAGCGCGAGCTTCCAGGCGAGGTTCTCGGCATCGCCGATACCGGTGTTCATCCCCTGCCCGCCGAACGGGGAGTGGATGTGCGCGGCGTCGCCGGCGAGCAGGACCCGTCCGCGGCGGTAGTCGTCGGCCAGCCGGCGGTGGATGCGGAACACCGAGGTCCAGACGGCGTCGTGGATGCGCGCCCCGGTGATCTCCGCCCGGACCGGGAGCAGCTTGGTGAACGCCCGGACGATCTCGTCGCCGGGCAGGTGCCGGCCGTCGTCGTCGACGTTGGCCATGAGCCGCCACAGGTTCCCGGTGGCGTCCGGCATCGGCATCGCCATGAGGATCCCGTCGCGGTGGTACCAGCCCGCGGAGTGCTCCCGGCCGGCGAGCCCATCGGCGTGCACGTCGGCGAGCAGGAAGCGCTCCACGACGGGGACGCCGGGGAAGCCGATCCCGGCCAGCTCCCGCACCCGGCTGTGCGCGCCGTCACAGCCGACCAGCCAGGACGCCCGTACCTGCGCGCCGCCGGTGACGCGGACGGTGACGCCGTCGGCGTCCTGGGCGAGGCTCTCGACACCGTGGCCCCACTTGATCTCGACCCCCAGCTCGGTGAGCCGGTCGCGGAGTTGCTGCTCGACCGCGGCTTGGGAGACGAACAGCGCCTGGACGGTCTCGCGCTCGTCGGGGGCAAAGGTCATCGTGGTGAGGTGGCGTCCGCGGACGTGCATGCGGATCCCGATCGGGGCGACGGCCCGGTCCGGGAGGTCGCCGAGGGCGTCGAGGCGGGCGAGGACCTCGGCGCCGCGGGCGTGCAGGATGTTCGCCCGTGACGTGGTGGCCGGGCCGTCGGCGCGGTCGAGCACCCGCACCCGGGCCCCGGCCGCGGCGAGCCCGCAGGCGAGCGCGAGCCCAGTGGGCCCGACACCGGCGACGATCACGTCGGCCGCGGTGTCGCGGAACGAGGGGGTCACGCCGGCACCGCCTCGACGTCGCGCAGTGCGGCCAGCACCGCTGCGTGCAGGGTGGTCTTGATCGTGCCCAGGGCCGGTCCGGCCTTCGCGGCGTGCCGGGCGGCGAGAGCGACGGCGCGGTCGCGCACGGCCCGATGGGCGTCAGCAGTGTCGTCGGCGGTGTCGTCGACGATGCCGGCGGCGCGGGCGTCCCGTCCGCCGTAACGGTGCGCGGTCACCATCGCCTCGTGTGCCCGGGCCGGCCCGAGCCGGGCGGTGATCAGTGCGGACATTCCGGGGCTGAACGGGAGCCCGAGGTCGGCTTCGGGCAGGCACCAGAAGCCGCGGTCGGCGCGCATGACCCGCAGGTCGTGGGCGAGGGTCAGCATGGCGCCGGCGGCGAAGGCGTGTCCGCCGATCGCGGCGACGGTGACCATCGGCAGGGCCAGCAGCCGGGCGAACAGGGCGTGGACCTCGGCGAGATTGTCCGCGGCGCGCTGTCCGGCGGTCCACATCCAGTCGAGGTCGAGGCCGTTGCAGAAGAACTTCCCGGTCGCGGTGGTGACCAGGGCCCGTGGGCCGTCGCCGGTGCTCACCTGGTCGAGCAGGTCGTTCACCGACGCGAGCAGGTCGGGATGGAATCGGTTCTCGGTGTCGCCGAGATCGAGCACGGCGACGGCGCCGTCGGGGCCGTCGTGGGTCAGGGAGGGCATGCGCTACTCCTGGCAGGATGCGGTGAAGTCGAGGACGCGGGCGTTGACGAGGTCGGCGCGCTGTCCGGACAGGGAGTGCCCGACACCGGGGACGACCTCGACCCGGACGTCGGGCAGCAGGGCGCGGGCCCGCTCGGCGGTGCGGAGCGCGTCGTGGGTACGGCTCTCGGCACCGATCAGCAGCAGCGTCGGCGTGGTGAGCCCGCGCAGCTGGTCGTCGGACAGCAGGCCGGGCGGCGGGAGCCTGGTGCGGTGCCCGGCGGCGACAGCGGTGCTGACGTGGCCGGTCGGGGTGTCCAGCGAGCCGCCACCGATGATCCAGCGCAGCGCCCGGCGGCGCAGCCACTCCGGCGCGGCGCGCGAGGCGCCGAGCGCGACCGGCAGGAACGTCACCGGGAACCGGGACACCACCTGGGCGGGTTCGATGAGAGTCAGCGATGCGAGCCGGTCCGGGTCGTGCACGGCGAGGTTCGCCGCCAGCCACGCCCCGTAGGAGACCCCGACCAGGTGCGCAGGCCCGGGCTCGAGGCCGTCGAGGGTGTCGGCCAGCCAGGCGGCCTGATCGTCGGCGGTCCGGATCGGACGGTCCTGGGTGCTCGGTCCGGCGTCGCCGAGGGGTTCGACGGCGAGCACGGTGCGGTGCTGCGACCACACCGGGATGTTGGGCAGCCACAGCGCCGTCGTCGCGCCGTTGCCGGGGACCAGCACCAGTGGGCTCCCGGGTCCGTCGCCGAACCGGTAGACCCGGACCGTGCCGTGGCGGGTCGCGACGTCGTGCTCGGCGTCCGGCTCGGGCAGGTGGCTCAGCGCGGCGTGGTAGGCGCGGTGGAAGCGGTCCCGAGCCGTGTCGGAGACGAACGCGCTGGTCATCGGGGCATCCTTCCCGCAAGCAGGCGCCACAGTGGCCGCTGCAGGACCTCCGGGAGTCCGTGCTGGACGTAGTCGTAGTCGTACTCGACGTTGATCCGGGCCAGCCGGCGCAGCGGCGGGAACCGGCCCGCGGCGGCGAGCGCGCGGAACTGCGGTTCGAGCGGACCGGCCGGGGTCTCGACCATGCGGATCCGGGTCGGCCGGTCGGTGGGGTTGGAGAAGGCGTGCACCGTGCCCGGTGGCACGGTCACCGTCTCTCCCGGGCCGAGCACACGACGGTCCCGGCCGAGGCGGACCCGCAGCTCGCCGTCGAGCACGGTGAACGCCTCGGTTCCCCGGCGGTGCCGGTGCGCGGGCGGGCCGGACAGCCCCGGCGGCAGCACCGCCTCGATCTCAAACGCGGCGCCGCCGGTGTTCGCGCCGTTGCGCAGCACGGTCACCGTCTCACCGCTGGGCAGCCGGATGCGGTCGATGCTCACGAGCGCACCTCCGGTGACAGCGGCGCGGGGCCGGCACCCCAGCGGGCCAGTGCGGTCCCGAGCCCGGCCGGGTCGTCGCCGGCCCAGCCGACGTAGCCGTCCGGGCGGACCAGGCGGTACGGCCCGTCCGCGGTCTCCAGGAGCACCGGTCCGTTCCATAGCGGCCGGCCTCCGGGACCGGTGAGCACGAACCGGCCACCGCGCAGCGCCTCGTACAGCCGGGCTCCGCCCGGACCGGTGAGGTCGGGCATGCGGGTGCCGACCAGCGGGTGGTCACCGGACGAGCGCGGGTAGGCGAAACCGATGCCGGTGAGCAGCCCGCGCACCCGGCGCCCGGCCGGGGGCAGGGCGAGCACCGTGCGGGCGAGGCGGTTGCGTGCGTCGCGGGCGAGTGCGGAGCGCAGCAACGCGGCCCGGATCAGCCCGCCGGAGAGTCGCAGTACAGTCGCGCCCACCGGGCGGCGCTCGGCGTCGTAGGTGTCGAGCAGGGTGTCCCCGGCCCGCCCGCCGAGCACGGCGGCGAGCTTCCAGCCCAGATTGGCGGCGTCCTGCAGGCCGGTGTTCATGCCCTGCCCGCCGGCGGGGGAGTGCACGTGCGCGGCGTCGCCGGCGAGCAGCACCCGACCCGTCCGGTAGGCGGTGACCTGGCGTTCCTCGCTGTGGAAGCGGGAGATCCAGCGGGGATCGTGCATGCCGAAGTCGGTGCCGAACACCCGGCGGGCGACCTCGGCGATCTCGGCGAGCCGCACCGGGGCGTCGTCGGCGAGCTCGGAACCGGACCGGCGGGCGATCACCCGGTACCAGCCGTCGCCGTAGGGGACGACGAAGCAGAAACCGTGCTTGTTGCCGTCGACGGTGAGCACGTCCGGCGGCGGATCGGTCATCCGGACGTCGGCCAGCATCAGCGAGCGCACCACCGACTCGCCGGGGAAGTCGAGACCGAGCTCGGTGCGGACGGTGCTGTGGTGGCCGTCGGCGCCCACGACGTAGCCGGCGTCGAACGAGCCGGAGCTGCCGTCGTCGGCGGTCCAGCCCACGGTGACGGTGTCGCCGTCGTCCCGGACGGTGTCCGCGCGCACCCCGCGGCGGATCGCGGCCCCGGCCGCCTCCGCGCGGGCCAGCAGGGCTCGCTCGACCTGGTACTGCGGGGTGACCAGCAGGAACGGGAACCGGCTGGGCAGCTCGGACAGGTCCACCGAGACCGAGCCGAACAGCCGAAACTCGTCGACCTTGGTGCCGGTGGCGACCAGGTCGTCGGCGAGCCCCCGGGCGTCGAGCTGTTCGAGGGTGCGGGCGTGCACGGCGAACGCCCGGGTCAGCGGCGACTCCTCACGCCGGCGTTCCAGCACGGTGACCTCGACGCCGTCGGCGGCGAGGTCACCGGCGAGCAGCAACGCGGTCGGGCCGGCCCCGACCACGACGACGCCGGTCATCGGGGCACCTCCGCCGAGTAGCGGATGCGAATAGTTGGCATGAGGACTCCCCGGGGTTCAGGGCGCGAGATCTCGCGCCGGGGCACTTGACGGGTGTTCTTCTCTCGGGGGCAGCGCCATCTCGGTGAAAGCGGCCATCGCCGCGTCGGCGCCGGCCATGTCGCCGGTGATCAGGGCGTCGTGCAACAGTCCGCGGGCGACGCCGAGGCTGAGCCGGGCTCGGGCCAGCGCCGTCGGGCGATCCACGCCCGCCCGGGTGAAGACGTCAGCGATCGGGTCGAGCCACGGGTCGACGACAGTGTGGCGTAGCCGGTCCGCGTGCGGGCGGCCCTGCATGGCGTGCGCGGAGAGCTCAAAGAACAGCGGCCCGTACCGGTGAGCCGCGGCGGCAACCGTCGCCCAGAACGTTGTGATGATCTCGCGCGGGTCGGTCCCGGCGTCCGCGGTGAGCGTCGCGAGCGTCTCCCTCTGACCTGCTTCCACGGCCTCTCTCACCTGGACGAGCAGGCCCTCCCTCGATCCGAAGTGGTAGATCAGCATGCGATGGCTGGTGCCGATCGCTGCCGCGATGGCCCGCAGGCTGTGGTTCCCGATCCCGTGTTCAGCGAAGTGCTCGACGGCCGCCTGCAGCAGCTGATCCCGCGAGGACGTGCTCATCGGTTCCGGCATGTACCAGATGGTACGGGATAGGCGTACCATCTGGTACATGTTTCTAGGAAGTGTGATGGGACTGTCCGTCGAACGTGCAGTGCACGCGCGGATCGACCGGGTGTGGGCGGTGCTCACCGACCCCCCGGACTGGCCGCGGTGGACCGAGTCGATGAGCGAGGTCCGGTTGCTCGACGGCGGCCTGGCGCCCGGGAGCCGGGTGCGGATCGTCCAGCCACGACTGCCCCCGATGATCTGGACGGTGACCGAGCTCGTCCCGGAGCGGGAGCTCACTTGGGTCACCTCGGCGGCGGGTGTGATCACGACCGGCAGCCACTCGCTGCGGCCCGGCGCTGGCGGGACCACCCACCTGCGGCTCGGCCTCGACCACCGGGGTGTGCTCGCGCCGCTCGTACGCGGACTGCTCGGGCCGCGTACCCGCCGCTACGTCGAGCTGGAGGCCGACGGGCTCCGGCGAGCAGCCGAGGACGAATGACGTTCGGACGCTCCGAGGACGGAGCCGAAGCTCTCGGTGCAGCGCCGGCCCGGCTCGGTGCGGAGACGACGGGCTGCGGCACGAAGGAGGACTCGGGATGACCGACTACCTGTTCGCCCTCACCGACGGCGGCGGCACCGTGCCACCCGAGCTTGGGGTGGCGCGCCGACTGGTCCTCCGAGGCCACCGGGTGCGGGTACTCGCCGACACGTCGATGGCCCGTGGCGTCCGAGCGATCGGTGCCAGCTTCCTACCCTGATGGTGTCGTCGGTCGTTCCCGCGCTCGCGGGGGTGGTCCCCTGACGCGGTCGCTGGGGGGCAGCCGACTACACGAGTAATGGACCCGTGATCGTGCAGGCCCCGAGCCGTCAGCGTCGCGGACGGCAGTCCGGGCACACCGGCCCGTCGAGTCGCCACCCCGCCGCGGTGAGCCAGCGCTGCGCGGCTGCGGGCAGTGCGTCGTCGGGGTCGGCGGCGAGGTTCCCGACCAGCAGGGGGCCGTCGCCGCAGAGCAGGCAGGTCAGGTCGGTGATCGGCCCGGCGGGCGGGCAGGCCCGGCTGCGCCGTCGAGATCGGTCAGCGGCGCGGTCGGCAGTCGGGGCACACCGGCCCGTCCAGGCGCCAGCCCGCTGCAGCGAGCCAGTCCCGCGCGGCCGCGGGCAGCACGTCATCAGGCTCGGAAGGATCGGCTGCGAGATCGCCGACCAGCAGAGGTCCATCACCGCAGCGCAGACAAGTCAGGTCGGTGATCGGCCCGACCGGCGGGCACGCTCGGCAGTAGCGGGCGGTGGTCGGGCCGTCGGGGCCGGGGATCAGCCACACCGCGCTCATCAGGATCTGCTGCAGCGGGTCGGCCGCGGCCTGCCCGCACCGGTCGCAGCACAGCGACGGCCCGGCCCCCGGGGCGAGCGGCCCGGTCGCCATCACTGGCCGCGGGGCGCCGGTGGGCCCCAGGTGTGGGGGAGGACCGGCCTGATGAGCAGGGGCGGGGGATCCGGGTCCGGTGGGGAAGGCGGAGTTCACGGGGGCCTCACTCCTGAGCATCGGGGGCGACAGGTCGGGTCTCGTCGGCAGGTGCGGTGACGGGCGTGGTGGCGGTGGGGCCAGGCCGGCGCTGCGCCGCCCGGGGGCGGGCCTTACGTCCGCTCGCGGCTCGACCGGGCCCGGGCTCGGGGCCGGTGTCGGTCGCGAGGTCGGTGTCGGGTTCCGGGGTCCGGCCTGCGATCTGTCCGCGCAGTCGGGTGAGGTCGGTGCGCAGCTCGGCGAGCTGGGCGTTGTGGCGGGTCTCGGCGTCGGCGAGGCGCTGTTCGCCGTAGGCGCGTTCGCGGTCGACGTCGTGGGCGAGCTGTTCACGAAGGGCGGCCAGGCTGCTCTCCGCCGCGGCGCGTGCGGCCCGGTGCTCGACGGCCTGTTCGCGGACATCGTGCAGCTCGTCGGCCAACCGGGCGCGCTCGGTCTCGGTCCGGTCGAGGTCACGGCGGGCCGCGCCCAGGTTCGCGGCCGCGGTGTCGCGTTCGCCGACCAGTAGCTCCACCTGCCGGCGGGCGTCGGCGAGCTCGGTCTCGACGCGGGTGTGCTCGCGGGTCAGGGCCTGCAGCTCGGTGGTGGCCCGTGCGGACTCCGCGGTCGCGGTGTCGCGGGCGGCGATCGCGGAGTCACGTGCGGCGGTGAGCGTGTCCCGCTCGGCGAGGGCTGCGGCCAGCTCGGTGTCGCGCTGCTCGAGCTCGGCGCGGAGCTGCGCGATCTCGCCCTCGAGGACGTCGCGTGCGGCGATCGCGGTGTCACGGGCGAGTTCGGCGTCGGCGCGGGCCTCGGCGGCCTCGATGGCGTCGGCATCGGACGCGGCCGCGGAGCGTCGCGCGGCCTCGGCGTCGGCGCGGGCGGCGCGGGCCTGGGCGCGGGCCTCGTCGGCCACGGCCTGCGCGGCGTCGACCTCGGCGCGCGCGGCCCGCTGGGCCGCGGCGATCTCCGCCGCGACGGCCTCGGGATCGGCGAGCGTGTCCAGGGCGTCGCGCAGCTCGCTGCTGCTGTGGTCCAGGCGCGCGATGAGCGCGGCGACCTGGTCGGTCACGCTCTGCCCGGCGCGGGCGATCGGGCGGGCCAGAGCGTCGTCGACCTCACCACGGCGCCGGGCGGGCGCGCCGCCGTCGAGGATCCGCTTGGCGTTGACGCGGTCGTGCATGACCCCGCCCACGACCTGATAGCAGTACTTCGGCCGTCGCCCGGACCCCGCGTACTCCATGGTGTTCGCGCACCCGCCCGGGAACTGGCACGGCTCCAGATCGGGCCGGCGCAGCTGCGCCCGCCACGCCGGCCCGCCCGAGGACCCCTCGGTCGCGAGAGCGCCGGCCGCGTTCGGGGCCTCGGCGTCAGCTCGGATGTCGGCCGCCGCGCCGTCATCGGCCGGGACGTCCGGAGAGGGCTGCTCGCTCACGACACCACGCTACGCGAAACGTATCGTTACGTCAATCGTTATGAGTTGTGTTCTGCGTGGACGAAACAGTACGAAACACTGCAGCGCTTGGCGGGATCATCGCCGAGATCCCGCCAAGCAGCGGATAGGCTTCGGCGGTGCCGCACGCCGAGCTCGACGCCGTCCCGGACGCCTCGGCCGCGGTCGACAGCCCGCTGTCGCCGGATGAGGCTGCCTACGTCGCGGCGGCTCGTGCGCACAACACCCGCCGCGGCTACCGTTCGGTCTGGACGAGCTTCACCGCGTTCTGCACCGACCACAACGTGACGCCGCTGCCCGCTGCGCCGGCGACGGTGTCGGCCTACCTGGTCGCCCTGGCCCAGGCCGGGGCGAAGGTGCGCACCATCGCCAAGCACCTGTCCGGGATCCGTGCCGCCCACCGGGCCGCGGATCTGCCCGACCCCGCCGTCACCGCTCGGGTCACCGCGGTCTGGGAGGGCATCCGTCGCAGCCACGGCGCCCCGCCCGACCAGGCCGCTCCGCTCATGCCGCCCCTGCTCGACCAGGTCGTCGCCGCCTGCCCGGGCACCCGCACCTGGAGGAAGCGCCCCGGCGAACCGTCGCTGGCCGGCGCCCGCGACCGAGCCCTGCTGCTCGTCGGGTTCTGGGGCGCCCTACGCCGCGCCGAGCTCGCCGCGCTCACCGTCGAACAACTCGGCCCCGAGCGAGAACTGCGCAGCGGACGCCGCGGCCGCGTCCTGACCCTGCACCGATCGAAGACCAACCAGGCCGGTGACCAGGCAGAACTCATCGGCCTACCCCGCGCCGAACACCCCGACCACTGCCCGCTCACCGCCCTGGAAACCTGGCTCGACCTCGCCGCCATCACCACCGGACCGATCCTGCGCAAGGTCTCCACCGGCAACCGCGTCCTCGACCAACCCCTGCACCCCGAGTCGATCAACAACCTCATCCAGGCCGCCACCACCCGCGCCGGGCTGCCCGGTGGTCCCTACAGCGCCCACAGCCTGCGCGCCGGGTTCGTCACCTACGCCCACCTGCGCGGCGCCACCGACCGCGCCATCGCCCACCAGACCCGACACCGCTCCATGGACACCATCACCACCTACATCCGCGTCGACGACGTCTTCACCGACAACGCCGTCCTCCAGATCGGCCGATAGCCCGTGAACTCTGCTCACGGGCTGTTCCACGAGCCGCACCCTGCATGGGTCTAGTGGTGGCGGTCCTGGACCGTCGTCGTGGTCGGCCTGTGCGCACTGCGCTGCTGATGCAGCGCAGTGCGCACAGGCTCTGTATCCATTGTCGATAGACGTGACGCTGACCGAGACGCTGACCGGAATCAGCTGCGGATGGTGATCGCCGGTTGGCGCAGTTCGCTGTCCGGTGGCCTCAAGGGAGTGCATCAGTGGCGAAAAGTGTCGGGAGGTCGGTTGTGCCAGTTCTCGTCTGTGGCGCGACAACGCGCGAAACAGGCGAGAAGGGTAGCGAATGACGGGGGAGATGTCGCTGACGCTCCGTCCGTCGCGTCGTGCGTCCGAAATGCGGTTCGAACGCTACTGCGTCGGGGCGCAAACCGGTAGTACCATTGCTGGCGCCGGACAACTAAGGGAGTGCGATGTACGGGTCAGACCCGATGACCGTTCACCCGCTTCGGGAGGCGCCGACGGTGACCTACCTGAGGCCCCTCGTTACCTCGGACAAGATCATTGTGGGGGACTACACGGCCTACAATCCACTCGGTGCTGACCGGCGGTGGGAGATCGACAACGTCCTCTACCACGACGGACCCGAGAAGTTGATCATCGGCCGGTACTGCGGGCTGGCCTCCGGTGTGCGGTTCATCATGCCGTCGGCGGACCATCCCGCTGGCGGGATCTCGTCCTACCCGTTCCCGTACCTGTTCAGCGACATGCAGATGTTCTTCGATGAGGAGATCTGGCCGGCCCCCTCGCGTGGGGACACCGTGCTCGGCAACGACGTGTGGATCGGTGTCGACTCCACAATCATGCCGGGCCGCAGGATCGGCAATGGTGCGAAGATCGCCGCCGGGTCCATGGTCGTCGCGGACGTGGAACCGTACACGATCGTTGGCGGTAATCCCGCCAAGCTGATCCGGCGCCGCTACACCGACCGGGAGATCGAGGTGCTGGAGCGGGTGGCGTGGTGGGACTGGCCCGTCGAGGCGGTGCGGGCCAACGTGCGCACGCTGGTCAACGGCACTCCCGACGAGCTGGAACGGGTCGCCATCGAACAGGGTCTCTGCCCGGCCCCGCTCGCCGGATGACCGGGCAGATGGCGGCGCCGGCGGGGCCCCAGGTCGGCACGCTAATCTCCGGCGGCACGGACTCGGCCACCCTCGCGGCCTGGGCCGCCCGGCAGGGCTACGACCAGCGCGGCCTGTTCGTCGACGCACGCGAGCGCCACACCGCCCAGGAACTGCGTTGTGCCCGCGCGATCGCCGCCGGGCTGGCCATCCCGCTGGAGGTGGTCGATCTCGGCGCGGTCTTCCGCCCGACTGCCGATCCCCACCCGTTCGCGCTAGACCTGCACGCGCTGCGTGCCAGACCCGACCGCGTCGACCTGGCCGCCATGACCAGCTTCACCACCAGCCTGCTGATCGTCGCGGTCCGAGTGGTGCTGGCCGGCGGCCGGCGGGTCCTCGTCGGGCTACACGGTGACGACCTGGCCGCCAAACCCGCGCTGGGCACGTCGATGGACGCGCTGCAGAGCCTCGTGCGCACCATCGTCGACACCGTCACGGTGGACGAGCCGTTCACGTTCGAGCTGCCGTTCGCGCGGTGGACCGCGGCCGAGGTTCTGCGCGCCGGGCTCGACCTCGGCGTCGACTTCGCCACGACGTGGAGCTGCCAGACCGACGGCCCGCTGCCGTGTCGCGAGTGCGGCAACTGCACGGCACGTGCCACGGCGTTCGCGGCGGCCGACGCGCCGGACCCGGCACTGGCGAGCCGCTGACGATCGCGTCGAGGTCGGAGTTGCCTCAGTCGCCCCCGTGCGAACCGCGATCTCGATGTGATCTACCGCAGGCCGGCGGGGAACCCGTGGATCGTCGACGAGGTGGCCAGCTGCAACGGCCAGCTCTGCCCGCCCGGGTTCTCGTAGGGCACACCAGAGAGCCAGCAGAACATGCGGGCGGGCCCGGCGCTGTCGAAGTACGGGTCTAGCACGCTTGCCATCGGGCTGCCGAAGTCGGTGCCGGACAGGTCGGCGCCGTCGGTGACCCAGTCGCGGGTCGGTGCCGCGGTGCGCCAGCAGAACCACTTAAGCATGTCGCGCACACCGGTGCCCGCGGCGTGCGTCGCGCGGTGCCAGAGCTGGTAGGAGGTCAGGAACACCGAGCCCGCCGGAGCCGTGGTGGAGACCGACCCCTCGATCCAGTCGTAGTGCGCCATCGCCCGGGTCGTGTTGTGCACCAGGTGCGAGCCGGGCAGGATCTCGGTCGGCCCGAGCTCCACCGGGGTGTCCTGCGGATAGTAGAAGATCAGCAGGTTGTCCAGCTCGTGGGCGAAGCGGAAGTTGCCGTCGATGTGCCAGTCGCCGTCGTCGGGCACCGGGCACTGCTTGCGATGGTTGGTGAGTCGCTGCGGCAGATGGAAACCCTCCCCGAGTAGCGAGCGGACCGCACCGGCCAGGACCGGATGGGTCAGCACGTCGCTCACGAACCAGGGCTCGACCAGCAGCCGCGGTGGCGCACCAGCCGGGTCGGCCTCGAGGTAGGCGGTGACCCGCTCGTTCACGGCGGGCTCGACGACCGACTCCAGAATCAGGTAGCCGTTGCGGCAGAACGCGACGACGTCGGCGTCGGTCAGTGTCGGGCGGCAGCTTACGGTGGTGTCGCCCTGCGACCGCGGCGTGACCCGGCCCGGCCCGGCGGTGGCGGTCACGACGCGGCCCACTTCTCGAGGACGAACTCGCAACCCATCCCCTGTGGACGGTGCTCGTCGAGCACGAGGGCGAGGTCAGGGAAGGACACCACCCGCCAGCCGTCGTTGATGGCGTCGAGCACGCTGCGGTAGGGCAGCGTCGTCCGCTCGGCCCGCACCACGGCCCCGTCCAGCACCATTGAGGCCCCGACGATGGCGGAGCCGACACTGGTATCGCGGGTCTGGAGGTAGAGCAGATCCTGCGGGGGACGCGCTGCCGCGGACTCCCGGTCGATCTCCGCCACGACCGTCTCAAGATCGGCCCTCGTCAGGGTCTGCTCGTCGTAGCGGACCAGGCAGCGGGCCAGCTTCTCGCGCGTCGCGTTCTCCATCGGCTCTCCACACGGATCATGACGAGGAACGGCCCGCCGTGAGGGCCGCGGAGTCGCCATGAATGGTAGCACCATTACGCTGTAATGAACTGATCACTGCTCGCGACGTCCGTCAGGTGTGCCTAGCGCCTCATCAGGGGACGCTGGAGACGTAATCGGGTCGGGTTGATCTGTCCCGGTCCGGCGCAGGAGGTCCCGTCAGAGGTGGCGAGGAAGGCCCGAACGTCGCCGGACGAGGCACTAGTCTCCGGTACGACGTCGGCAGCCCAGCCGAACGAGAGGGTGACGATGACGATTCCGGCCGGTCAGGATCCGGCTTCGCGCTATGGATCCGATCCGATCGTCGAGCGACTCGCCGAGGTGATGCGGTCGGTCGGTCCCGGCGGCAGACTCCCCAGCGAACGGCAACTCTCGCTGATGCTGGGGGTGAGCCGAACGGCGCTGCGTGATCGGATACAGCAGGTCGAGGCGCTCGGTGTGCTGAGACGCACCGTCGGCGCCGGCACCTACGTGCAGGAGATCGACCCGACGGGGCTCGCGATCGGGCTTAGCGTGGCGGTGACCTCGTCGCAGCTGACGCTGCGGTCGCTGCACAGCGTGCGGGTCGCACTGGAGCGCCAGGCCGCCATCGAGGCGGCGCTGCTCGCCGATCCTGTGTCCCTGGGCTACATGGCGCGCGCGGCGCACCGCATCGACGAGGCCGACGAGGGCGAGGACCTCATGCGCGCCGACGCCGAGTTCCACGAGTGCCTGCTGCGGGCCGCCAACAACACCGCAATCAACTTCTTCGCGGCGGCGTTGAGCGGGCCGCTGCGCGAGTCGGTGTTGGTACGCCAGGAATTGATGTGCCACACGCCGCGCTGGCGCGACATCATGTCGACGGTCCATCGCGGCATCTACGTCGCGGTGTCCTCGGGTGACGTCCACGCCGCCGCGCGCAGCGTCGACGACCACTTCGCGGCGTTCGACGCAGCGACGGACCAGGATCCCGCCACGCCGTAGGAAGATCAACGCCGTGTCCAGTGGCGCGGACCCTGCGCGAGCGGGGCGGGATCGAGCATGGGTAAGCCTGGATGGCGCGGGTCCTCGCTGATCGAGCCCCGCCAGGAGATGTCGGTCGGGCACAGCAGCCCGATCTGCGCGGTGACCAGCACGGTGGCGGTGTGGAGGTGGCCGGCGACGACCCGGCCGTCGGCCGTGGCGAACACGCCGTGGAGGTGGATCTGCGGTTCGTCGTCGGCGCAGCGGCCCAGATGGCCTTGCAGCGCGGCGATCTCGATGGAGCCCCGCTCCTGCAGCGCCGCCGAATAGGTGGGGACTCCGTTCTGCCCGAGCTGGGCATGGGAATAGCTCAGCTCGGACAGGCTCCCGATCGCGGAGACCACCATCGCCCCTGGACAGGACGACCGGTCCATCAGCGTGACAAGCGAATCGTGGATCATGTCACCGGGATCGAGTCGGATCAGGGTGACCATGGAGGCGGTGGAACGGCTCTGCTCTGCGTGCACGGGAAATCCAGCCTCTTCACGTTGATCGGTTCCTCGTGCTCGGGGGTGTCCGGCACAGGGGTCGCACGCATCGACCGTGGTGGGCGGATGCGCGGGCTTGACGCGGAAGTCCTCGGTGACGTCCGGTTGTGGTGAACCAACTATCCGGGTGACCAGCACGCAAATGCAACGCTCATCGGGTGAGAACGATCAGCTGATCAAACTTCCTCCATTGACGTCGAGGACTGCGCCGGTGATCCAGCCGGCCTCGGCGGAGGCGAGGAAGCAGACCGTCGCCGCGATGTCCGCCGGAGCCCCCAACCGGCCTAGCGGCACGGCGGCGCGCAGCTGTTCGCGGTGCTCGGCACCGGCCTCCGCGAGAAGTGCGGTCGCGATCGGGCCCGGCGCGACGGCGTTGACCGTGATGCCCGCTGGTGCCAGCTCGCGGGCCGCGCTGCGGGTGAACGCCAGCAGGGCCCCCTTCGACGTCGCGTAGGCGCTCGTGCCCAGCAGCCCGCCGCCCTGGCGGCCGGCGATCGAGGACACGTTGATGATCCGCCCACCCCGCCCGGTCAGAGCCGCGGCAGCGGCTTGCGTGGTGACCAGCGCCGCGGTCAGGTTCACCGCGTGCACCTGGTCCCAGCGCTGCGGGGTGAGTTCGGTCAGCACGGTGGTGTCCAGCACCGCGGCGTTGTTGACCAGCACGCCGGGCCCGTCGCCACTGCCCAGCGCGTCCCCGATCGCGTCGCGGACCGCCTGGTGGTCGGTGACGTTGACCTCGACGGCACGGTGTGGTGCGCCGAGTGCCGCACCGGCCGCCGCGACGAGATCGCCGTCGCGGTCGAGCACAGTGAGTCGCGCACCTTGACCGGCCAGCGCTGCGGCGATGGCGAGGCCGATGCCGCGGCCGCCGCCGGTGACCACGGCGGCCACCCCGTCGAGCCGGAACATCCCCGTCCCGGGCCGATCCATCCCGGCCTCACCCACGCACCGTCGGTAGTGTCGCGGCGCCGTCGAGACCGTCGCTGAAGTCGGCGTCCTTGGTCTCCTTCAGCGGCAGCAGGCATAGCAGGCAGACCAGCGCGATGCTGATCAGGTACACCGACACCCACGTGGTGGTCCCGGTCCTGGCCAGCAGGTCGGTGGCGATTAGCGGGCTGATCCCGCCGCCGACGATCCCGCTCGCGCTGTAGGCGAACGAGGCCCCCGAGTACCGGAACCGGACCGGGAACAGCTCCGGCAGGAACGCCCCCATCGGCCCATAGATCAGCGCGAAGCAGAGCAGCCCACCGGTCATGCCGAGCGCGATGAGCACCGGTGACCGCGTGTCGATCAACCAGAACATCGGGAACGCCCAGATCGCGGCCAACACTGCGGCCGCGATGCACAGCCGCTTGCGGCCGAGGCGGTCGGACTGCATCGCGAACAGCAGCGTGGCCACCCCCATGATCGCCACCGCGACCATGGCCGCAATCAGCAGCGGCGATCGCTCCAGCTTCAGCGTCGTCGTGCCGTAGGACAGCGCGAACGTTGTCACCGTGTAGAACAGCGTGTGGGCCAGGATGAACGACAGTGTTGCCAGCAGCAGCACGCCGGCGCGGGCCCGCAGCAGCTCCAGGAACGGCACGCGGGCCTGCTTCTGCTTGTCCAGGGCGGCCTGGAACACCGGCGTCTCAGCGATCCGCACGCGGATGTAGTAGCCGACGACGAGCAGCACCGAGGACGCGAGGAACGGGATCCGCCAGCCGATCTCGAGGAACGTCTCCGCGGACATGGTGGCATTCAGGATCAGGAACAGCGCGTTGCCGAGCACGAATCCGACCGCCGGGCCCAGCTGTGGGAACGCGGAGTAGAGCCCGCGTCGACCCTCCGGTGCGTATTCGGTGGCCAGCAGCACCGCTCCACCCCATTCGCCACCCAGGCCGATGCCCTGGACGAACCGCGCGACGGTCAGCAGGATCGGTGCGAGGATGCCGATGCTGGCGTAGGACGGGATCAGCCCGACCGCGATGGTCGCCACCCCCATGACGAGCAACGACGCCACCAGCATTCGTTTGCGACCGATCCGGTCACCGAAGTGGCCGAACAGGATCGCCCCCAACGGCCGGGCGATGAATCCGGCGGCGAAGGTCCCTAACGCGAGCAGTGTTCCCGACAGTGGTGAGAACTGCGGGAAGAAGACCTTTCCGAACACCAGCGCGGCGGCCGTGCCGTAGATGTAGAAGTCGTAGAACTCGATGGCGGTGCCGACGAAGCTGGCGACCGCGATGCGCGTCCCGGACGGGTGATCGCCCGGCTGTCGGACGGCCGCGGGCGACTCCTGCGGGGTGGGTGAGGAACCGGTCATCAGGGACACTCCAGTGTGGCCATGGCTGATTTGGTGGATCAGGGGGACAGCGTGGCGAGGACCGTTCCCACGGGAAGCTCCTCGGAATCCGACACCGCGTGCAGGTTGCCCAGCACGCCGTCAGCCGGTGCGACCAGCTCGTGGTCGATCTTGTCGGTGGCGATCTCGGCGATCGGGTCGCCCTCGGCGACCCGGGTGCCGTCGTCGACGAGCCAGCTCAGCAGCAGACCCGTCTCCATCGTGAGCCCGAGCTGGGGCATGACGACGTCGGTCATGCGGCCACCTCCGCCAGCGCGGCACCGATCTGCTCCACCTGCGGCAGCACGGCCCGTTCGAGCGGTGGCGCGAACGGGATCGGCAGGTCGGGGTTGGCGATGCGCACGGGGGCCCGCCGCAGCGCGTCGTGGGCCTGCTCGGCGACGGTGGCGACGATCTCCGCGCCGAGGCCGCAGGTCCGCACGGCCTCGTGCACGACGACCAGCCGTCCGGTCCGGCGCACCGACCGCACGACGGTGTCTACGTCCCACGGTGCGAGCGTGCGCAGGTCAATCACCTCGACGTCGGGCCCGTCCGGTCCCACCTGCTTCACGGCGTCGAGCACCGTGGTGAGGGTCCGCGACCAGGACACGACGGTCACGTCGGTGCCCGGTCGCACCACGCGGGCCTCCCCGAGGACGGAAACGAGGTCCGGGGCATCGGCGACCTCGCCGCGGGTGGAGTACAGCCCCTTGTGCTCTAGGAACAGCACCGGGTCGTCGCAGCGAATCGCGGCCTTGAGCAGTCCCTTGGCGTCCTCCGGGGTGGCCGGGCTCACGACCCGCCACCCGGGGCTGTGGCAGAACCACGCTTCCAGGCTCTGGGAGTGCTGTGCCGCGGCCGACCGGACGGCCCCCTCCGGGGCCCGCACGACGAGCGGGACCTTTGCCTGCCCGCCGAACATGTAGCGCAGCTTCGCCGCCTGGTTCACCAGCTCGTCCATCGCGCAGGTGAGGAAGTCGCTGAAGTGGATGTCGACCACCGGCCGGCCACCGGTGATCGCCGCGCCGACCGCGGAGCTCAGCAGCACCGACTCACTGATCGGGAAGTCCCGGACGCGCTGCGTGCCGAACCGCTCGGCGAGCCCGGCGAACTGGCCGAAGATGCCACCCTGCTTGACGATGTCCTCGCCCATGAGGAAGACCGCCGGATCCCGCTCCATCTCCTCGCTCATCGCCGCGAGCGTCGCCTTGGCGTAGGTCAACCTGGTCATCGATCGCCACCCACCGTGCTGAGGTTGTCCGCGAACAGGTGATCGGCGACCCGCGCGGGATCGGGCTCGGCCGCCGCCCGAGCCCGCTCGACGGCGGTGTCGACCTCCGTCCGTGCCGCGGAGTCGATCTCCGCGCGGGCTGCGGCGTCGAGCTGGCCCGCGTTGAGCAGCCGTGCGCCGGCACGTTCCAGGGGATCCTGGGTACGCCACCGTGTGACCTCGTCGGGGTCGTAGTAGCCGGCCGGGTCGCCCACGAAGTGCCCGCGCCACCGGTGGGTGTGGGCCTCCAGGAACACCGGGCCGGAGCCGGCCCTGGCCAGGTCCACCGCGGTCGTGGCGGCCTCCCGCACCGCGAACACGTCGTTGCCGTCGACGACGACCGCGCGCATGCCCATCGCCTCGGCCCGGCGCGCGACCTGCGGCTGGGCCAGTGCCTCGGAGGCGCGGGTGGTGGAGGCCCAGCCGTTGTTCTCGCAGACGAACACGACCGGCAGCCCCCACAGCTGCGCGAGGTTGAGCGACTCCGCGAACGGCCCGCGCGCGGTGGCGCCGTCGCCGAAGAAGGTGACCGCCACCTGGTCGGAGTCGCGCATCGACGCCGTCAGTGCCGCGCCGACCGCGATGCCGATCCCGCCGGCGACGATGGCGTTGGCGCCGAGCATCCCGACGGTGAAGTCGGCGATGTGCATCGAGCCGCCCCGGCCGCGGCAGATGCCGTCCTCACGGCCGAACAGCTCTGCCACCATGCCGTCGACCGGGGCTCCCTTGGCGAGGGTATGGCCGTGGCCGCGGTGCGTAGTGGTCATGTAGTCCGAGGTGCGCAGCGCCGCGCACACTCCGGTCGCGACGGCCTCTTGGCCGATCGAGACGTGGATGAACCCGGGGAGTGAGCCGGCGAGGAAGAGCTTCTCGGCCGTGGCCTCGAAGGCCCGGATGCGTGCCATCGTGCGGTAGAGCTCGACGCCGTCGCGCAACGGGTCGGCGACCTCGTCCGGCGGGGTCGTGGTGGTCGTGTCGGTGGCGAGATCGAAGGTCACAGGCTTGTCCTGTTCTGCCCGGCCGGGGTCTCCGGCGGGGTCCGTCGCAGGGCTGGTCGGAAGTGTGTCCGCCGCGGAGAGAGAGTGGTACTACCATTCTCGGTTGTCAAGATTCACCGCTCGTGAAACTCGCGCGTGACCCGGTGCCGTGCACGTCGAGGGAGCCGGTGGACCCGCGGTAGCGCCGGGCGAGCAGGGCCGCCGCAGCGCCGACGGTGATCAGGCAGGCCACGACGCCGAACCCGGCCACGCCGGCGGTGCCGGTGACGGCGAGCAGCGACGCGGCGACGAACGGGGCCGGTCCGGACGCGATCAGGCCCGCGGCGTTGATCGCGACCGACCCGCCGCTGTAGCGCCAAGCCGGGTCGAACGCGAGCCCGAAGATCGCCCCCTGGTTGGCGAACATCATCGAATAGGCGGTGAGGCTGGCCAGCACCAGCACGACGGTCACGGTCTCGTCGCCGGCGTCGAAGACTGGGAAGTAGAACGCGCACACGACCGCGGCCAGCACGGCACCCGCCAGCGCCACCCGCAGGTGACCGACCGCGTCGCCGAGCATGCCGAGCAGCGGTGTCGCGAGCCCGAGCAGTGCTGCGCCGGAGGCTACCGTGAGGAGCAGGAATCCCTGTTCATAGCCCACGGTCGGGCCGTAGGCGAGGATGAAGACGGTGAACAGGTAGTAGACGACCATGTCGCCGACCTTGAGCAGCGTGCACAGGGCGACGGTGGCCGGCTGGTGCCGTGCGAGGTCCTGCAGGGGGCGGCGCGAGGTCGTCCCGGCCTCGACCATCCCGGTGAACGTGGTGGTCTCGGCCACGCGCAGCCGCAGCCACACCCCCAGCACGAGCAGTGCTGCGCTGAGCAGGAACGCGATCCGCCAGCCCCAGGCCAGGAAGTCCGACTCGGGCAGCACGCTGCGCAACAGCAGCAGCACGAGGTTGGCGGCACTCATCCCGAGCAGGTTCGCCGCCTGCGGGAACCCGGTCCGGTAGCCGACCCCGCGGTCGGAACCCGACTCCATCGCCAGCAGTGCGGCACCGGTCCATTCGCCGCCCAGCGCGAGGCCCTGGCAGACGCGCAGCGCCACCAGCACGATCGGGGCCAGCACTCCGACCTGGTCGTAGGCGGGCACCAGGCCGACGCCGACGGTTCCGACCCCCATGAGCAGGATCGTCGCCAGCAGCGCGCGCTTGCGGCCGTACCGATCCCCGATGTGGCCGAAGACCAGACCCCCGATCGGCCGGGCCACGAAGGCAACGAAGTAGGTGCCGAACGACAGCAGGGCCCCGGCGGTCGTGCTCTGGGTGGGGAAGAAGACGGCGGGGAAGACCAGCGCCGCCATCAGCGCGTAGATGATGAAGTCGTAGGACTCGATGGTGTTGCCGACCGTGCTGGCGAACACGGCGCGGTGCGGCCGCGACGGCTCGCCGCCCGGCGGTCTCACCACAGGGGAGTGCGACTCTCCGTAGTTGCTCACGTGTGACCCTTTCGCCGCAATTGGTAGTACCAGATCGCGGGAAGTTTCGCGGGCCCCTAACTCCGAGGCAAGAGGTCGTTCGTAACGGGGTGGTGCCCTCGACCGAACGGCCCAGTCGCAGTGGCGCCATCTGCCCTAACTCGCAGGTGGGCGCCGCGTTCCTTCAGCACCATCTGGCGTTGACGCCTCGGATTGCGCGCTGTTACGTTCGAACGGTACGACCACTCAGGGCAGATGGTGGTACCAAATAAGTCGTCGGGGGGCAGCGGGATGGACAATGCCAAACTCGATCACTACGTAACTGAGGGTTACCTCGTCGTCGATCCGGTGATCGGCGCCGCGGAGATCGACGCCCTTCTGGACGGCGCTACCGACGCCGCGGCGGCACGACCGGAGGCGACGCTGTGCAACACGGGAGACAGCTCGCTGCGCATCGTCTACGGCGTGCACGATCGCGCCGAGGTGCACGCCCGGTTGGTGCGCGTGCCGGCGATCCTCGACTGTGCACGGCAGCTGCTGGGCGGCGAGGTCTACGTGCACCAGACCAAGGTCACGCTCAACACCCCGATGACCGGGGAGGGCTGGCCATGGCACCAGGACTACGCGTTCTGGAGCACGCGCGATCACCTTCCCCGACCCGACGTGCTCAGCGCCGCGGTCCTGCTCGACGACATGTCGGTGGTCAACGGGCCGCTGCTCATGGTGCCCCGCAGCCACCGCGCGGACGTGCCGCGCACCGCCGACGGTGTGCTCGGCGCCGACCAGATCTCCGACCTGTGCCACCGCAACGGCATCGTCCCCACCACGGCGCCGGCTGGGTCGGTCGTCTACTTCGACGGCAACGTCGTGCACGGCTCGTCGCCGAACGTGACGCCGTTCGCACGTCGCGTCCTTTACATCACCTACAACCGCGTCGACAACGTCCCCCGCCACGACGACGGGGCCGAGCCGCCGGACTACGTCTGCAGCCGCGACACCGCCGCGCTGACGCCGCTGCGTCCCGACGAACCGCTGCTCACCGTCGCGGCCTGACCCACACCGACCGTCGGGTCGGAGCACCCGCCATCTGGAGCACCGCACGTCAGAGCACTGCAACCCGAGGAGCCACAGCATCGTGTCCACATCGATCACGCCGTCCGCGACGTCGCAGGAGCTGGCGAACGACTTCGGCGACGGCGTCCCCATCGGAGACCAGCACTACCGGGCGTGGGTGGGCCCGCCGGAGTACTACGACCGTATCGGTGCGCTGCAGTTCCGCATGCTCACCCAGCTCGGGATGCGCGAGACGCACAAGCTCGCCGACGTCGGCTGCGGATCGCTGCGCGGTGGCCGGTTGTCGATTATGTACCTTCGGCCCGGCAACTACTACGGCATCGAGCCCACCGCGTGGGCCCTGCACGACGGGATCGCCGCGCACCTCGGCGAGGAGTTCGTCGGGCTGAAGCAGCCGACGTTCCTCGAGGACGCTGAGTACTCGCTGGAGAAGTTCGGTGTGCCGTTCGACTTCATCAACGTGCATTCGGTGTTCACCCACGCACCGGGCAACCACGTGCGCCGCTGCCTGCAGCAGGCCCGCGCGAGCATGCACGAGCGGTCGATCTTCGTCGCGACCTATTTGGAGAGCGACACCGACCACGTCGGCGAGGAGTTCGTCTACCCGTGGGTGACGCAGTTCCGTCGCGACAGCATCGAACGCTGGGTCACCGACGCCGGGCTGCGGTGTATTCACCTCGATCTCGGTCACCCGTTCGACCAGCGGTGGTTCCTCGCGGTCGACCCGGCCAACGACATCGATGCGCCGACTCTGCTGGCCGGTGAGGTCTACAGCTATGAGACCTACCTCAAGGACGAGATGGAGGCGTTCGGCGGCACCCGGCGCAGCTACGCCGAGTACCTGCGCGAGGACCTCGCCCAGCAGTCGGCCGGGAAGCGGCACCTGCCCCGATGACCAGCTCCTCCAGCCGCTCCTGGCGCGTGGGTGACGCGTTGGGGACCCGGTACCAGAACGGGTTCGTCCTGGTACCGACCCTGCACGTGCTGGCGGAACGCGGCGTGCTCGACGCACTCGACGCGGGTCCGGTCGACGTCGCCGCGCTGTACGGCGTCGCCGGCTGCGGACCCGCGGCCGGCGGCGGGCTGCTCGGCATCCTGCGTACGCTGGCGCTACGCGGCTGGCTGCGGCTGGTGACCGACGGCGGTGGCTCCACCGCGGAGCTGACCGCCGCCGGTCGCGACGCCGTGCGCGCGTGGCGGGCCGCCGCGGCAGAGGTGACGCCGGCACTGGAACTGCTCGCGACGGTGGCGCCGGTGCTCGCCGATCCGGCCGAACCGATCGATCCCGAGCTCGACAGCTTGTTCGCCCGGATCGCCACGGCGGTCGGCCGCCGCTGGGGGGTCGATCCGGACACGGCACCGACGGGCTGGGTCGATCACCTCGATGGCGTCGTCGCGTGCCCGCTGCTGGTGCGGGTCGCGCGCCGCGACACCGCGGGCCTGCCACCCGATCCCGAACTCCTTCCGGTGCTGCGGGCGCTGGGCCACGTCGACGCGGCCGGGACCCCGACCGCCGTCGGGGCCGAGCAGCGTCGGCTCGCCGCCAACCTCGGGGTCGTCGTCTCCTACGTGGCGACGCTCGCCGACCTCGACCAGGTCGTGTTCGGTACCGACGCACGCAGCAGCCGCCACGACGACAACGTCCTGCGCGAGGTCAACATCTGGGGCAGTTCGCAGAGCACGGTGCTGACGGCGATGCGCACCGACCTGCTGGACCGGGCCCTGCGTCCGGTGTTCGACGATCCCGATCTCGACGCGCAGCCGCGCGGCATCGCCGACATCGGCTGCGGGTCCGGCGAGCCCCTCGCGGCGGCGATCGAGCTCGTCGTGCGCGACACCCTGCGCGGCCGCCATCTCGACACCTACCCGCTGCACGCCGTCGGCGCCGACATCTCCCCGACGGCGTGCGCGCAGGCCGCGGCCACCCTCGCCGACCGGGTCGCGGTGCCCGGCGTCGTTGCGACGGTGCTCGTCGCGGACGTCGGCGATCCCGACCGTTTCGCCGCCGACCTGTGGGCCGACGCCGGGGTCGACCTCGCCGATCTCATCCACACGCAGATGTTCCTGCTGCACGACCGCGAGCTCGCCGACCTCGACCCGGACGCCGCCGCGGCTCGGCTGGACCGGGCCGCCGAGGCCTGCCGGTCGGACCTGCTGCACGACATGCTGCTGCGCTTCGGCAACTGCGGACCCGCCACGGCTGCGGACCGCTTCACCACTCCGCACACCGTGGCCGGCACCGTCGTGGCACCGGTCGTCGGCGCGGCCGACCTCGTGGAACTGGTGCAGCGCTGGACCCCGTACCTGCGCCACGGGTTGCTGCTGGTGGAGGCACACGTCCCGGTCCCCGACGGCGGGGCCGTGCGCGGCGACGTCGACCCGGCGCCTGCGGTGTGGGGGGTCCACGTGGCGTCGGAGCAGTTCCTGATGCCCTACCTGGAGCACGAGCTGGCCATGGTACTCGCCGGCCTGGCCCCCACCTCCAGCGTCAGCACCGCCACGCAGGGTGTGAGTGCAGCGCACTGGATCGTGGCAGACCGCGTCTACGGCGGGCCGAGCATCCCGAACCTCGACCTGACCGCGTCGCCGGGGTGAGGCGGCCATGACCGGCGACACGCTGATCGGCCGCACCGCCACCCCGCCCGCGGCCTACCCGACCCTCGCCGCCTTCTGGCGCGACGTGGACGGCACCTCCAGGTCCACGGGGACGGCCGACACCGCGACGCGCACGCTGCGGGTCCTCTTCGCGGGGGCCGACGACACGACCACCACGGCCGGGCCCGCCACGCAGACACCGCATCCCGTCCGCGGCGAGCCGGTGCTGGAACGCCTGGCGGTCGCCGTGCTCGCCGGTGCCGTACTGGCGGCCTGGACCGCCGGTCCAGCCGGCCCGGACACGGTGCGCGTGCACGTCTGCGCGGGGGACTGCACCGCACCGGTGCCCGTCGACATCGCGCTCGGCGGTGCGACGACAGTGCGCGGGGCCCTAGTCACGGCCCACCGCACGCTCGTCGAGCGGGCCGCACGCATGCGGGCCTGCCCCGAGGCCGTGCGCCGGCCCGTCGTGCTGGTGAGCTGCGCGCAGTGCCCGTCAACTCAGGTCCCGTCAGAACAGGGCCCGCCAGCCGGCGACGACACCGTCGTGGCGCTGCGGGTGGGCCCGTCGGGCCGGCTCGACGGTCGGGTCCGCGGCGGCCCCGCGGTGGCCGGCGCCGATCCCGCGATCGCGTCGGGGTTCGCGGACGTGGTCGCCGCGGCCGTCGCCGCCGCACTCGCCGATCCGGACGCGACGGTGGCCGTGGTCGGCACCGAGGCCGCTCGGACCGCCGGGCTGCGACCGGCCATCCTCTACGGCGACCGCACGACCTGCGAGGTGGACCTGCTCGGGTCGTGGGACCACCAGGTCAACCAGCGACCCGACGCCGTGGCCATCGTCGACGGCGAGCAGCACCACACCTATGCGCAGCTGGAGTCACGTGCCGCAGGACTCGCCGCCGCACTGGACGGGCTGGACCTGCCCGCCGGTGCGCCCGTGGCGATCGCCTGGGACCGCTGCCTCGACGCCGTCGCCGCGGTGCTCGCCGCGATGCGGACCGGCCGGGCCTGGGTGCCGGTACCGCCCGACCTGCCCCGGGCCCGCCGCGCGGAGATGGTGCGGGCTACCGGTGCCGTCGCGGTCCTCGGCCCCGATGCCAGCCCGGACGCCGATCTCGGGTTGCCCCGCGTGTCGGCCGGCGCCGAAGTGTCGCGACGGCCGCGGCCCACCCCGACGCCCGACCCCGACGCTGACCTGTGCGTCCTGTTCACCTCCGGCAGCACCGGACGACCGGCCGGCGTCCGCATCTCGCACGCCGCGGCCGCCAACCGCCTGCAGTGGATGTGGGCCCGCCACCCGTGGGAGGACCACGGCTGCGGAGTGTGGCTGAAGTCGTTGGGGCTCGTCGGCTCGCTGTGGGAGGTGTTCGGCGGCCTGCTCGCCGGTCGTCCGACAGTGATCGCGGCGATGGCCGATCTCGTCGACCCGGCCCGGCTGTGGGATCTCCTCGACCGGCACCGCGTCACCCGCCTGCTCACCGCACCGCCGATCCTGCACCTGTTGCTCACGAGGGCCCGCCGACCCGGCGTGCACGTGGGCCAGGCGTTGTCGCTGGTCACCTCCAGCGCCGAGCCGCTGTCGGCCGAGCTGGCCGGCGCCTGGCGGTACCGCTTTCCCGAGCATCGCCTGCTCAACCTGTACGGGCTCACCGAGTGCGCGTCCAACGTCGCCGTCGCCGAGATCGCCGGTACGGCCGACATGGCCGGCGGAGATGGCTCGGCCCCTGTGTCGCTCGGTGTCCCGATCGACAACTGCCGGCTCGCCGTCGTCGACGCGGCCGGTGCACCGATGCCGCGGGGGGTCGCCGGTGAGCTGGTCGTCGGCGGGGTCTGCGTCGGGAAACCCCTCGACGGGGCCGACACCGCACGCTTCGGCCACGACGGCGACGGGTCCGGCGCACCGCACGTCCGCACTGGTGACCTCGCCCGGCTGGGGGCCGACGGGCGGATCGTGCTGGTGGGGCCGCCGCGACAACCAGGTCAAGCTGCGCGGTCACCGCATCGCGCTGGAGGAGGTCGAAGCCGCAGTGCTGGGGGCCGGCGGCCCCTCCGAGGCCGTGTGCGGGCTGGTCGGGGAGGGCAGAGACGCCGCGCTGGTCTGCTGGTACGTCGGCCACCCGGACGTCGCGCAGGACACCGCAGAGGACGTGGCGGCGGACCTGGCCGAGCGCTGCCGCGCGATCCTGCCCGGGCCGCTCGTGCCGGCCCGGTTCCTGCCGGTCGAGGCGATCCCTCGGCTGCCCAGCGGGAAGATCGACCGGGCCGCGCTGCGCGACCGCGACCGCGACCGGGTCCGCCACGGCGCGCTCGCCGACCCGGAGGCCGGGCCGGTGGCCCGGGCCCAGCTCGAGGTCGAGGAGCTGGTCGGGCACCCGGTCACGCCGGGGGACCGGCTCGCCGGCCTGGACATGCACTCGCTGCGGATGGTCGAACTACACGAACGATTGCGTACCTGGGCATCCGTCGAGTTTGACGTGGTGGACCTTTTTCGGTGCGCGACCGTCGAGGACGTCGGGCGGCTGACCGTCGGTACCGACGACGAGGTGGCCGGACGCGGCGCCGAACGAGCCCGGCGCTACCGCGCCGCGCTCGCGCGCCGTCGCCGTCGGCACGAGAGGAGCAGATGATGACGACTTCGAGCAGCCCCCCACCGACGGACGAGACCGCCGTCGCGGTCATCGGGATGGCCGTGCGGCTGCCGGGGGCTCGCGACGTGGAGGAGTACTGGCGCAACGTCTGCGGTGGCGTCGAGTCGATCAGCCGGTTCACCCCGGACGAGCTCCTCGCCGAGGGGGTGTCGCCGGAGCTGCTCGACGATCCGGACTACGTGCCGGCCAAGGGGGTCCTCGACGGGGCTGACTGCTTCGACGCCGGGTTCTTCCGCTACTCGCCGTTCGAGGCCCGCTCGATCGATCCGCAGCAGCGCGTCTTCCTGGAGGCCTGCTGGACCGCATTCGAGGACGCCGGGTACTGCCCGGACGACGTCGAGGACCCGGTCGGGGTCTTCGCCGGCTCGCGGATCAGCCAGTACGCCTTCAGCCTCGCCTCCCACACCAGCCAGCACACCGAGATGGACGATCTCACGCTGCTGCTGGGCAACGACAAGGACTACCTGAGCAGCCGGGTCTCCTGGCAGCTGGGCCTGACCGGGCCGAGCGTGTCCGTCGCGAGCGCTTGCTCGACGTCGCTGGTGGCGGTGGCGACGGCGGTGCAGAACCTGCTGACGTTCCAGTGCGACATGGCACTGGCCGGTGGTGTGCGGGTCGGACTGCCGCTGCGCGCCGGCTACCGCTACACCCCCGACAGCATCTGCTCGCCCGACGGGCACTGCCGCACCTTCGCCGCGGACGCCGCGGGAACCGTCTTCGGGGACGGGGTCGGCGTGGTGCTGCTCAAGCGGCTGGAGGACGCACTGGCCGACGGTGACCACGTCGACGCCGTCATCCGAGGCTGCGCGGTCAACAACGACGGCGCCGACAAGCCCAGCTGGACCGGTCCGGGCCTCGACGCGCAGGCGACGGTCATCGACATGGCGATCGCCGCCGCCGACGTCGACCCCGCCACGATCGGCTACGTCGAGGCGCACGGCACGGGCACGCTGCTCGGTGACCCCATCGAGCTGGCCTCGACCACCCGCGCGTTCGGGCTGCCACCGGGCGAGCGGACGATCATCGGGTCGGTGAAGCCGAACATAGGCCACCTCAGCGCGGCGGCCGGGATCGCGAGCCTGGTCAAGGCGGTGCTCGCGGTGCGCGAAGGCGTGATCCCGCCCAGCATCAACCTCGCGGACCCCAATCCGGCGCTGCGGCTCGACGAGACCCCGTTCGCGTTGGTCACCGAACCGGCGGAGTTCCGCACCGGCCCCGGACCCCGGCGTGCGGGGATCAGCTCCTTCGGCATGGGCGGCACGAACTGCCACGTCGTCGTCGAGGCGGCGTCGTGACCGGCCCCACGAATCCGGCGCCGTCCCCGTCGGTGCTGCGGCTCTCGGCCGCGTCCGCCGACGCACTCGACGGCCTCCGCACCGCGCTGGCCGAGCACCTGGTGGCCCGTCCCGACCTCGATCTCGTCGACGTCGCGACGACCCTGCGCACCGGCCGACGCCGCCATCCGCACCGGCTGGCGGTGGCCGCGACGACCGTGTCCGACGCGGTGGCCGCGCTGCGTGCCGCACGCATCGATCCCGACCCCGTCGCCGAGTCCGGCGCGGGGGTGGCGCTGCTCCTGCCCGGGCAGGGGATCCAGCTGGTGGGCATGTACCGCCACCTGTACGCACAGGAGCCCGCCTTCGCCGCCGCCGTCGACGCCTGCGCGGACGGCTTCGCCGCCCACCTGGACACCGACATGCGGGACCTGTTGTTCGGCGACGGCGGTGACGGCGACACCGATCGCCTGCGTCGCACCGAGTACACCCAGCCCGCGGTGTTCACCGTCGGGACCGCTCTCGCGGACCTGCTGCGCGACCGCGGCGTCGAGCCGGTGGCCCTGCTCGGGCACAGCATCGGCGAGCTGACCGCCGCGCACCTGGCCGGCGTGGTCGACCTGGGGACCGCGTGCCGGCTCGTCGCCGAGCGGGGCCGCCTGGCCCAGGCCATGGAGCCCGGCGTGATGGCGCAGGTCCCGCTGGCCGAGGCCACCGTGCGGGAACTGGTCGAGGACGTCCCCGAGGTCGAGGTGTGCGCCGTCAACGCGCCGCAGCTGACCGTCGTGGGCGGTCCGGAGGATGCCGTGCGGGCCTGGCTTCGCGCGGTCGACGAGACCGACGCACCGCTGCTAGCGGTCTCCCACGCCTTCCACACCGCGGCGATGGATCCCGCGGCGCGGGCCTTCGCCGACGTCGTCGCCTCCGCGGACCTGCGACCCCCGACGTGTCCTGTCGTGTCCAACGTGACCGGCGCAGTCCTCACCGCCGCCGAGGCCACCGACCCCGCCTACTGGGGACGCCAGCTGCGGTCGACGGTGCGTTTCGCCGACGGGCTCACGACCCTGGTGGCCAGTACTGATCCGCAGGTCGCGGTCCTCGTCGACGCCGGCTCGCGCGGCTTCGCCGCCCGGGTTGCCGCGCTGGTGGCGGGCCGCGACCGTCCGGTCGTCGGCATCGCCACCGATCTCGATCCCGACGCGCAGGCGACCGCCTTCGCCGCGACGCTGGGCGCCCTCTGGGCCCACGGCGTCGACGTCGACCCCTCGACCGGGGCCACCGGTGACCGGCCGCCGCGGCGTCTGCGACTGCCCACCTACCCGTTCGCGCGCGACCGGCACTGGGTGGACCCGCGACCCCGCGCGGCAGCACCGCCGCCACCCGTCCCGGCGGCGCAGCGGCTGGACCCGGCCCGCTGGTTCTGGACACCGACCTGGCCCGCTGCCGACACCGCGCGCTGCGCGACCCCGGCCGGACCGTGGGTGGTGTTCGCACCGGACACCGACCTCGGCCACGCGGTGGTCGACGCGCTGCGCGAGCGGTACGGCGACGTCCGGGTCGCGTGGTCGGGCGACCGGCTCGAGCTCGACAGCGCGCAGTGCCGCGCCGATCCGGGCCGCCGCGACCACCAGGAGCAGGCGCTCGCCGCGCTGTGCGCCGACGTTGCGCCGGCGGGTGTCGTCGCCGCATGGGGGCTGACCGATCCACCGGCACCGCGAACGGCGTTCGACGACGTCCTGCGGTTCGCCCAGGCGTGCGCCGGTGAGCTGGCCGACGGCCCGCCGGTCCGGTTGCACTTCGTGACCCGCGGCGCCATCGCGGCGGGACACGACGATGAGATCGTCGCCGACCGCGCTACGGCGCTGGGGGTAGCGAGGGTCCTGCCGCTGGAGGCGGCGGGTCTCGACACTCAAGTTGTGGACCTCGATCCCGCCGCCGACCCTGCCGCCGCGATCAGGTCGCTGGCCACGGCACTGAATTTGCCGGACACGACGGTCGCCCTGCGGGCCGGGCTGCCCCACACGCTGCGGTTCGTCCCCGTGACCGTCCCCGCCGGCCCACCACCGATCCGCGCTGGCGGCACCTACCTGGTGACCGGTGGGCTCGGCGGCATCGGTCGGGCCATCGCCAGCTGGCTCGGCACCCACGGCGCGCGGGTCCTGCTGACCGGCCGCCGTCCCTCCTCCGACGCCACCGCGTTGCTCGACCGGCTCGCCGCCGACGGCGTCGACGCGACCTACGCGCAGGCCGACGTCACCTCGCCGGCGGATCTCGCCGCCGCGGTGGCGCGGACCGGACCGGTGCACGGGGTCTTCCACTGCGCCGGGCTCGCGGGGGAGGGACTGATCACCACCTCGGAGCCCGCCACAGCCGCGCGCGTGCTGGCCCCCAAGGTCGCCGGGACCCGCGCGCTGGCGGCCGCCGTCGTCACCGACGACACCGACTTCGTCGTGCTCTGCGCGTCCCACAACGGGATCCTCGGCCGGTTCGGCCAGGCCGACTACTGCGCGGCGAACGCGTTCCTCGACGCGGTTGTCGCGGAACGGCGGCCCGGCCGCACGCGCTGGGTCAGCGCCGATCTGGACGTGTGGAGCGGGGCCGGCATGGCCGTCGACACGAGCGTCCCAGACTCGCTGCGCGCGTGGCGGGAGAGCACGTTCGACCACGCGCTGCGACCCGAAGACGCCGCCGTGGTGTTCACCGGGGTCCTCTCGGCCGGCGCCGCGCAGGTCGTGGTCTCCACGCGCGACTTCCAGAAGGTGGTGGCCGGGCACGCCGCCGACGAACAGGCCCGGCTGGGCCAGGCGCTGGCCCACGTGCGGACGACCAAACCGACCCGCGCCGTTGTCCGGTCCGGTACCGGACCCGGCGCCGGGTCCGGCGGCGTCGCCAGTCGGGTGGCCGAGGTGTGGCGCGACCTGCTCGGCGTCGACGACATCGCACTCGACGAGAGCTTCCTCGATCTCGGCGGTCACTCGCTCGTCGCCACGATGATGCTCGCGCGGTTGCGGTCGGACCTGGGTGTGCGTCTGGCGTTGCGTGACTTCCTGGCCCGACCGACGATCGCCGCGATCGTCGAGCAGGTCGACGCCGCGCCACAGGACGCGCCGGTCGACGACCCGTTCAGCCGGTTGGCGCCGGTTCCGCGCGGGGAGCCGCACAGCGAGGGGGCCCCACCGGCCGCTGCGCCGATCACCCCACCGTCCATCCCACGGATCACCCCATCGTCCACCCTGAGCAGCACCCGGGCCGAGCCCGCCGTAGCGGCGCCGGGGTCCGCCGAGCCGCGGCTGAGCCTGATGTTCTTCTCCGCGCTCGCGCCGACGGACCCGGCTGCCGATCCCTACGGACTCCTAATCGACGGGGCCCGGTTCGCCGACCGGGCCGGTCTGCACGCAGTCTGGTTGCCCGAACGGCACCTCCAGGCGTTCGGGGGTCTGTTCCCCAACCCGGCCGTTCTCGCTGCGGTGCTGGCCCGCGAGACCACTCGGGTCCGGCTGCGCGCCGGCAGCGTGATCTCGCCACTGCACGTCGCACCGCGGATCGCGGAGGAGTGGGCGGTCGTGGACCGGCTCAGTGGCGGCCGGGTGGACCTGTCGTTCGGCTCCGGCTGGCACGTGGACGACTTCGTCCTCGCACCGCGGTCCTACGACGACCGCAAGCAGCGCATGTGGGCCGACATCGACGCCGTCCGCGCGCTGTGGCGCGGCGAGCAGATCATGCTGCCCAACGGTGCCGGGGTCCTCGTCCCGGTGCGGACCTATCCCGCGCCGGTGCAGGCCGACCTGCAGGTGTGGGTGACGGGGGAGTCCGCGGGCACCTTCGAGGAAGCGGGCCGCCGCGGCCACCACGTGCTCACGGCCACCATGCACCAGGACCGTGACCAGCTCGCCGAGCACATCGCGCGCTACCGCGCGGCGCGCGCCGACGCGGGCCACGATCCCGGAGCCGGGACCGTGACGCTGATGCAGCACACCTACGTCGATCCCGACCTCGACGCCCACCGCGCGCGGGTCCGCGACAGCTACACCGACTACATCCGCGCGAACCTGGAGCTGCAGACCGCCGGTGTGCGCGGCTTCGGCGCCGCCGAGGCCGCGGTGTCCGACGAGGACGCGCGGGCCCTCGCCGACCGCAACCTCGACCGGCTGATCGACGGGGCCGGCCTGATCGGCACCCCGGAGGACTGCGCGCGCGTCGTGGCCGAACTCGTCGACATCGGGGTGAACGAGATCGCGGCGCTGATCGACTTCCTCCCCGATCCCGAGCTGGTGCTCGCCGCGCTGCCCGACCTCGCCACGATGTGGGCGACGGCCCGCGACCAGTCCACGGCAGAGGTGGCCCGTGCCTGAGCCGCCGCCGGTCCAGTTGCCCGCGTCGTTCCCGCAGCAGCGTCTCTACTTCATCGACGCACTCGACCCGGGAACCCCTGCCTACAACGTGCCGATGGCGGCGGCGACCCTGCGCGGCCCGCTCGACGTCGCAGCGCTGGAGGCGGCGTTGGCCGATCTCGTCGCGCGCCACGAGATCCTGCGGACCACCTTCGGCGCCGATGACGACGGTGTGCACCAGCTCATCGCCGCGCGCGGCCGGCTCGTACCGGACCGGCGCGACGTCGCCGCCGATGCCAATCCGGCCGGTCGGGCCCGCGCGATCGTGCAGGAGGTGCTCGATGCGCCGATGTCGATCCGCGACGGCCCGCTCGTCCGCGCCGTCCTGGTCACGACCGGACCGGACACCGCCGTGTTCGCGGTCGTCATGCACCACCTGGTCTGCGACGGCTGGTCGACGGCGGTGTTCCGCCGGGAGCTCTCCTGCGCCTACGCCGCGCGGGCGAGCGGTCACCCGCCGGAGTTCGCGCCGTTGCCGCTGCAGTACGGCGACTACGCGCACTGGCAGCGCCGGGAGGCCGGGTCCCCGGCCGTGGCCGCGGACCTGCGTTGGTGGGTCGAGCGGTTGGCCGGCTTCCCGATGCGGACCCGGCTCGCAATGGCCCGACCGCGCGCCACCGACGCCGCCGACCGCGGCGGGGCCCGGACCGTGCGCAGGATCGGGCCGGCGGCACGCGACCGTGTGCAGGAGACCGCCCGCCGCCACGACACGACGCCGTACACGGTGCTGCTCACCGCATACGCGCTGGTGCTGACCTGGTTCACCGGCGAGGACCGGCTGTGCGTCGGCACACCGGTGGCCAACCGCGCCGACCCCCGGCTGGAGGGCAACATCGGGTACTTCGCGAACACCGTCGTCCTGCCTGTCCACCCCGAGGGCGCCACCGGCGCGGCGGTGCTCGCTGCCGTCGCCGACCAGTCCGGCCTGGCAATGGCGCACGGCGAGATCGCGTTCGAGCAGCTCGTCGAGACGCTGGCGCCGGCCCGCGACCCGCACGCCAACCCCGTGTTCCAGCACCTGTTCGCGCTGCACAACTTCCCGACCGCACACCTGGAGCTCGACGGGGTCGCGGTGACGGAGCTGCCGGTCAGCCGGGCCGCGGCCCGGTTCGACCTGTCGCTGGACCTCACCGACACCGCGGACGGCATGCGGTGCGTCTGGGAGTACGACACCGCGGTGCTCGACCGGGCCCACGTCGAGACGCTGGCCGCGGCGTTCGAGCGGGTCCTCGCCGCGCTGGCGCAGCCGCAGGTCACGCGCGCGCAGCTGCGTGCCGCGGCGCTGGGCCGAGCGGCCCCGGACCCCGGCCCGCCCGCCCCGGACGGCGGGGGTCTGGCCGCCGCGCTGCGCGCCGTCGCGGCCCGGACCCCGGACCGGACCGCCGTGGCGTGCGGGACGGCCACGCTGACCTACGCCGAGCTGATCGACCGCGCGGAGCGGTGGGCGGCACACCTCGCCGCCGCCCCGGACGGGCCGGTCGCTGTGTGCCTGCCGCGCAGCGTCGACGCGATCGTCGCCATGGTGGCCTCCCTACTGGCCGGTCGCACCTACGTGCCGCTGGAGCCACGACACCCGGTCGCGCGCCGGGCCGACCTGCTGCGCCGGTGCGGTGCGGCAGCCCTCGTCGTCGATGCCGACGCCGACGGGTTCGCCGACGGGTCGGGGGTCATCGCGCGGACCCCGCAGGATCTCGACGCGGCGGCGCCGACCGGGCCGACCCCACCGACTGCCGATCCCGACGCCGCCGCCTACGTCATGTTCACCTCCGGCTCCACCGGTAGCCCGAAGGGTGTCATCGTCGGTCAGCCGGGGATCGGAAACCTCGTCGCGGCGGGCCGCGAACGGCTCGTCTGGGCCGACGGTGCCGTGTTCACGTGCGTGCACTCCTTCGCTTTCGACCTGTCGGTGTGGGAGATCTATGCGCCGCTGCTCAGCGGCGCGACTCTGGTCGTGGCCACCGAACGCGAGCAGGGTTCCCCCACCGCGTTGGATGCGCTGGTGCGCGGCGCCGGTGTCGATGTGCTCAGCGCGACCCCGACGCTCCTGGCCGAGCTGGCCGCGGTGTGGGACCGCGGCGGGCCGCCCGCTCCGCTGGACGTTGTGGCCGGCGGCGAGGCGTTGCCCACCGCCACGGCGGTCGCCGCCACCGGCCACGGCGTGCGGTTGTGGAACTTCTACGGGCCCACCGAGGCGACGGTGTGGACGACCGTCGCCTCCGTCGACGCGACCCGGCTCCGGCATCCGACCGTGCCACTGGGCACCGCGCTGGCCGGGACGGCGGTGGCGGTGCTGGACGAACAGCTGCAGCCGGTGGGCCCGGGGGTGGCCGGTGAGCTCGCCATCGCCGGAGCCGGTCTCGCCGTCGGATACCACGACGCACCGGAGCTGACCGCGGCCGCGTTCGTCGAGCGGGACGGGGTCCGCTGGTACCGCACCGGTGACCTCGTGGTCGACGATCCCGTCGACGGGCTGCGCTTCCTGGGCCGGCGCGACGGGCAAGTCAAGGTCCGCGGGTACCGCATCGAGCTGGCCGAGGTGGAGGCCGCGTTGACGGCGTTGCCCGACGTCGCGGCGGCCGCAGCGGCGGCCGGTCCCGCGGTGCTGGTCGCCGACGTCGTCGCGGCCGCCGCATCGGACCCGCCGGATCCCGCCGACGTGCTGACCCGGGTCCGCGCGCGCGTCCCGGCGCACCTGGTGCCCGACCGCATCAGATGGGTCGAGGCACTCCCGCGCACCGCCAACGGCAAGCTCGACCGTGCGGCCGTCGCCGCCGACGCCGAACCGTCGACCCAGCGACGGTCGACGGCCGGGCAGCGCGCACCGCGCGACGCCACCGAGGCAGCCGTCGTCGCCATCTGGCGGGACGTGCTCGAACGGCCCGACGTCGGCCCGGACGACGACTTCTTCGCACTCGGCGGGCACTCGCTGCTGGCCATGCGCATGCTGGACCGGCTCAACCTCCGCTTCGGGCTCAACGTCGCGCTGAGCGAGGTGTTCGCGACGCCGTCACCGGCAGCCACGGCGGCCGCGGTCCGGCATCACATGACCTCCACGGAGCCGGTCGCGGTCGACCTGCACGCGGAGATCCCGCCGGTCCCCGCTGGCCACGGCGCCGCGGTCCGGCAGGGTCGCGATTCGTGGCTGCTCACCGGGGTCACCGGGTTCCTCGGCGCGCACGTGCTCGCGCAGGTGCTCGCCACCGAGGCCGGTCGGATCCGCTGCCTGGTGCGGGCCGCCGACGCCGACCGCGCGCGGACGCGGGTCACCGAGACCCTGCGTCGCTACGGGACCGACGCCGGCACCGATCCGCGGATCGAGATCGTCGTCAGCGATCTCTCCCGGCCCGACCTGGGTCTGGGAGACGCGGGCCTTCGCGAGCTCGGCGCCGACCTCGACGTGATCGTGCACGCCGCGGCGTGGGTCAACCTCGCGTATCCCTACGGCGTCCTGAAGCAAACCAACGTCGGGGCCACGGCGGCACTGCTCGGTGTCGTCGCCCGGTCCGGGGCCCGCCTCACGCACGTCTCCACCCTGTCGGTGTTCGGCGGCCGGGAGATGGCCGAGGACCTCGTCGTCGCCACCGAGCCCGCGGCGTCGGGCTACGCGCGGTCCAAGTGGGTGGCCGACCGGCTCGTCGCCGACGCGATCGCAGCGGGCCTGCCGGCGTCGATCGTACGCACCGGACGGCTGTTCGCCGGTGCAGCGGGTGTCGCCAACCCTGACGACCTCCTGACCCGGGTCACCAGCCTGTGCCGGGAGGTCGACAGCGCACCGGACCTCGACATCGACGTGCGACTGCTGCCCGTGGACCAGGCCGCGCAGGCGCTGGTCGCGCTGGCCGGGGCACCAGCGAGCACCGGAGCGGCCTACCACCTCGTCGGCACCGACCCGATGCGGTGGACAGACCTGGTCGCCGAGCTCGTCGGCGTAGCGGCCGTCCCGACCGCGCGCTGGCTGGAGATGGTCCGTACGGCGTCCGAACAGGGCCTGGCCCCGTCGGCGGCGGGGCTGCTCGAGGTGCTGGCATCGATGCGGAGCTGGGTCGCGGACCCTTTGCCGGGTACGGCCCATGCCGACCGGGCCCTCACCGGGTTGCTGCGCGGAGACGCCGCTGCTGTGTCGGCGGCCGTGGCGGCTGTCGCGGCCCGGTCGGGATCTGTGCGGCCGGGATGTGGGCGGTTGGGGACGACGTCCGCGGACGTCGCCGGGGGTCGCCCACGCGGCCCGGGATGAGCATGTGCGAGAATTGGTATCACCACTCACGTCGTGGCTCGATCCCACGGCGGGTGGCAGCGCTGCGTCGTTGGCCTTGTGCCCCACTCGGGAACGGTGTCGCGACGTCTGATTCTGGTCGGTGCGGGCCCGGTGGCCCGCCCGGACGTTGTCGCCGTTCTTGAGAGGTGTTGGACCGTGCAGGAGTTGGACTTCCAGTCGTCGGTGTTCACGAAGGAACTGATCACCGTCGCTGATCACACTGAGGCGATCGTCCGCGGCGGCCGGGACCTGTTCCCGCTGCTGCCGAAGGCATTCGCCGGAGTGAGCCAGATCGGTGTCGTCGGGTGGGGACCCCAGGGCTCGGCGCAGGCGCAGAACCTGCGCGATTCGCTGGTCGGCACTGACATCCGGGTGGTCGTGGGTCTGCGGGAGGGCTCGTCCTCACGCGCGGAGGCCATCGACGCCGGCTTCAGCGTCGACGACGGCACCCTCGCCACCGTCGAGGAGGTCGTGTCCGCTTCGGACATGGTGCTGCTGCTCATCTCCGATGGTGCACTCGCCACCCGCTACCAGGAGATCTTCGACCTGCTCCGCCCGGGCACCACCCTCGGGCTGTCACACGGCTTCCTGGTCGGGCACCTCGCCAACACCGGTGGGTCCTTCCCGGCCGGCATCGACGTGATCGCCGTCTGCCCGAAGGGCATGGGCAAGTCGGTGCGTGCGCTGTACATGCAGGGGGCCGAAGTCAACGGCGCCGGCATCAACGCGAGCTTCGCTGTCCAGCAGGACATCACCGGCCACGCGACCGACCGCGCGCTGGGCTGGTCGGTGGCGCTCGGTGCGCCGTACACGTTCCAGACCACGCTGGAGTCGGAGTACCGCTCCGACATCGCCGGTGAACGCGGCATCTTGCTCGGCGCCGTCCACGGCATCGTCGAGAGCCTGTTCCGTCGCTACGTGGCCGAGGGGGCCGAGGAGCGGGAGGCGTTCGTCCGCTCCGTGGAGTCAATCACCGGTCCGATATCGCGGACCATCTCCCACGACGGCATCATCGGCGTTTACCACGCACTTGGTGCGGCGGGTCGCGAGGTGTTCGCGCGTGCGTACTCGGCCGCCTATCCGGCGGGTCGCGAGGTGTTTGCCGAGATCTACGACGAGGTCGTGTCGGGCAACGAGATCAACAGCGTCGTCATCGCGGGAACCCGCCTCGAGCGGTTCCCGATGGGCGTCATCGACAGCACGGGCATGTGGTCGGTCGGGCAGAAGGTGCGCGCCGACCGCGCCTCCGACCTCATCGCCATCGATCCGTTCACCGCGGGGGTCTACTGCGGAGTGATGATGGCCCAGATCGACCACCTCCTGGAGGCGGGCCACCCGTACTCCGAGGTGGCGAACGAGTCGGTGATCGAGAGCGTGGACTCGCTCAACCCGTATATGCACGCGCGCGGGGTCGCCTACATGGTCGACAACTGCTCGGTGACGGCACGGCTCGGGTCGCGCAAATGGGCCCCGCGGTTCGACTACCTGCTCTCCCAGCAGGCCTACCCGGCGCTGGGCCCGGACCGCACCGTCGACATGACACCGTTTCACGCCTTCGAGAACCACATGATCCACGAGGTGCTGCGCACCTGCGCAGAGCTGCGACCCGAGGTCGACATCTTTGTGGAGTGACCCACGCAGGAGGACCCCATGACCGCATCACCAGCCCCGGCTGTCCCCACGCTCTCGCTGCACCACGGCGGATCGATGCCGCAGCTCGGTCTCGGTGTCTGGCAGATGTCCGACGCCGAGGCCGAGGCGGCGGTTGGGGTCGCGCTGGAGGCGGGGTACCGACTCGTTGACACCGCGGTCGCCTACCGCAACGAGACCGGGGTGGGTCGAGCGCTGCGCAGCTCCGGGATCCCGCGCGACGAGGTGTTCGTCACCACGAAGCTCTGGATCGACGACTACGGCGTCGACGACGTCCGGCCGGCGGTCGAGGCGAGCCTCGAGCGGCTGGGGCTCGACCGGGTCGATCTGTTCCTGCTGCACTGGCCGGTGCCGACGGAGGGCCGTGCGGCACTGGACGCGTACGGGGTTCTCGCGCAGGCGCACGCGGACGGGCTCGCGTCGGCGATCGGGGTCAGTAACTTCTCGGTCGCCGACCTGGAGCGGCTGCGGGCCGACGGGCACGACGAGCCGTCGGTGAATCAGGTCGAGCTGCATCCCTACTTTCCCCAGCGGAAGCTGCGCGAGTACGCGACCGGTCGGGGGATTGTCGTCCAGTCCTGGTCGCCCATCGGCGGATCGAGCGGTTCCGGCGGGGGATCGGGCATGGGCACAGGCGCAGCGTTGCTGGCCGAGCCGGCCCTGCTGGACCTGGCCGACCGGCTGGGCCGTACGCCAGCGCAGGTGGTCCTGTGCTGGCACGTGCAGCAGGGGCTCGCTGTGATCCCCAAGTCGGTGCGGCCCGACCGCATCAGGGAGAACTTGCGCGTGTTCGACCTCGACCTCGACGAGGCCGCCGTGTCCGTCTTGGACGGCCTGGACTCAGGCCGCCGCGGCGGCCCGGACCCGAGCCGGGTCGGTTTCGACACCTTCCGCCGCAGCTAGCCTGGAGCTAGAGAGGTTCAACGGACGCCCCCGCCCCAGTCATCCGACAGCGGGGCTCGCGGCCTGCCGCCCCGGGTCTCGGTAGTCCGGCCGGCGTTCCGGGCTTGCTGGACTCGCGGCTCCCACAGCGAAGTACCCGTTGACCATCAGCGGAGCCGTCGACGCGGTCACGGCCCTGTCCTGGTCGGTTCGACCGTCGAGCGCCAGCGGCCCGGCGTCGGTGTAGGAGGAGACCATCCCGGGCCAGGCTGAGGTGACGGTGGGGACGGCCCGTCCGGAGTCGCAAGTGATCTACCACACTCGGTGCCGTCGTCGTCGAAGGCGAGGACGGCGTCGGTGGCCCCGGGCCGGATCGTCGGCGACAGGCACTGTGCGGAGATTGCGGTACGGGGTTGGAACGGGACTGGTCCGGAGGTTGTTGTATACCCGGCGATGATCGAGAGTGAGCGCTGGGCGATCAGCCGTCGGAGCCCCAAGAAGCCGTCGTAGGCGCCGTGGCCCGGCACCGGCTACGCCCGGCTGTCCCGCTGCGCCGGGTGGGGTGTTTGTCTCCACGCAACGACTCCTGTCGCGTCTGCTGCGGCGGGCTTAAATTTGCCGTCGATCTTTCGGCTCCGACAACGAAGCCGATAATGAAGATTATGACAGTGCTGACCAGGGCGAGCAGCATCCCGTCGGCGACTACTCGTCCACCTTCGACGTCTTCACCGACAACGTCGTCCTTCAGCTCGGCCGATAACCGAGGTGCCCGCCGACGAGCTGTTCCACCACCATGCCTGTCGGGCGGCGCTTGGACCGGCTGGCTACCTGACGTACGCGAGGCTCAGCCGCCCAGGACCTGCTTGATGACGTAGCGCGCGTTGCCGCAGATGACGGGATTCGTCCCGCGGTAGTACGGCAGCTGGATCAGTGCCATCGACAGTGCCCATCCGCGCCCGCGCTTCCAGGTGTGGTCGTCAACCCCGACGGCATCGCGGAACGTCGGGCGAGCCGCGGCGGGCAACAGGTTCCAGGCAGGGATGAGATCAACCGCCCAGTCCCCCAGCCCCGCAGTGCTGAAGTCGATCACCGCGGCGAGCTGCCCGTCACGGGACAGCAGATTGCTGGGCATGAGGTCGGAGTGGATCCAGCGTGCAGGGGCGCCCGGGCCGGGGACAGCGACCACGGACTCCCAGACCGCGACCACCTCATCGAGATCGAACGACTCGTCGGTGCGGGCCAGCTCCTCGACCGCGGAGCGAGTCTGCGCGTCCTGATCAACCAGTGTCCCGCTGCGGTGCGCCTGCGGTGCGCCAGTCACGTCGACCTTGCGCAGCGCGATGACGAACGCGGCGAGATCCCGGGCAATAGAGTCCGCGTCCGCAACCCGCCCCTCGACCAGGACCTCGCCGTCGATCCACCGGTGGATAGCCCAGTCGAATGGGTAGTCGCCCCCCGGCTGGCCGATCGCGACGACCTCCGGCACCTGGACAGGCGATGCCGAGGCGAGTGCCGGCAGCCACCGCGCCTCGCGGTGCAGACCCCCGACGCCCCCCGCGGTCAGCGGCAGCCGCGCCGACAGCGTCGTCCCGACCCGGAAGATCGCATTCGTCGACCCGCCGGAAACCAGCTGGCGCACCGGGAGGTCGGCCCACTCCGGGAACTGCACTCGGACCAGCTCGCGGACGAGGTCGTCGTCGATATCAACCTCGTCCGTGTGCATCCTGGCCATCGAGCCCCCACCCCAACGTTGCCGATCATCATCGGATAGGTGTAACCACCGATTGCCCGGGCACCGTCGATGTAGGCCGGCGCGCGGATCTATCCGCTGAACTGGGCGGGCTGTGGCCGCTTCGTCGGCGCGGCTTTCTCCGGGGCGGACGGCGAGATGCTCGAGTCGCGGTCACGGTAGGCCTCGACGACCTCGGCAGGAATACGACCCCGCTCGGAGACGGAGTATCCGTTCTCCCGCGCCCACACACGCACCGCCTGGTTGTGGCGCCGAGCCTCGGTCGAGCCCGCCCCCGGGGCAGCCTCGCGACGGCGTGCGCGCCGGCTGCCTCCTGCGGTTCGCGCGGCGGAAACGAACGGGGCGAGCTTGTTCCGGAGCGTTGCGGCGTTGGCCGCTTTGAGGTCGATTTCGAACTGCTTTCCGTCGAGGGTGAAGGCGACGGTCTCATCAGCTGCCGCGCCGTCGAGGTCATCGATCAGCTGTACCGTTTCGATTCGCGCCACTGTGTCATCCTCTGCTGTATTGATGCTTGGTGCCGAGGGTAGTGGATACTCTACGGGAGACATGCCTTCCCCCGGATTAGCGATACTGCGGGCCAGCGTTGTCGTGATGGCCCGGGCGGTGGCGCTTCCCGGGTGATAGGCGAGGTAGGTGGCCAGGATCCGCAGGGCGGTCAGTGCCTCGTTCTCTCGCTCGACCCACTCGCTCCGGCGGGCGCCGCATGCGTTTCGGAACGCTGACTGAAGCTCACGGGACAGGGCGGTTCCTGCCACGATGACGGGGTCTGGCATCACGGTCCTCTCGCACAGCACCGGGGATAAGGCTCAGTGTGCGACAGGGGGCCGACAATTCTGTAGCGCACCAAGTCAGGCGCGGTGGACAACTGACAGGAACGCGTGCCAACCCGGCACAAGCGGCACGGCCCCTCGAGAATTGGGCCGAGGCCGAGGCCGAGGAGGCGGAGGCGCTGCTCAGCTGTCGGTGGATGCCGGCCGTGACCGGGGTAGCTGACGGAGTGGCCTGATGAGGCGGGCGAGCATGGTGTGCAGGGCGGTGGTGTCACCGGCCAGCGAGAGCGCAGAGGCTCGGTTGTTCTCGGCGGGGTCCATCGTGGTCCAGCGCAGCTCGTAGCCGGCGTCGTGGACGAGCTGGGCCAGGAATGCCCGCTGGGTGCGCCCGTTGCCCTCCCGGAACGGGTGCAGGGCGTTGATGTCGCCCAGCAGTTCGGCCAGGCCGGTGACGAAGCCGTCAAAGTCACGCCCGCGCAGCACCTGCTCGGAGTGGAGGCGACCGAAGATGTCGGCGGCGAAGGTCTCGAGGTGTTGAGGGAGGCAGAAAAGCTGCCCCTTGCCGATGGACACGGTGCGCAGCTGCCCGGCCCAGTCGTCAGGGGGTCGGCAAAGTCGCGGTGACTGGGCGCTGAGCTGCGACGACACGCGGCCGTAGGTACGGGTGCGGGCACGGCCCTGACGGTGATCATGGCGGTTCTGACGCCAGCCTTGATCATCGGAAGAGAGCCGTGCCCGCGCCTGCATCATTGTCGATCGCTGCCGTCGCCGACCAGGTGGACGGGGTGGAGTTACCCGATCCGGGCGTGCTGGCCCCGAACCTGGCCGACGCCCTGGGCGAGGTGATCGACCCGCGCCACCGTCGCGGGGTCCGCCACGGGCTGGTCGTGGTGCTGACCGCCGCGGTGTGCGCGGTCGCGGCTGGGGCTCGCTCGTTCGTTGCGGTCGCCGAGTGGGTCACCGACCTGCCGGCCGATGTCGCCGCCGCGCTGAGCGTGGAGCATCGGTGTCCGTCGGAGTCGACGATCCGCCGGATCCTCGGTCAGATCGACGCCGACCGGTTCGACGCGGTGATCGGCGGGTTCGTGCAGCGCCTGTGCGCGTCGAGTGCATCCGTCGGCCGGCGCCGCGTGCTGGCCCTGGACGGCAAGACCGTGCGCGGTTCGCGTGGTGACCATGGCACTGCCCGGCATCTGTTGGCGGTGATCGACCAGCAGACCCGGGCCGTGCTCGGCCAGGTCGAGGTCAGGGACAAGACCAACGAGATCACCGCGTTCGCGCCGCTGCTCGACACTCTGACCGGCCTGGACCTGACCGGGGTGGTCATCACCGCCGATGCACTACACACCCAGCGCGAGCACGTCGCCGACCTGCGCGCCCGGGGCGCGCACTGGGTACTGACGGTGAAGGGCAACCAGCCCCGGCTGCGCCGCCAGCTCGCCGGGCTGCCCTGGCGCGGGAGCGAGCCCGACCATCGCAGCGTGCAGACTGCGCACGGGCGCCGGGAGATCCGCACGATCAAGGTCGTGACCATCGCGGCCGGGATCGAGTTCCCGCACGCCGCCCAGGCGCTGCAGATCACCCGCAAGACCCGCCCCGCGAACACCCGGTCGGGCCGGCGCCCCCGGTGGCGCACCGAGACCGTCTACGCGATCACCGACCTGGGCCCGCACCAGGCCCGCCCCGACGAACTCGCCGCCTGGATCCGCGGCCACTGGCAGATCGAGAACGGACTGCACTGGGTCCGCGACGTCACCTTCGCCGAAGACCTCTCCACGGTCCGCACCGGTGCCGGACCGCAGGTCATGGCCTCACTGCGGAACCTGGTGATCAGCCTGCACCGCCTGGCCGGAGCCACCAACATCGCCGCAGCGCTACGACATCACAGCCGCGACGCCCTTCGTCCACTTCAGCTAATCAAGATCATCTGACTTTGCCGACCCCCTGGCCCAGTCGTAGAGATCGCTGAAGATGTGGTGATGGAAGTCCTGCAGGTGGTCCAGGTCGTAGCGCCCGGGCAGCGGCGCCTGGCGCAGCTCAATCAGGCGTAGCGCGGTGAGCTCGGCCTCGACCTGGGCGAGCTCGGCCGGATCGGTGATCCCCAGCCGGTTCCGAAGGACGCCGGTGTCGAGGTCGAGGTAGGGGTCCGGGCCGGTCAACGGCGGTAGCGGGCCAGGACACGCTCACGAGCCTCGTCGGTACTCAACGAGCCTGTTGCGACACCGTCGAGCAGCGCCAGACCCTCCGCGCTGGGCTCCAGGCCCTCGGCGCGGACCGAGGCGAGGGCCTCGTCGACGTCGGCGCGTCGCTGCGCGGCCCCGATGAGCTGTTCGTAGCGGGCCACCGACATCACCACCGCCTCGGGCTTGCGATGAGCACCGACGAACACCGGCTCGGCCTCGGGCTCCTGCACCCGCTTCAACGTCGCCGCCAACGTCGTACGGAACTCACGAAACGACAACACCTCAGGCACCCACACACCGCCCAGCGTACCCGAACGCGTACACATTCGAGTACGCGCCGCGGACTCGTTGAGGGCTAGTGCAAAGCACAGCGCACTGAGCCCTACGTCGATCTGGACTCCGGCCGTGTAAGCGCATCGATCAGCAGGTCGGCAGATCAAGCATCAGAGAAGCCACCGACAGGTAGAACGGTGCGGGCACCGGCGGGCGACGCAGCCGGGAGACCCGCCCGAGCATCAGGCGGGGCCATCGCGGGGCGTCCCGGACGCCCGTCAGCAGCACCGTGACGCGAGCGGGATTGGCAGGATCGAACGCGAGCCCCGGTCCGTAGGTTCCGCGGGCCATCCAGATTGGAGTACCCGGCGCGTCGGTGTCGAGGAACCGTCGCGGTTGCGACCAGTCCGCGCGGTCGGCGCTGGGGTGAGCCGCTGTGCTCCACCAGAGGCCCTGCGGCGGGAAGCCGCCCGTGTTGTGCAGGTCGGACCCGCGTGCCAGCAGCATCACCCACCGGTCGCCGCGCGGCGCGATCGAGATGTCGAAGAAGCCCTCGTCCGGCCCGGCGAACACGCGCGGCGGTGTCCAACCGGTCAGGCCGTCCTCGCTCTCGACGCATTGCAGCTCGTAGTCGGGGTGCTCGCCGGGACCGATCTCGTGCGGGTTGGCCTGGTACCACATCCGGTAGCGACCCCCGGAATGAACGACGCGCGGTTCGAGCACGCTCCACCGTGGGCCGCTGCCCTCCAGCACCGGCGCTCCGCGCCGCCGCCACTGGCCGTCGATGTGCTCCAGCACGCCGATCGCGTACCTGCTCCCGGGCCCGTAAAGCTTGGCGTTCGCGCGGCCCGAGTAGTAGATCCGAGCGCCGTTGCCCGCAGCCGGCGGGACGTAGCTCGGGGTGTGCATGCCGGCAGCGTCCCAACTGCCCTTCGGCGGGTCGGCGGCCAGCGGTCGGGCCCGGCCCCGAGGGTTGCGGTCGATCCGCCATGGACCGACGGGGCCGGTCGCCTCGTCGACCAGGTGCGCGCGGAACAGGCGGTTGCGGAACGTGGTGGTGAAGCCGCCGACGAACAGGGTCCACCGGTCGTCGACGAGGTGGACGTTCGGGTCACCGGCACCGAGAAGCCCTCGCGGCATCGGACCGTCCAGCATGTCCCACAGCACAATCGGCGCGGGGCTGCCCTGCGATCGCCACAGGTCGGGCTGGTCGACGTTCATAGGTGCGACCTCCTGGCTGGAGACGCGCGGGAGCGCGCTGACTCCCCTGCGGATCAGGTAGGTCGGTTCCCAGAAACTACTGCGGTGTCCGGTTCGGCAGCAACCGGCTCACACGATGCCTACGTTCCTGCGGCTACCTGGACCTTTGCCGCCATTTGCCGCCGCAAGTCCGCCGACATCGGGTGACCACTTCCAATGACGACACGGGGTGCAGGCTGAGAGGAGCTCGCGCGGCACCTCCTCGTCTTGTGGCTACGGGCTACGAAAGGTGACTTGTACATCAGTCGATCTCCCCGTCCCGGAAGCGGACGTCAGTACCGACTTGAGTGCCGGTGTCGCCGTCGGCGAGCTCGGTTGAGGAAGCGCCCCGCCCCGAGCAGCCGGGCGGTGTTGAAGGTGCGCGCGTTCGTCAGCGACGCGGTCAGTCCCAGGGCAGCGACGATCGGGGCGATGACGAACGCCGGGGTGGCGCCGAACTTGTCGGTGAGCAGTCCAGCACCGAACTGGCCCGCGGCGGTGCCGATCGGTCCCCCGGCGCACAACACGGCCATGGCGGTGGCCATGGCCGGCAACGGTGTCTGGGCTTCGGCCAGCGAGTACAAGGTGACCATGTAAGGGCCGACAGCCAGCCCGGCGACCGCGATCGCGACTGGTAGTAGACCGGCCACCGCCCCCCCAGAACAGCAGCATCATGCCGAGCACCAGGGCAAGTGGGAACAGCCAGCGGCGCAGGGCGAGGCTGAACCCCGGAGGCAGCCAGGCACATGCCGCGCCCGCGATCGCGCTCCCGATTCCGAGCTCGGCGAAGTACAGCCCAGCCAGCTGTGGTGTGCCCTGTGCAGCGGCGTACGCGGTGACGCTGGTCTGCACCACCCCGAAGATGACCCCGACGCTGATCATCGCGACGGTCAGCGTCACCAGGGACGGCCAGTGCAGTCTGGCTCCCGCCCGGCCTGCGGCCGAGCTCGGGACCGGCCCGGCGACTGCGGACGACGTACCTGTCGCTGGCCCGCTGGGGCCGGCTTTGGGGGTGGCATCCTCGCTCGACAGGTCTGCGTAGTGGCGAGCGAGCGGCGCGGCGGCGACCACGAGCAGGACAGCGGCGCCCAGTAGCGGGCCTGCGTGCGGGAATCCCCACGCGACGGTAGGAATCAGCAGAAGGAGACCAACCAGCGCGGTGCCGAGCACGAAGCTGGCCTCGTCAGCGGCTCCCTCGTACGACATTGAACCGCCCCGGCGTGTCGGGAGACTTGATCTTCTGAGGAGATGGAGTCATGACACGTCGTTCCCAGCCGCCGTATCCGCCGGAGTTGCGTGAGCGGGCGGTGCGCATGGTCGCCGAGGTCGAGTCGGACTACGACTCGCCGTGGGCGGCGATGAACGCCGTCGCCACCAAGCTCGGGGTCGGCACCGGGGAGACGGTGCGCAAGTGGGTCCGTCAAGCCGAGATCGACGGTGGTGTCCGGCCGGGCACCACCACTGAGGAGTCCGAGGAGGTCAAGCGGCTGCGCCGGGAGGTCGCGGAGCTCAAGCGGGCCAACGAGATCCTCAAGGCTGCTTCGGCTTTCTTCGCGGCCGAGATCGACCGGCCACACAAGCGTTGGTGAGGTTCATCGACCAGCACGCCGCCCGCTCCACGGTGGGACGACGGTGGGGTGTCGCGTCGATCTGCGCCCAGCTCGCCGAGCTGGGCGTGGCGATCGCCCCGTCGACCTACTACGCCGCCCGCGCCGCGGCGTTGAGGGCCCCGAGCAGACAGCAGGTGCGTGACGAGGAACTGACCGCTCAGATCAGCAGGGTGTATGCCGAGAACTATGGCGTCTACGGCGCTCGGAAGGTCTGGATCCAGCTGGGCCGCGAGGGCATCGACGTCGCCCGATGCACGGTCGAGCGGCTGATGCGCGCGGCGGGGCTGGCCGGGGTCCGCCGCGGACGCCGGGTCCGCACCACGATCGACGGTGGTGGGCCGCGGGCCGGTGACCTGGTCGAGCGCCGGTTCGACCGGCCGGCCCCGGACCAGCTCTGGGTTACTGACTTCACCTACGTGCCGACGTGGTCGGGGATGGTCTACGTCGCCTTCGTCATCGATGCCTGTTCGCGGCGGATCCTGGGCTGGCGCGCGGCCACGTCGATGCGTACCGAGCTGGTGCTCGATGCCCTCGAACACGCGGTATGGACTCGCGCCCGACAGGGCCATAAGGACCTGTCCGGGCTGGTCGCACACTCGGATGCGGGGTCGCAATATCGGTCCATCGCCTACACCGAACGACTCGCCGCGGCCGGCGCGGCGCCCTCGGTCGGGTCGGTGGGCGACGCGTATGACAACGCGTTGGCGGAGTCGACGATCGGGCTGTTCAAGACCGAGCTGATCAAGCCGAGAGGTCCGTGGCGCACGGTCGAGCAGGTCGAGATCGCCACCCTCGAGTACGTCGACTGGTTCAACCACCGACGGCTGCACTCCGCTGCCGCGGACCTGCCCCCGGCCGAGCTGGAGGCCGCGCACTACCGTCAACACATCGGCCAGCCCGAGTCAGAGCACTCAACCCGATAGCTCTCCGGACACGCCGGGGCGGTTCAACATCGCGGTCCGGACGAGGTGAGTGTCGCCGCCGCGAAGATGCCCGGACCAGTGCACTCGGACCAGGGGGCCAACCTGGGGTTGCGTCAGCCCGACAAGGACCGCCGCAACAACGATGATGACCGGTCCGGCACCGCGGCTGGCGAGCACCAGCAGCAGGATGGCAGCTGCGTTGAGCAGCGCAGCCCAGAACCCGATCCGGCGCGGCGGGACCTAGCGAGCCACCGCGCCTACGCACAGGCCGCCCAGAGCGATCGCGATGCTCTGCGCTCCCGCTGCGAACCCGGCGAAGGCGAAACTGCCGGAACTGGCCTGCAGCAGCACGATCGTGCCCAGAGGCACGACTGCGTACGGGAGGCGCCCGATGAGACCAAGGGCAAGGAAACTCGGGCGCGTTGAACGGAAGAATCGACGGTAGGACATCGGCGTCTCCTGGCCACAGCGAAGAGACGCGCCTACCCAGCCACCGGACGCGTGCCGTTCCCCGATTCTGCCTGGAACGCTACCGTCAGACGGCCGACCCCGATCATGATGTGCGGAAAGTGTCGACGTTGACTGATAGCTAGGGGACCGGAATTCCAGCTACTTGTATCCGAGAGTCACGGGGCAATCAGTCTCAGACGACTACGCCTCGCAACTCAGAGCGGCTGCGGATGGCCAGCTTGCGGTATGAGCGGGTAAGGTGCTGCTCGACTGTGCTGACCGTGATGTAGAGGCTACGGCTGATCTCTCGGTTGCTCAGGCCGTCCGCAGCCATCTTTGCGACTCTTGACTCCGCGTCGCTGAGCGCTGTACGGGCAAACTCTCGGGTGCTCAGGTCCGATGCAGGAAAAAAGTGAGGCATGGGATCAGCTGTAGACGGCGCGCCTTCTAGCCAGCTACGGCCCAGGGCCTCGATCTCGCAATCGCGGGCGATTCCCAACGCTTCAACCGCCATGGCCGATGCGATGGCTCCCTCCCCGTTCGAATAGTGTTCCACGGATAAGGCCGCGAGTGCCCGACACCGGGTCAACTGATCACCGCAGGCAGCGGCGCTGTCCGCCGCCTCCCGCAGTGATACCAAGCGCTCTCCCCCATCACGGCACATTGCATAGAGCAACAGACTGCGCGACTGCACATGTCCGACGTCGCTCGTAGGCCGAGTACTCTGTAGGGCTATCAGCTGTTGCACCCGATCAGTTTCGCCGAGGGCGAGGTGCGCCTCAGCGAGATCGTTCCGCCACGGGATAAGCGCAGGGAGGTCTACCTTCCATCGGATCGCGAGCATCCCGCACGCTTCGATTTCCGCCAGTGCTGTCCTCGGCCGCCCGGCAGCGAGATGCGCCGCCCCTCTGGCTCTTAGGTAGGACAGCCAGTGCCACGTTCGGCGCGCGGCGTCGGGGATCGCCACCTGCAGAATGTCGGCTGGCGACGTACTTGGGGAGTGAAGAACGGTTGCTACCGCGGAGAGGGCCAGCGGCGCCGGGAGTGTGGTGCCCCAACACGCAGGAGGTAGTGCTTCCAACGCGTCGTGGGCGTGGCGCCATGCCTCGCCACCCTGTCCACGGAACAGTGCGATCTCTGCCTTGACGCACGTGAGCACAGCCGATGCGCGCGTGGAACCGGTAGCCACAGCGTCTTCGTACAGCATCTCGCACCACTGGACTGCTTCGTCCACGTCACCGAGCCTCAGCAACACCCCCACGGCGAGTGCATCGTGCTCGACCGGCCCTCGCCTCAGACGCGACCGGCGCAGTGAGCCTTTGCCAACCTGCTGGATGAGCAGGTCAGCGGGCTGCGGCGTGTCGTGGCCTCGAATGGGTGAAGCTCCTGGTAGACGGGCGATTGACTAGATCAACACGTCCTACCAGGAGCTTCAAGGTGTTGTCCTACCCGTCTGGGATGACCGTGTCCAGCCGCGCGCTCAACCTGCTCGCCGATCTCCTGCGCGGACACCGCGCCGCCCGTGGAACCCGGTGGCGCAAGCTCGCCGCCGGCCGCCAGGCGCTGCTGGTGGTCGCGCACCTGCGCAAGAACGACACCTACGCCGAGTTGGCCTGCGGGTTCGGGGTCGGCACCTCCACGGTCTACCGCTACATCCAGGAGGGGATCGAGCTGCTCGCCGCGAAGGCCCCCACCCTGGAACAAGCCATCGAGGTCGCGAAACGGAAGGCGTTCGTGATCCTCGACGGCACCCTGTTGCGCATCGACCGGGTCGGGATGGCATCGGGCTACGACCGGGCGTTCTACTCTGGAAAGCACAAGGCCCACGGGCTGAACGTGCAGGTCATCGCGGACCCGGTCGGCCGCCTGGTGTGGATCTCCCCGCCGATGCCGGGCGCGCGGCACGACATGGGCGCAGCCCGCGAGCACGGGATCATCGACGCCCTGGCCGAGCATGAGATCCCCGCCGCGGCCGACACCGCCTACCAAGGCGCCGGTCCTACGGTCGCCGTGCCGCAGCGGCGTCGACGTAAGGACCCCGACACCGGCCGTTTCCGGAAGCTGTCGCGACACCAGAAGGACGTGAACACCGCCCACGCCCACCGTCGCGGACCGGGTGAGCGGGTCAACGCCGAGCTGAAGAACTGGCGAGTCCTGCGCAAGATCCGGTCCAGCCCGAACACCGCCGACAGGCTCATCGCCGCAGTTCAGACCCTCATGATCGCCAGCGCGTGATCAGGTTGGCAAAGGCTCAGTATCGCGGCTGCATTGGAGCGCATCTTCTGGGGCACACCGTCCCAAGACAGCTTTGACGAGCTGCGCAGTTCCGTCCCGGGGTGGATCCACCGCGACCAGTAGCGGGTACCAAGCAGCTGGGGTTCCGGGCCGGTGGCCGAATGGACGGCTGACTCCAGCGTTCTGTGTGTTCGATGAGCCTCGACCTCATAACCGTGCCACAGTTGGAACCGGAACAACTGCGCCAGCTCGTCCGTGCCAAGATCTCCCGTGTCGAACGCGCCGTGCAGCTCGGGGAGCAGCCTGATCATCTGAGACGGCGAGGTATCGAACAGGACAGTCGCCAGTGCCGTCAGCACGGCGATACGATCGCGCGCGCAATCGACTCCGGTCAGGGCCGTCTCGAGCATTGTCGCCGCAGCCGCGGGGCGGCCCGCGGCGCGCTCTACGTCGGCCGCTGCACGTAGGACCGGGACGGCCCACGCCTCGCATGGCACGCCCCCCGCGAGGACGCGTTCGGCGATCTCCAGCGGCGAGGCTCCGTCCTGGAACAGTACCATCGCCGCGCGGCGCTGGAACTTCTCGAAGTCCCCAGGGGGCAGATCGTCGAGGACGGTAGTTCGGCCGGCGTCGATGAGGAACCTGCACTCTTGAAGCACACCCATCCGTGACAGGCAGGTAAGCGCGGCGTTGATCGCCTCCGTAGGTCGGTCGATGAGCCGTCTGATCCGAGCAGGGCTGGCGAGGCATCCCAGAGTCGCCGCCGCACGGGCCACCTCGAGCACGATGGGATCCCCGCGGTGAACACACGTCAGTAGGGCGTCCCGGAAATCATTCCTCGCCGTTATGCCCGTCGGCAGTCCCTGTCCTCGATCCTGGTCAGCGATGAGCGCACGGACCAACCGCGGATTTCCTGCGGTGGCGCGGTGGAACTCGATCGCGTACGAGCAGGCGTACTCCGAGTCCCGCTCCTTTGTGAGCAGCTCGTGGACTCCCGCTAGAGTGAGTGATGCGATGCGGACTCGGTGAGACTCGCTGAGCCGGGAGAACTCGCCGCGCAGAGCGGTAAACTCGGGATCTGGGGGATCGACCTCAGAAATCACGACCATCACCGCCGACGAGACGATTCTCCGCTGTATGTAACGCAGCACCAACAGGCTGACCTCGTCCGCCTGCTCGACGTCGTCGATGACCAGCACGACAGGATTGCGACTCGCAAGTTCTGCTAGAGCGAACGCGACCTCGCGCGCTGTATGGATCAGTTCCGGGCGCAGCACGGAGTTCACACCCGGATCGGCGCCTCGGCCGTCGCCCATGAACCTCGTCGCCGCATCACGAGCGGTTCGCGGGATTGCCGGGTCGCTCATCAGCTGACAGAGCAGACCACCCGCGATGTCGCGTTCAAAACGTGATCCGTTGGCGGTCAACACGAGCCCGTTCCGTCGCGCGACGTGGTCGGTGAAGCTATGCAGCAAAGCCGTTCGACCGCTCGACTCGGGCCCACTTACCATCACGAGCTGGCCTATTGCGTGCGTCGATACCCTATCGAACACTGTGGACAGTTGAGATAAGGCTTTGCTTCGTTCGGCAAGCAGCAATACCTTCGCCCCCCCGGCGCATGAACTGGAGCTTCCCGAACGCCAGCGAGTTCGACGTTCAGGGAAGCGCCTTGCGGTCAAGACTATCGGAGCTGTTTCACTCGATCAAGTTAAATCCGTGCGGCGGGTTTGAAGCTGAGATGGCGCAGACAAAGACGCCGATGAACAAGAAGAATATGGACAAGTCATGACGTGTGTCATGTCCAGCTCTGTGGGTGAGCTGCTACCCGAGCGGCTCGACAGCGCGTCATATAGTTGCTTCATGCAACAGTCGGCTGTCCGGGCACCCGCATCTTTGCCGCGATTAGGGGTGTCCTGGGGTGTTCGACGAACCTCGTCCGTGGGACATTATCGTTCGGATCACTACCGGAGGAGCTATGACTACAGTTCTAGTGACTGGTGCTGCTGGGTTCATCGGATCGAATTTCGTTCGTTACTGGAGACGCATTCATTCGGCGGACCGAATTGTCGCCCTTGATCTCCTGACCTATGCAGGTGTGCGCTCCAACATCGAAGCCATCAGCGATGTCGAGTTCGTACACGGTTCGATCGCGGATGCGCCGCTCGTCTGCGACCTGCTGCGCCGGCACGGCGTCGACGTGATCGTCAACTTCGCGGCCGAGTCCCATAATAGTCTCGCGGTCCTGCGCCCCGGAGACTTTTTCGACACCAACGTCGTCGGGACCCAGCGGCTGCTGGAATCGGCGCGGACGGTCGGGGTGGGCCGCTTCCACCACATCTCGACCTGCGAAGTATACGGCGACCTGCCCCTCGACGCCGACGCCTCCGCCGCCTTCACCGAGGCGTCGCCCTACCGCCCGCAGACCCCGTACAACGCGTCCAAGGCGGGTGCGGACCATGCCGTGCGCGCTTACTCCGAGACCTACGACCTCCCGGTCACCATCACGAACTGCGCCAACAACTACGGACCGTTCCAGTTCCCAGAGAAGGTGATCCCGCTCTTCACGACGCGTGCCTTGGACGGACGTCCGCTGCCGCTCTACTCGTCCGCGGCGAACCGGCGCGAGTGGCTGCACGTGGACGACCACGCGGCGGCGATCGACGTCGTCCTGCACCACGGCGTCACCGGCGAGACCTACAACGTCGGCAGCGGCACCGAGGTCGACGTCACCGGCGTCGCCGACGCCGTGCTCGCGGCCCTCGGGCTCGGCCCGGACCTCAAGACCACGGTCCCGGACCGGCCCGGCCACGACCGCCGGTACCTGCTCGACTCCGGACGGCTGCGCCGCGAGCTGGGCTGGCGGCCGCGCGTCGCGTGGTCCGAGGGCATCGTCGACACCGTCGAGTGGTACCGGCGCCACCCGGACTGGTGGCGTCCGTTGCTCGGGCGCGCACCCGTCGTCGAAGGTGCGGAGGCGGTCTGGGACCGGGAGCCGCCGACGGCCGCGGCCAGCTCCTGACATCCGTCACTCCCGGCCCGTGACGAACACCGGCGGTTCTCCGACCGGCGTCCGGCCAGGCTGGAGCCATGATCGCCACAGGGAGAGCGGGGGCCGAACGATGATCGAGGTCGGCGGGCTGACCAAGCGCTACGGGGACGTCACCGCGGTCGAGGACCTCTCGTTCTCGGTGGTCCCGGGACACATCACCGGGTTCCTCGGGCCGAACGGTGCCGGCAAGTCCACGACGATGCGGATGATCCTCGGGCTGGACCGGCCGACCGCGGGTCACGCCCGGGTCGGGGGCCGGGACTACCGCCGCCTTCCCGCGCCCCTGCACGAGGTCGGGGCGCTGCTGGACCCGACGGCGCTGCACAGGGGCCGTTCCGCCCGCGCGCACCTGCGCTGGCAGGCCGAGGCCGGCGGGATCTCCCGCGGCCGGGTCGACGAGGTGCTCGGGCTGGTGGGGCTGGACAACGCCGCGGACCGGCTGGTCGGTGCCCTGTCGCTGGGCATGCGCCAGCGGCTCGGGCTCGCCGGCGCGCTGCTGGGCGACCCCGGGGTCCTCATGCTCGACGAGCCGCTGAACGGGCTCGACCCCGAGGGCATCGTCTGGGTCCGGACGCTGCTGCAGTCGCTGGCGGCCGAGGGGCGCACGGTGTTCCTGTCCAGCCACCTCATGAACGAGATGGAGGCGACCGCCGACCACGTCCTGGTGATCGGCGGCGGCCGGATGATCACCGACATGAGCATCGACGACCTGGTGCGCTCCGGCGCGGGCGCCCGGGTGACGGTCTCCTCACCACGGGCCGACCAGCTGTCCGGGGAGCTGCTGCGGCTCGGGGCCACCGTCACCGAGCGCGACGGGGAGCGGTTCACCGTCACCGGCCTCGACGCCGCGGACATCGGCGGGCTCGCCGCGCAGCACGGTCTGCCCCTGCACGAGCTGACCCCGTGGCGTCCCAGCCTGGAGGACGCCTTCATGACCCTCACCCGCGACCGCGGCCGGCACCGCGGCGCCGACCTGTCCCGCGCGAAGGAGAACACCCGATGACCGACACCCGATCCGACGCCGGCGCGCGCCGACAGCGGGACCGGCCCGTGCGGGGCGCCCAGGTCGGTTTCACCCGCACCGTCCGCTCGGAGTTCCTCAAGCTGTGGACGCTGCAGGCGACGCGGCGCCTGTTCTGGGCCGCTCTGATCATCGCCGCCTTCACCGCCGTGCTGCTCTGCTTCACCATCGGGCCGACCACCGGCATCGGGCTGGAGGACCGCGCGCCGGAGGACATCGTCAGCACCAGCCTGCTCGGCACAGACGCCGCCGCCCTGGTGCTGATGCTGACCGCCGCCGGCACGGTCGGGTCGGAGTACGCGACCGGGATGATGCGCTCGACGCTGACCGTCACGCCCCGGCGCACCCGGTTCCTGCTGGCCAAGGCGCTGACGGTGCTGCTGTCGACGCTCGCGGTCGGGCTCGTCGCGGGTGCGGTGTCGGTGCTGGCCGGGCAGGGCGTGCTGCTGGCCGTCGGCCTCCCGACCGTCGACGCCGACCTCGACATGGTCCGGATGGCCGTCGGCGCCGCCACCATCGCCCCGTTCTACGCGGTGTTCGCCACCGCCTTCTCGTTCGTGTTCCGCAACACCGCGGGCGGGGTCACCGCGGCCGTCGCGCTGCTGTTCCTCCCGACGGTGATCAGCTGGCTCCCGGACTGGTACCAGGCCAACGTGCTGCCCTTCACCCCGGGCGAGTCGATCCACATCCTGGCCGGGCTCACCCGGCCCGGGTTCGTGTCCTACGTCCACCCGCTGATCGCCGGCGGCACGCTGGTGGTGTGGCTGGCCGCGGCGCTGGCGGTGGCCGCGGTGGTGCTGGAGCGACGCGACGTGTGACCGCCGGGCGGCCGCCGGCCGCGGCGGAGCACCAGGGCCGGTCCCGGGCGGGGCCGGCCCTCGTGCTCCGCGGTGCGGGGTCAGCCCCCGGCGACGGTCCCCGGCACACCGGCCCAGAACTCGAGCCGGTGCTCGGCCGGGTAGTCGGTCGGCCCGGCGTCCGGGTCGGTGCCGAGGGTCTGCACGTGCCCGCCGTCCGGGCCGAACGGCGGCCACGGTGCGTCCGGCGTCGCCGGCGAGCCCGTGCGGGCGAACGCCGCCCAGTGCCGCACCATCCGGTCGGCCAGCGCGCGGCTGTCCGGGCGCAGGTCGCCGTACGGGGCGCCGCCCGCCTCGTCGAACAGGTAGAAGACCTCCGCCGAGTGGTAGGCGCCCGGCTCGACACCGGGCCCGAAGCCGACGACCGGTGGGGCGCCGCGGTCGGCGAACTCGAAGGCCCAGGTCGGGGTGACCGCCGCCAGGGCCCGGTTCTGGGCGTCGGTGGCGGTGGCCCAGACCCGGTCGGTCAGCACCGTCGCCCAGGCCAGGCTCGGCGTGGCGTGGTCGGTGAGCGGGTAGCGCGCCGCGACGTCCCCGGCCCGGTCGCCGAACGCGCGGCGGAGCAGGTCGGGGTACTGCTGCGCGGTCACCGGGTTGCCGGTGCCGTCGAAGAACGCGGCGACGTAGAGCCGGTGCTCGTCGCGGGTGGCGCCGGACAGCACCGGAACCCGGTGCACCCGGCCGGCCCGCAGCTGGACGGCCGGGTCGGCCGGCAGGGTCGGGTTGCCCCAGGCGAAGCGCGAGAACTGCGCCGACATCGGCAGCAGCTCGGCCACCGGGCGCGCGCGCAGGCAGGCGAGGGCGTCCGGGCCGGGCGGGCAGCCGAGCGCGCGGGCGACGCCGTCGCCGAGCTCACCGAGCTCGTCCTGCCCGATCCACAGCGACGGCAGTGCCGGCGTTCCCGGCATCACGGTGTCGGGCGGGTAGGTCTGCAGGGCCAGCCCGCTCTGCAGCACGACCCGGTCGAACAGCCCCGCGGCCGGCGGCGACACCAGGTGCGCGCTCGCCGACAGCGCGCCGTAGGACTCGCCGAACAGGGTGACCGAACCCGGGTCGCCGCCGAAGGCGGCGATGTTCTCGCGGACCCACCGCAACGCGGCCTGCTGGTCGAGCAGGCCGAACGAGCCGCCGTCGGCGAGACCGGGCAGGCCGAACCCGCCCAGGATGCCCAGCCGGTAGTTGACGGTGACCACGACGACGTCGCCGTCGGTGGCCAGCCGGCGGGCGTCGAACAGGCTCGCCGCCCCGTTCGTACCGCTGCCCCCGTGGATCCACACCATCAC